>CAZOXW010000001.1:0-204037 GCA_964583925.1 uncultured Bacteriovorax sp.
GATTCTTGGAATGATTTTTTTGGAGAAGATGTATGAAGAAAAAAATTGGTGAGAAACAAGCACTAAAAGAAATTCACGAAGCTTTGAAGTCTTCAGGTAAGGACAATAAAATCAGAATCACGACAATGGTTGACGGTGATGTTTTAGAGTCACTGAAGCTAAAGGCCGAAGCTGAAGGCGTGAAATATCAAACTCTCTTGAATAATATTTTAAGAGATGTTCTTGTTGAAAAGAAAAATGATCCAATTAAATTGATTATGGCCAGGTTGAGTAAGCTTGAAAAAGTAATTATGGAAAAAGAGACAGCGTGATGGACGATGTAAATGATAAATTTGCAAAAAAACTAACTGAAAGCCTGATTGAAGCCGTTGAAATTGAAAAAGACGAATTGAACCATCGAATGACTTTTGATGTATCCACTGCCAACCTAGGATAGTCCCAACCTAGGACAGTGAAACAAAAAAGCCCCGCGTATTGCGAGGCTTTTTCTTTTAATTTCTAAATGTTGGTTCCCCAATTTGGGGTTCGAAAATGGCGGGAGCGAAGGGACTCGAACCCTCGGCCTTCTGCGTGACAGGCAGACGTTATAACCAACTTAACTACGCCCCCAACAAGATTCGAAGCTAAAATATAAGAATTCTAAAGGCCATCGTCAAGGAAAAAGTAAAAATTTATAATCGACTTGTCTTGGGATTTATACCCATTTATGCTTTTAAAATTAGTAAATTTTCTAGGCGGATGAGTGAATATTTTTATTACAGGTGGAACGACGGGAATTGGATTATCTTTGGCCGAATTATATTTAAAAGAGGGCCATCGTGTTGGTATTTGTGGCCGGAATTTAAGCAAGTTTCCTTCAGAGATTAAAAACAAATATAAACAATTATCTCTCTATGAAGTGAATGTTACAGATCGCGATCAGTTGTTTAAGGCGGTAAACGATTTTTCTTGTGGGCATTTAGACATTATGATTGCCAACGCAGGGCGCTCGGTTGGAGCAAAATCTAAGACTCCAAATTTTGCAGTTGCCTGTGAAGTCATCGATATAAACGTTAAAGGAGTCTTGCACGCCTTTGATGTGGCCTTAACCTTAATGCTTCCAAAAAAGAAGGGGCATCTTGTTGCCACGGCCTCTGTGGCCGGATTTGTAGGACTTCCAGGGGCATCCTCTTATAGTGCCTCCAAAGCGGCAGTATTAAAACTTTGCGAGTCTTATAGTTTAGATTTAAAAAATCATGGAATTGATGTCACGGCCATCGCTCCTGGTTTTGTTGATACACCACTAACCCAAAAAAATAATCATAAAATGCCATTTATGATGTCTTCTAGCCGGGCCGCTGAATTAATTAAGCGAGCAATCTCTAAAAAAAGAGTTCTCTATATTTTTCCGTGGCAAATGAAAATAGTCATAACTATTTTAGACAAAATGCCTAGGTGTCTCTATCGATTTATTATGAATTTAAAAATGCTTAACTATAGTGAAGAGTGAGGAATAAATGAAATCGCTTATTTTTTTATTGGCAATTACCTGTCTTAATTTGGTTTATGCAGAGACAAAAAAAACAGTTAAATCAAAAAATCAAGTAAAGGTCGAAAAACCAAGTAGCAAAAAAAGTGCTGAAGATTGTGAAACTAAAGAAGACCTCTTGAAAAAATTGGAAGAGGAAAAAAAGAAGCTAAAACCATTTTCTCTACAAGGGGGAAATACAGGCTGTTCGATCGATAAAAAATAAATCATGAACTGTTAAAATTAGTCCACTGACTGTAAAATGTAATTCATAATCATAAAGTCTGATTTTATAAATTTTTGTAGGGTCTTTATGAAAACTTGGGCGCGGGTCGAGTGATAATATTTGCTTTATAAATTTTAGTTTTTCTTTTGAAACACTCTCAGTTTTAATTAAAAATTTAACTTTCAGTTTTTTTTCATTTTTAGAATCAGGCCATGAATTTTTTTTTGGTTTTTTTGAATCACAATATTTGAGATATGGCTTTATATCTAAAACAGGGGTTGAATTTAGAAAGTCACCACCGGAGATAATCAGAGAATCTTTTTTTATTTCAATCAATTTCACACAACTCAAGCCTAGGCGATTTGGCCTAAATGGGGAACGGGTAGCAAAAACACCTTTTTTAGTATTGCCACCAAGACGTGGAGGTCTAACGCTAATTTTTTCTTCTTTTTCATCAATTTGATTGAATCTAAAAATAATCCAAATGTATTCAAATTGATCTAGTCCAAGAAGCGCCTCCTTTCTGTTAAATGGAGGAAGAAGTTTAATCTCCATTGGAATATCGATAAGATTTGCCTGTCTTGGAATTCCAAATTTATCTTGAAAAGGAGATTTTATGATACCGATTACTTTTAGTGAGCCATTCATTTTATATCTTCAATATTACTCTTTAATAAATTCATCATATTCTTCAGTGAAACTTAATGAGCTTAGATCATTCATTCGTTCAACATATAGTTTTCCAAATAGGTGATCAATTTCATGCTGAAAAACAGTTGCAAGAAAATCAATCGCAATGGTTTCTTTTTCAATATTGTTTTGGTCAATGTATTTGATTTTAATTTTTTTAGGACGGCTCACTTTTCCTCTAAGACCAGGAACTGATAAACAACCTTCAAAGTACGATTGAATTTCATTTGTCATTATTTCAATCGTTGGATTGAAAATAATCATAAGTTCGGTTTCCGGCAAATTCCCGTACCGCTCACTATTGGCCGGAAGTTCGATCAAGCAAACTTTTTTTGAAACACCAATCTGTGGCGCGGCTATGCCAATTCCCTGGCTCTCTTTCATCGTATCGTATAAATCGATTAATAATTTTTGAGTTTCTTGGGAGGTTATCTCTTCCCTAGTAAATAACTCGGCCTCTTTTTTTAAAATAGGGTGCCCCATTCGAATAATTTTTCTAACTGCCATAAATAATCCTCTCAAAATACTTAGCATATAATGAGACTTAGAGTAAACTTATGCCATGAAAAAAATATTATTTGTATGTTTAGGTAACATTTGTCGTTCTCCTGCGGCCGAAGGCACGCTAACTAAATTGCTAGTAGAAAATAAAATTGAAAATGTGATTGTAGATTCTGCTGGCACAAGTAACTTTCATGAGGGGCAATGGCCAGATAAACGAATGATTGAGACTGCTCAAAAAAGAGGAATTAAACTCCCAACGAAATCTCGGCCAATCAAGCCTCAAGACTTAGCTGACTTTGATTTAATTCTTTGTATGGATGAGAGCAATTTATCAAATGTTCTAAAAATTCCTGAAGCACAAAAATACAAAGAAAAAATAAAATTATTTTTATCCTACGGCTCAACTTATAATCTCACTGAAGTTCCAGATCCTTACTACGGGACTGAAAAAGACTTTAATAATGTTTTAGATATTGTTTATGATGGAAGCTTGAATCTTTTAAAGAAAGAAAAATTCTAAGCATGAGAGCAAAAGAAGTTAACTATATCACTCCTAAAGGCTATCAAGTTCTTTCAGAAGAGTTAAGCTACCTATTAAAAATAGAGCGACCAGAGCTTACTAAAGTCATTTCTTGGGCCGCAAGCAACGGTGATCGATCAGAGAATGCAGACTATATTTACGGAAAAAAAAGACTGCGCGAAATAGATAAGCGTATCCGTTTTTTGCAGACAAGGGTTAATCTTGCATTGATTGTTGATCCAGAAAAAATTAATTCAATTGCTGTCCAATTCGGAGCGACTGTTGTTTTAACTGATGATGAGGGAGTTGAGTATATTTTTTCAATTGTTGGAGTTGATGAAATTAATACAAGCAAAGGACATATTAGTTATCGCTCACCAATTGGAGCAAGTTTGATTGGAAAAAAAGTAGGAGACAACGTTTTAATACGCACTCCCAAAAAAGATGTTGAGTATGAGATAATTAATATTATTTATAGGAATATTCATGAAGATTGAATGCGGTGTCTCTTTAGGGGAGTTAATTGATAAATTATCAATTTTAATTATAAAAGAAGAAATGATAGCGGATATATCAAAGTTACTGCACATAAAAGAAGAAAAAATTGAGCTTGAAAACATACTCAGTAAATTAAAGCTTAGTGATATAGATTTGCATTTATCTAAGATGATCGAAATTAATAAAGTATTGTGGAAAATTGAAGATGATATTAGAGAAAAAGAACGTGCAAAAGAATTTGATGAAGAATTTATTAAGCTTGCCCGAGCAGTTTACATTAATAATGACGAACGTTTTAAACGAAAAAATGAAATTAATCAGAAGTACAATTCAAAAATAGTGGAAGTTAAATCATATAAGGATTATTAGGGGAAATATGACAAAAAAATTATCACGTAATGAAAAATATCGTCTTTATGAGGCATCAGTTCAAAATCCTGAGGCTGACATAAATTTTATTAATCGAGAATATAGACGGATCTTTAAGAAAGCTCCACTAAGTTTAAGAGAAGATTTTTCAGGGACAGGGCTTATGGCATGTACTTGGGGAAAGCAATCTGTAAATCACACTGCCTATGGAATTGATCTTGATATTGAGCCGATTACTTATGGACTTGATCATCATTATTTGCCTATGACTGAAGATGAACAAAAACGAGTAAAAATTATTAAGGGAAACGTTTTATCAAATTACCAATTTAGCACTGATGTAACAGTCGCTTTTAATTTTTCTTATTTTTTGTTTAAAAAAAGAGAAGATCTTTTAACTTATTTTAAGCAAGTCAAAAAACATATGAAGAAAGACTCTGCCTTTTTTTTAGATCTATTTGGTGGAACAGACACAAGAAAGGAGTTGATTGAATCTAATCGGCATAAAGCGCATACTTATTTTTGGGAGTGTTCGAAATATAATCCGCTAACTTCAGAGTGTATGTATTATATTCACTTTTTAAAGCATGATACTAAAACCAAATATGAGAAAGTTTTTAAATATGACTGGCGCATGTGGGATGCTAGAGAAATTCAAGATGTTTTAGAGTCAGCTGGATTTAAAAATATTCAGATTTACTGGGAAGGCGAAGATGAAAATGGTGAAGGAGATGGAAACTTTAAACCTAAAAATAAGGCCGACAATTGTGAATCTTGGGTTACTTATATTATGGCGTGGTAAATTTTAAGTGGGGATATTTTTTTTCAATTTCATCTTTTTTTAAGCTGATATTTTGAGAGAGAAGTAAGACTTTTAATCCCTTTTTTTGTATCTCAGTTACAAGCGATATCTGCTCATCAATTTCTGAATTACTTGCCTTCGGGCCAATATAAATAAGCCATAAGTCTAATCCAAAACTCTTGGTAAGGAAGCTTATTGATTTTTTAGTTTCATTAATAGAGTTGTGTGCAATTTCTGCAATAATTCCATCAAAGAGATAATCCAATTCTTTAAAATATACTAGGCGGTTACTGAGCTCTTCTTCTGGCATCCAAAGTATGGCCCCAATGTCTGGGCCAATAAGGCTTAGTAAATTATAGTTATTTTCCATTGCTTTTTGAGACTCGATCTAAAACTGAATTAATAAAGCCAGCAGAGTCAGTCGGGCAGTATTTTTTAGCAATATTTACGTACTCATTAATAAAGACTGCAGGTGATGTCGACTTATTTGCTTTAATTTCAAAAATTCCCAAAAGTAGTACGGCGATATTCATTCGATCAATTTTTTCAACATTTTTATTTGTCGAGAAACTTTTGATTAATTCCAGAGAAACTGGTTCCTCTTTTAGCGCACCAAAAATGAGTTCTTTGGCAAAAAATTTTGAGTTTTGATCAATGTCATTATGGGGGTGTTCTTCATCTAATTCAGAAAAAGAAATATCAAATTCAGTAAGAGCACTATTTAAAAAATTTTGATCATTCAAAATTTTTTCTTTCTCATTTTTAAATTCAGGCATCAAATTTTTATAAAGAAATTTAAATGCATATTCTCTGCCAAGAGTTCTCTTATTGATGTTGGATTCGGTCATTTTCGTTAGTACCTTTTATTTTGCCGCAAATTTCTTTTTTGCTATTTAGATTATGTTTAAGTCCGTACATAAAATCTTCGATGTCTGAAAAATCCCAGTAGAATGAGGCAAATCGGACATAAGAGACTGGATCAAGTATTTTAAGCTTATCCATAATTACTTTTCCAAGCTGAGTAGAGCTTACTTCAGTAATTGATATTTCTAAAAGTTCTCGTTCAATATTGTCGATAAAACCATCTAGTTCATTTACAGAGATTGGTCGCTTAGAGCAAGCTTTAACAAGACCTTTAGTTATTTTTTCGCGATTATAATTTTCTCTACGCCCATCTTTTTTTACAATTTGAGGCATTTGCAAAAACAATTTCTCATAAGTCGTGAAACGAAATTCACAGCGATCGCATTTTCTGCGTCGGCGAATTGTATTTTCTTCAAGAAGGTTTCTTGAATCGATAACTTTTGTTTCTTCAGCGTTACATTGTGGGCAATACATAATTATTTATAAACCGGAAATTCCTTACACAATTCTAATACTTCATTCTTTATTTTTTTCAAAGCATTATCATCTTTTGAGGAAATTAATGCAAGGTGAATCCACTTTGCAAGCATTAACATATGATTTTCTTTTAGGCCTCTAGTTGTTATTGCCGGCGTTCCTAGTCTGACGCCACTTGTAATAAATGGCGACCTAGTGTCTTTTGGTACCATATTTTTATTACATGTTATTCCTGCGTGCTCTAGGGCCGCTTCTGCTTCTTTGCCTGAAAGATTAACAGAATCTGTTTTAAGTAAGACGAGGTGATTATCTGTTCCGTCAGTAACAAGCTTAATTCCAAGTTCCATGAGTCCATTAGCTAGTGTCGCGGAATTTAGTAGTACTTGTTTTTGATAACTTTTAAATTCAGGAGTAAGTGCTTCTTTAAATGCAACTGCTTTTCCTGCAATTACATGTTCAAGTGGTCCACCTTGAATACCTGGAAAAATATTTGAGTTTAATTTTTTAAATAACTCTTCTTCGTTTGTAAGGATAATTCCCCCTCTTGGGCCTCGCAATGTTTTATGAGTTGTACTCGTCGTTACATGTGCGTAGGGAATTGGTGATTCATGAAGTCCTGCAGCCACAAGTCCTGCGATGTGGGCCATATCGACCATCAAGTATGCGCCAACAAGATCAGCAATTTCACGAAATTTTTTAAAATCAATCGCTCTAGGATAAGCAGATGCTCCAGCAACAATAAGCTTTGGCTTATTTTGTTTTGCCATTTCTAAAACGTGATCGTAATCAATTCGCTCAGTCTTTTCATCTAGTCCATAAGAAATAAACTTAAAAAGTTTTCCTGAAAAATTTACAGGGGAGCCGTGAGTAAGGTGACCACCTTCTGAAAGATTCATACCTAAAACGGTATCTCCAACATTTAAAAGTGAAAAGTAAGCTCCCATATTTGCTTGAGAACCAGAGTGTGCTTGAACATTGGCATATTTTGCTCCAAAAAGTTGTGTCACTCGATCGATCGCTAATATTTCAGCTTGGTCTACAAACTCACATCCTCCGTAGTAGCGTTTTTTTGGAAGTCCCTCAGCGTATTTGTTTGTAAGAATCGATCCTTGTGCTTGCATCACTGCGGGACTGGTATAATTTTCAGAAGCGATGAGTTCTAATCCTAACTCTTGTCTTTCTCTTTCACTTTCAATGATAGAGAAGATTTCAGGATCAATCATTTTTAAATCAAACGCCTTTGGATGAAACATATTTATTCCTTAAATTTTTTTATAACAAGTGATGAGTTTGTACCACCAAAACCAAAAGAGTTGTTAAGAGCATATTTTATATCGCGTTTAACAGCTTTATTTGGAGCATAGAACAGATCGCATTCAGGATCTTGGTTATCTAAGTTAATTGTAGGAGGTATGATTCCCGTATGGAGTGCCATCGTACAAAAAATACTTTCAATTCCTCCGGCCGCACCAAGGAGATGTCCAGTCATTGACTTAGTTGAAGATACAACTAAATTTTTAGCGTGGTCTCCAAACGTTTTTTTGATTGCCTTGGTTTCTCCAATATCTCCGAGTGGCGTTGATGTTCCATGGGCGTTAACATAACCAACTTCGGTAAAATCAATTCCAGAATCTAAAACGGCCATCTTCATACAATTATATGCGCCTTCGCCTTCTGGGTGTGGAGCTGTTATATGATAAGCATCTGAGCTCGCACCATGGCCTACGATTTCTCCATAGATCGTAGCTCCACGCTTAAGCGCTAAATCATAATTTTCTAAAATTAAAATTCCTGCGCCTTCTCCCATCACAAAACCATCGCGGTCAATATCAAATGGTCTTGAGGCAATACTAGGAGTTTCATTCTTTTTAGATAGTGCTTTCATGTTAATAAAACCACTCATTCCAAGGGCACAAATTACCGATTCAGCTCCTCCGGTAACCATAACATCTTGTCGACCATGCATGATCTCGTAACTCGCAGCTGAGATGGCATGAGCGGCCGAGGCACATGCACTAGATATCGAAAAATTTAATCCCTTCAAATCAAAGCGAATTGAAACAAGTCCTGAGCTCATATTTGGTATAATTGCAGGTATAAAGAAGGGAGAAACTCTTCTTGCACCTTTTTCAAAAAGTGTCTTTGCTGTATTTTCTATTTCAGGCATTCCTCCCATACCAACACCTAAGATACAGCCCATGCGATGAGGATCGTATTTTAAATTGTTTTTATGGTCAGATAAAAGGCCTGCATTATTAAGTGCCTCGTTCGTTGCGTGAAGTGCAAAGTGAATAAAGCGATCGTAGCGAGAAGCTTCTTTTTCTTCGAGAATTATTTCAGAGAGCTTAAAGTTTTTAACTTCACCCGCGAATTTTGTTCCCAACTGTTCTGTATTGTAATTTTCAATTGTCGAAATACCAGATTTGCCTTCAATCGCATTTGCCCAGACTTCATTAAGAGAGTGGCCTAGTCCGTTGATTGCACCCATACCAGTGATTGCAACTCTTTTAAGCTCTTTTGTTGTTTTCATCGTAATCAACCTCCTAAAACTATAAAGGCCCCAAAAAGGGGCCTTTATAACTTAATTAAGCTTGTTTTTTTTCTAAGTAGGCAACGATATCTTTTACCGTTTTTAAACCTTCTGCATCTTCCTCAGGAATTTCTACACCAAATTCATCTTCCATTTTCATCATTAGTTCAACAATGTCTAATGAGTCTAGGTTAAGATCGTCAACGAAACTAGTTTCTAAGTTGATTTTTGCAATATCAATTTTTGTAGCGTCGCTGATTAGTTTAATTACCTTGTCTTTCATTCAAAACTCCTGAAAATTTACTAATAAAAATAAGTAATAGTTTTATTAAATATATAGGCCACCGTCAATTTTAATCGTCTCTCCGGTGATATACGATGATGCTTTGCTAAGTAAGAAACTTACGAGATTTGCAACCTCTTCTGCTCCCCCCATTCTTTTTAGTGGAATAGAGTTGGCATAGGCCTCTTTTACTTTTTCATCAAGTGCATCTGTCATGTCTGTCGTTATAAATCCCGGACAAATAGCATTACATCTTACATTTCGAGAGGCCAATTCTTTGGCATATGACTTTGTAAAACCTATCATACCGGCCTTTGATGCAGCATAGGCAATTTGTGATGCATTTCCCATTAGGCCAACGATTGACGAAACATTTACAATTGAAACATCAGAGGCCTTCATAAAACTCCGGGATAGAATTTGAGTTAGCATGATTGCAGAACTTAAGTTTGTCTTTAAGGTTTGATCTAAATCTTCTTCTTTTAGTCGTAATACGATTTGATCTTTAGAAATTCCAGCATTGTTTACAAGGCCTGTAATTGGGCCAGATGTATCGATAAAATTTTCAACAACTTCTTTCATTTGTGCAGTATTTGTCACGTCAAATTTTAAAGCTGTGACATCCGTTGCTCCAAGTTTTAAAAGTTCCTCTTTTAAAATCATTGCTTGATTTTCATCACCACGGTAATTAAAAATTACATGCGCACCTTGAACCGCTAAAGACTCGGCCATTTTTTTACCAAGGCCTCTTGAGGCGCCTGTAATTAAAATTTTTTTTCCTTTTAAGTCAGAATATGTCGCTAGCATTTTACACTCCTAGAACTTCTGCAAGTTCTGTTAATGCCTCATCTTTATCAAGGCAAACTACTTTTATATCTTTATTAATTTTTCGGACTAGTCCCATTAAAACTTTTCCAGGCCCTACTTCCACACAAATTGTTCCAGGTGATAATTTCTCAATTGATTGTGTCCAAAGTACTGGCCCATAAGCTTGCTTAAATAGATTATCGATAATTGTTTCTGGGTTAGTTCCGATTGGATATTCGAGAGCATCAATATTTGCAATATAAGGAATTTTATTTTCATGCCACCGAAAGTTAGCAAATGCAGTTTTCAACTTTTCAGCAGCAGGCTTCATCAAGGATGAATGAAATGGAGCAGACACATTTAATTCCATCGCGCGATGTGCTTCTTTGTAATTTTCTGAAAGCCAAAGAACTGCTCTTTTACAAGCTTCTTTTTCACCTGATATAACGATTTGTGTAGGGTCATTAAAGTTTGCAGGCATTACTTCTGAATTTGGCCGTGAAGAAACGCTACATGCTTCCTCTATAATTTTTTGCGGAACTTTTAGTATGGCATACATTGAACCACATCCAACTGGTACGGCATCTTGCATGAATTTTCCACGAAGATGAACAGCATGAATTGCATCGTAAGGAGATAAGACACCTGCTGCAACTAAGGCAGCATATTCGCCAACTGAGTGCCCAAGCACGCGATCTACTTTTATGTTATGCTTAGTTAAAAATTCATTGAGCTGGTTATAGAGAGCCACTGAGTGTTTTAATATTGCAGGCTGAGTGTTGTGAGTAAGTTTTAGTTCTTCCTCTGGTCCTTCATGCATGATTTTTTTTAAATCATAACCTAAAACTTCATTTCCTTTATTAAAAATTGAGTGATCAAGATTTTTTCCCATTCCAACATATTGCGATCCTTGCCCTGGAAAAAGAAGTGTTACTGATTTAGACATATGTCCTCCATTTAGTATTTTAAAAGAGTGGCTCCGGCAGTAAGTCCTGCACCGAATGCATCAAATAAAACGATATCACCTCGTTTGATTCTTCCATCCATAATGGCCTCATGGAAAGCGATAGGTACTGTCGCAGCTGACGTATTTCCATATTTATCTATGTTTACGATCATTTTTTCCATTGGAACATCTAGAAGATTTGCAGTTGTTTCAATAATTCTAATATTGGCCTGATGTGGAACAACCCAATTTACTTGATCTTTTGTCATGCCGGCCATCTCAAGAACTTTTTTACCATTTTCAGCAAGAGTTCTAGTTGCAACTTTAAACATTTCTTTCCCTTTCATTTGCATGAAATGAGATCCTTCAATTAAATGTGTGGCCGTAATTGGTGTAACTGCACCACCTACTGGCTGATCAAAAAATTCTCCTCCTGTTCCATCTGAATTTAAAATAGTTGAATAGATTTTTGATTCATCATTTTCTTTTGCACGGCCGACAATGGCAACACCACAGCCATCACCAAAAAGAATGCAAGTATTTCTATCTTTCCAATTAACTTCTCGAGAGAGCATTTCAGAACCTACCACGAGAACATTTTTTGCCATTCCAGTTTTTATAAAAGAGTTGGCCATGTTTACACCGTAGACAAAGCCAGAGCATGCAACAGAAATGTCCAGACAGGTACAATTGTTTGTGATTCCAAGTTTTACTTGCAAAATACAAGCGGAGTTAGGAAGTTTTACATCTGGAGTAACAGAGGCAAAGATAATAAAATCGATATCATTTGGTTCTAAGTTAGCTGCCTTTAGTGCATCTTTTGTAGCATAAAGTGCCATGTCAGTTGGAAATTCGCCGCCTTCAGTATTTGAAATTCTGCGTTCGCGAATTCCAGTTCGACTATAAATCCATTCATCAGAGGTTTCTACAATAGACTCAAGATCAACATTTGTAACAACTTTCTTGGGTGCATACATACCAGTCCCAAGAATTTTTGCATCATAAAATTTCATAAACTATTCCATGTTAGGTTAAAATCAAAAGGCCCAAAAATTTTCGTTTTATTAACGATAATTTTTGGGCCTTATATGCTTATTTAAATTTAGTACTGGAGAAATTATTCAGCTGCAGCTTCATCTTCAGTAGTTTCTGTTTTTACAGTAATTAACTGTTTCCCTTTATAGAATCCACACGATGGACAAACAGTGTGAGGCATTACATGCGAACCACAATTTGAACAGCTCATTGGGTGTTTTCTATATAGCTTATGGTGCTGACCAGCTCTTCTTAAACCTTTTCTTGATACTGAATTTTTCTTCTTAGGAACTGCCATTTTATACTCCGCAATAAATAATAATTAGGTCCATTTAAAAAAGATAGAACAGAATCTTTACGATAAATAATGCAATTTTACAAGTCTTTTTAGAAATAAATCTGACCTTTGCATTCGCCGTCACAGCGAGGAAATGGTGGCATTTCGGAAAATAGGTGCTCATGTACTATTTCAGAAACATCAGCTTGGCCCTTACTATAATAGTATAGTTCCATTTCTTGACCATCTGCGTAGGCGGTTGTGGCTTCTGTGTATTCTGGCATTTTTGACATAGCGTCGTTTAAAAAAACTGCATTTAGCTCTTGGTCAATTTCTTGTTTTATAGGGTAAAGGCAACGTCCACAAGGTAAGTGGTAGTGCCCTTTTAAAAGAGTCTTGATGATGAGATGGTCGTTTAAAAAGCGATCATTTTTTCGAGTGATTTTTATGTTAAGTGTTAATTCTGCGGCCTGTCTTTCGTAGTCGTCATCAACTTCTTCTTCAAGCTCAGTGATGATTGATTTTACCCAGGTGGTGTTTTGATCAATTTCGTATTCTTCAATAAAATCATGACTATACTTGTTAATATTGATTTGAGCAGAAAGTGTTTTGTTTATTTTCATTGGATACTCTCAAAAAAAAGACGAGGGAAAAATCATTTAACAAAAACTTAATTAAAAGTACAATCTTTTAATGGCCATAACAAAAGAGTGTGTAAAAATTTTAATTTGTGGATTTGCTGGAGCAGGAAAGACAACTTTTCTAGAGAAGTTAAAAAACAATCGTGGAAATGATCAGCATTTTTTATTTCTTGATCTCGATTTTGAGATTGCTAGAAATTGGAATGTCTTACCATCAGAGCTAGGTGATAAAATAAATTCTTTAGGTGAGGCATTCTTTAGAGAGACAGAAAGTAAAATTCTTTTATCATTACTTAAAAAGAGGGATTCGATGGTTATAGCTCTCGGGGGGGGGACATTATCTTCTGACCTTTTCTTCGAGATTTCAAAAAAGAGAGAAGAAATTTTTATGGTTTTTATCAACACTCCCTTTGAAATTTGCTATCAGCATATAAAAAATGATCCCAATCGCTTACTTTTTAAAAAAAGTGAAATTGAACTAAAGCAAATCTATCAAGATCGACTTTCACTCTATAGAAAATCTAATCTTATTATCGAGTATTCAGACTTAAATTTGATTGATGGCCTTGAGACTTTAGTGCATAATCTTAGATAGGACTTTATGATGAGGTTTTTTATATGGATGTACAAGGAAGTTCAAACTTATCTGTCGCACTTTTGTTATCTGAGCTAGATGATATTCGAGATATTTCAATAGTCTTTAGAAAGCTTGGAGTTGTGCCTTATTTTTATGAAGACTTAAAAAGTTTTTGGCAAGGAACTCTAGAGAGAATTCCGACTATTGCAATCGTAGATGTCAAAAAAATGAATGAAAATGGCATGGTTTTAAAAGATCATCCAGCAGTTTTAAATGAAGATCTCCCTTTACTCTTTTTTTATACCGACAAGACAGAGCCACTTCTTGTATCAACCCAGGAAGTATATCACTTGGGAAGTTTTAAGCGCTCAAAAAACTATGAAGGTCATTTCCGAGCGCTCTTAAAAAGAATTAATAAGTTTTTACAACTTGAGCAAGAAAATTATCATCTCAAAATAGAGCTAAATGCCAAAAATGAAGAATTGAATCGTTTTGAACTTAAGCATCGTGATGATATCAAAATTGACCTATATTCTAAATTAGTAAGAGATTTAAGTTTTGAGTTAGAAAGCAATAAAGATCGTCATGATTTTTTCGAGTGTATTGAACAAGTTTTTAACCGTGTTAATGAGTTTGAGTCATTTTCTTTCGCAGAATTGGCACTTTCAGGTCAAAAATTAGTTTCACCAATTGTGCATTCAAAAAAATACCGCGCGCTTCCTTCAATTTGGCTTAGTCAATCGGCTTCGAATGGAATTGATGTTATGGCACAAAATATGGCCGGTTCGGTGGCAAGCGAAGTACTCGGCGATAGAGTCGTGACATTGCTAATTCGTGCAAATGAATCTAATCCAGAATTAGTACTTTTTATTAAATCTATTGATGAATTATGTTTTGAACATTTTGATTGGAATTTATTAGAGCTTTTTTTAAATGGTCTTTATTCTAATTATAAACTAAAAAATAAATCGTCAGTTGAAAATAAAAAAATATTTGGTAGTAGTTTTGAAGCTTACGCCTATTTGGATCAGTTCTTGTATTTAAACGGAACTAGTCCAGTCTTAGATTATAATACACGTTTAATTAATTTAGATATGCGTGCTATTGCAAATATTATCTTTCAAGATGGAACGAAACGATTTTATTGGAAGAATTTTAAAGATGATTTTATTTCAAAAATTGAAATAATGACTGGAGTTGATTTTAAAATAATTGAGAACTCAGTTTTAGATTTTGGTTTTTTAGTGAAGGAAAAAGATAGCGACCTTTTCTTTAATAAATTAAAAGATCTAGCAAATCGTTTTCAAACATGGAAATATTTTGAAAATGCAGAAAATGTAATGTTTAATGAATTAAAACTTAAAGTAAACATGGTTCCACTTTCGGCCCACGCTTATATTGCTCATCAATTTAAATCAAATGATGCGATAAATTTGAATACAGCAAGTAAGTTGAAGCCACTTGTACTATCTAGGGCCGTGCATGAAGTTTAGAAGTCGCCTTGTTATTGATTTAGATTATTTAAAATCAAATGTTCAGGATATAAGAAAAATAGCTCCAGACTCAAAAATTTTATTCATGGTAAAGGCCGATGGCTATGGGCATGGAATGCTCCCGATTGTACGCTATGCCTGTGAAGCTCTGAATATTTCTGAATTTGGTTGCGCTACAATTAAAGAGGCACTTGAACTTCGCGAAGAATTAAATGATTTAGAATTTGATATTTACGTATTCTCAGATATCCAGCTCGAACTTCATGAAAATGCAGAAATTTATTTGAAAAAAAGAATTATTCCAGTCATCTCAAATATTACGGAGTTGGATTATATATTAAAAAATGAAGAGTTTAAATTTTTCCCAATTTGTTTAAAGTTCAACACCGGAATGAATCGTTTAGGTCTTCCGATGGAAGACTTAGATAAAGTGATTTTTGAATTAAAAAATCACAGTCGTACTGAGGTTCATCACCTCATCAGCCATTTTGCCAACGCCTCATTTTCAATGAAAAGTGATGAACATAATAAGAATCAAATTAAAAACTTTGAGATGATTAAAAACAAATTTCAAGCAAATGGAATTAAGATATTGAGAAGTTCAGAAGCGAATTCAGGATCTATTGAGCAAAAAAATGGACTTGAGAATAATACTCATATTCGTCCCGGTTTGATGATGTATGGCCCGAGTTCACTCAATGACGATGTAAAAAATGAGGGATATTATCGTGGCAAAGTAGTTTCAAGTTTAGAGACCTATATATTGAGAACTTTTGATGTATTAAAGGGAACCCCAGTTGGTTACAATTCTACTCCTTGTCCTGATGATGGTGTCATTGCTATTTTGGCCATCGGATATGGAGATGGTTTTTTTAATCGCTACAGCGGGGTTGAACTAAAGCACAATGGCCATACCGGCATCGTTATTGGGCGAGTAAGTATGGACATGACTCATGTTTTTTTTAAAAAAGAGGCAAGAGGGCACATTCTAGCGCATGAAGTGTTCACGATTTGGGGAGAGTCGGGTACTAGTCTAGATAGTTTTTCAAAGCAAACTAAAACGATTCCTTATGAAATATTTTGCTCGCTTCTTCCGCGCATACCTCGAGTTTATAGGTTAGATAAAAATGTATGACAAAATAATTTCGACATTTAAAGAGAGAGTTGAAGATTTTGGAAGCACAATTATTGAGGCCATTTCAGGCCTTGGAAATATTATTCACTTTGCACTTAAATTTTTTTATTGGGTCTTTCAACGTCCTTTTCGTCATATGCTATTGATTGAACAATTATTCTTCATTGGGAATAAAAGTTTAATGATCATCACTTTATCTGGAATGTTTACAGGAATGGTTTTAGCCACTCAGACATATTTTGGTTTTAAATTAATTAATGTGGATTCATTAGTTGGGGTCATTGTTGCTCTTGGATTGAGTAAAGAATTGGCTCCTGTTTTAACAGGACTAATTGTTGCCGGACGAGCTGGTTCTGCTATGGCCGCTCAAATTGGCTCTATGAAAGTGACAGAGCAGATTGATGCTTTGGAAGTTATGGGGATAAATTCAATTCAATATTTAGCAGTGCCTAGAATTATTGCATGTACCCTTGCTCTTCCTATGCTTTCGATTGTTTTTCTTCTGGTTGGAAATTTTGGTTCATGGCTTGTTGGCACAAAGAATTTAATGATTGATGAGGCAATGTTTTTTTCAAAGCTATCTGAATTTATGTACGTAGCAGATATTTTTCAAGGTGTAATTAAGGCCTTTGTTTTTGGTTTTGTAATATCTCTTATTGGTACTTATTTTGGGTTTCAAGTTGAAAAAGGAGCAGTGGGGGTTGGTCGTGGTACAAATCTCGCTGTTATTTGGGGAATGATTTCTGTTTTGATTTTAGATTATTTTTTAACTTTAATCTTGGTACACATTTTATAGAGAGAGAAAAATATGCAATTTGATAATCCGGCAATCTCTTTAAAAAATGTAACTAAAAAATTTGGACATCAAACTGTTTTGAATAATCTTAATTTTGATATTCCTAGAAATAAAATTACGACGATTCTTGGATTTTCAGGCGCTGGAAAATCAACTCTTTTAAAACATATCCTTGGTATTATGGAACCATCTAGTGGCTCTGTTGAGGTGCTTGGTACTGATCTATCAACCCTATCGAAATTTGATATGCGAGAATTTAGAAGGCATTTTGGAATGCTTTTTCAGTATGCAGCTTTATTTGATTCCTTTACTGCACTTGAAAATGTAAGTTTTCCTTTAAATGAATTTTCTGATTTGAGCAAAAAAGAAATTACTGAGAAAGCTTCTCGGTTATTGGTTTCAGTTGGAATAAAAGAAGAATCATTTGATCGTTTGCCTTCGGAATTGTCTGGAGGAATGAGAAAAAGAGTTGGACTTGCTCGAGCATTAGCATTGAGCCCAGACATTATGCTCTACGATGAGCCAACAACTGGCCTTGATCCCATCACAACTAAAATGGTAAACAATTTAATTGTAGAAACTTCTAAAAATCATCAAAGCAGAGAATTGACCTCAGTTATTATTTCTCATGATGTAAAGGCCACGTTAGAAATTTCCGACTATGTCGCATTTTTAGATCGTGGTAATATTATTGAATATTTACCAGTTAATGATTTTAAAAATTCAAATAATCCATTGATTTTAGAATTTTTAAAACTTTAAAAAGGATAGTTATTTAAGATGAACGAATTTAAAGTAGGTCTTCTAGCAATTTCAACAATAGTGGCCCTCGTGTTTATGTCTTTAAAAATAACATCTAATCAATCTGGATTTGGTCAGTATGTAACTTACCGAACAATTTTAAAAGATGCTTCTGGAATTTTTCCTAAAACTCCAATCAAAGTTGCTGGGATTGCAGCAGGTAGAATTAAATCAATTGAACTTCAAGGAAATTCAGCTCTGATTGTTTTTGAAATTTTAAAATCAATTCAAGTGACTAAAAACTCACGTTTAAAAGTTAAGACAGTGGGATTTCTAGGTGATAAGTACATTGAAATTCATATTGGTGATTCACCGACAATTCTTGCTCAATATGAATTTTTAGATTCAGAAGAAGCTGCAGGGATTGAGAATTTAATTAAAGATACAAGTGATATTCTTCAGGATGTTAAAAAAGTTGTGAATAGTTTAAAAAATTCAATCGCACCAGAAGGACAAGAATCACCAATAAAAGTCATTCTTGCCGACATGTCTGACCTTGTAAAAAATGCGAAAGAGGCAACTGAGTCCTTAAAGCGAATCATGGGGACAAATGAAACAAAAATTTCAACAATGATGGATAATCTACAGCAGTTCTCAGAAGACATCGCTTATCAGTTGGATCGAGGAAATCAAGATAGTGCCATGAGTGATGTCAAAAAGATTTTGGCCAATGTAGATAAATTAACAACTGATATGCAGACAATTGTTGCCGACCTAAAAAAAGGAAAGGGGACAATGGGGAAAATGTTAGTTGAGGATGAAATTGCTGATCAGGTAAAACAAACATTATCAAGTGTACAAAAAATTGTTGGAAAGGCCGAGAGCTTAAGAACTGAACTTTCACTCTTTAGTGGAATGAATACAGAATCAGGTGGAGATACAGAGCTTGGACTTAGAATTTATCCATCTCCAGAGCGATTTTATCATTTAGGGCTTGCTTCAAGTGAGTATGGCCCAGATTATGAAAAAGTAACTGAGACTACGACTAACGGAACGACGGTAACAGAGACCAAGAAAGAAAAAGAGAAAGATACTTTCCGATTTAATGCTCAAGTCGGAAGAAGAGTTCAGGATTTTGCATTTCGTGGAGGTTTAATTGAATCAAGTGGCGGACTTGGAATCGATTATCATTTGCCACTTCTTGGTTCAAAAGTGTCAGTTGAAGCATTTGACTATAAAAAAGACAAAGGTGCAAATGTTAGAGTTTCTACAGAAGCACAAATTTATAATGTTTTTTATGGTAAAGCATCGCTAAATGATACTTTAAGAAAAGAGAAGAGTGCAACAATTAGCGCTGGTCTAAGATTTAATGATGAAGATTTAAAGAGCTTATTAGGGTTTGTATTTTAAAAGATGAGTACAATAGAAAGAAATTGGTTAATTCGAACTTCTCAAAATCAAATTTTAGGCCCTGTCGCCAAAGAAAAGTTGATTGAGTTTATTCAAAAAGGTGCTCTTGGCCTAACGGATGAAGTTTGTTCAGGTAATGGCTATTGGTTTCATCTTCGTGAAAAGGATTTGGTTGATAAATATTTATATGGTGACTTACCTCAATCCTATAATCCAATTTCAGAGGCAAAAAGCACTCTTAAATTAAAACTAAACCCAGAACTCACTTCGTCTATTAATGTCAGCCCGGCCAATCACTCTCATGAAAAAGTAAGTGGAAAAACGGAAGAGATAAAAACTCCAAGTGCCGATGATCTAGAATTTCCTGACATGACTTTGGTTTCAAATAATCTAGTTAAAAATTTAAATTCAGATCAGACAAAGTTACCATCAAGTGATGATCTTGAATTTCCCGACATCACTGTTGTAAAAAAGAATTTAAGTAGTCAGACAGAGGATACAAGCATTTCTAGACCAGAAAGGCCGAAACCGGAAATTCAAAAAGAACAGGTCAAGAAAGCGACTGAAGTAAAGGCAATAGCGCCATCTTCAGAGGAAGAGGAAATTTGCTTACCCAATTCAGATGACCTTGAGTATCCAGATTTAAATTTTATCAGTGAAGTTCAAAAAAAAGTTGATGATGAAGTAGAGATGAAATTCGAGGTTCCAGAACTGACTCTCGAAGTAAAAAAAGAAGAAATAAAAAAAGAAGAACCAAAGAAGATTGAGACTCTCGCAAAAGTTGCAGCAAGGCCAAAAGAGCCTGTAAAAATGTTGCATGAAAGAAAAGTTGCTCCCAAAGTAGCAACTACTCCAGCATCTGCTCCAAATAATTCACCTTTAAAACCACGCGAGCTTTCACCAGAATTAAAAAATAGAAACGATAGCTATTTATTTATTGTTCTCATTGTCCTTGTGCTTTTTATTCTTGGTGTAGTTTTTTATTACTATCGCTTTATTTTAAATAAACCTCTGCCGGTATAATGGTGAGCAAGTGAATAATCAGATTTATATCTATCCTACGGATACAGTTTGGGGAATCGGTTGTAACATTCATTCAGAGATTGGTTTTAGGGCCCTTTGTAAAATAAAAAAAACAACAGAGGAAAAGCCACTTTCTATTTTATTTCAAAATCTAGAAATGCTCAGGAAATATCTAAAATTAAGCGCCACTATTAATGAAGAAAAATTGCTTAAGATTATGTCACAAGAAGTAACACTTTTAATTCCGAGCTTTTTAGCATCAGATCAGTTTTCAGAATTTGTAAAAAGTAAAAGTGAATTTATATCAATTAGAGTTGTGAGAAAAAATGAAATTGAGTGGATTTTTAATGAAATAAAAGCACCAATTTTTACGACTAGTTTAAATTTGACCAAAGATCCTCCGATTACATCCTTTTATGATGCTTTTAGATTTAAAGAACATCATGCGCCGGATTCTAAAATAATTTTTTTTGGAGATAATAATCTTTCGGGAAGATCATCTACTATTTTAAAATTATGTGACAAAAAAAGAATAGAAGTGATTCGGCCTGGGGGATTTTGTAGCGAAGATTTAAATCAACTTTTAGAGTTAAATTTATTTTGAACGTAAAGTGAAGTTAAGGCCTCTTTCATTTCTTCATCCGTTACATCAATAAATAATTCGTTGGCCTCTTTTTGAAGTGTTTTTCCTTGAGGAGAGTAAGGGTGAGGCAGTGAAACTTTTTCTTTGTTTTTTTCCGTTTGAATACTGGCAACTTCTTTTTGCTTTTCAAAATGTGTTGAATCAACAATAAAAGTCAAGGTTTTGATATGTGCCTCTAATTTTGGATAGACTTCAAAAATTTTTTTCTTTAAAGGAAGTTCCATATATTTCATTTCAGAGGCAAACATTGAATGATTTGATAAAATAATGAGGTTTCCATTTTGATTTCTTAGGGGAATCGTAAATTCAGACATTTTCGGGCCAACAATAGATGGCCATGATTTTATTAAATCTAAAAAATCAAAGACATCAGCATTAGTTTTTATGGCACTATTTTTTCGAGAGATAAAATTTTTATCTCGAGTTTTTTCTGCGCCATCATTTAAAAAATTGGATAATTTTTTTAGCATAAAAATTTGTTTGTAAGTGTTGTTTAGGGTAGCATAGCTACTATGAGAAAACGAGTTTTTATCAGCGTGTTAGTATGTTTATCTTTTATAACAGGCTGTGCAAATTATCATTTTAATACTAATAATAATCCATTGTTAGGCTACGACATCAATTCACTCGCAGTGCCAATGTTTGTCAATCGTACTAATATTTCTGGAATCTCACCGATAATGACAAAGGAAATTGTCCTAACTTTAAATGAGTTTACTGGACTTAAAACTTATGGTGGTGATTATAGTGGTGCCGACGCAGTTCTTTTGGGAATTATTGAATCTGACGATATTATAAGCCAGACGTTTAAAACAAAAAGTAGTCTTTTGAGTTCAGATGATCCCAACATTAAACAATCAGTCGGGAATCGAGCGCCGTTTTATTATCCGGCCGAAACCAGCTATAATTTCCGTTTACGACTAATTTTAATTAAAAGACCAACTGCTTCGGAAATTTCTGTTTTAACTTCTGAGCTTGGCCCTGCTGTTAAGTTGCATCCAAAAATTGTGTTACAAGATGTGATAGAAGTTAACGGCAGTTTTAGCCGTGCAGTTAGTGATACGCTTACTGGAACATCAGGCGGAGTAGTAAATTTTGTAAAAAACAAAGGACTACTTCACAAGAGTTTAGAAGATGCTTGTATACAAACGGCAAAAACGTTTAAGCAGGTTGTACTAAATGCATTTTAAGTTTCAAGCATGGGATTATTTAAATAAATTTAAAGTTGGTTTTGATGATCGATCAAAAGGCTTTAAAATTATTTCGTGCTCAGACCCATTTATTTTAAAAATTATGATGAATCATTTTCCAAAAGATAAAATTAATGCCAGATATTTTTATCCAGTCGAAATTGATCAAAAATTTATTGATGAAAATTTTTTAAATCTCAATTTTTTTTCTGAAACAACTGATCTCATTATTTTTAATGCTGATGAAATAAAAAAATCTATCTTAGAAAATTTATTACTTCAAAAGGATTACAGCGATTCATTTGTCTTTTTACTTTTTAATCGATTGAAAAAAGAAGAACTCGATCTATTTAAAAAAACAGAAATCGATTCTTACCAGATTGAAGAGTTAAAGTTTTGGGAAGGGCCTCGATTATTAAACTTTTTGGCCCAAGAAATGAATATAAAAATAAAAAGCAATGTGGTGCAATTTCTTTTAGAGCATTGTGAGCATGATACAGAATCTTTCGTGCGTGCTTTACAAGTGATTCGATTAAATTTTGATCAGACCGAGATTGACCTGATTCTCTTAAAAAAATTAATCGGTATTGATCGCTTTGATTTTTTTGGCGAACTTGAAGAATATCACAAAAATGAAAAGATCTTCTTTAAAGACGTCTTAAAAAAGGATGGTGATTTTGATTGGCTTAGAAATTTTTCGGTATCAATGCAAAATCATCTTATAAAAGTTTTAAACCCTGAAGAAATTTCTAAGAAAGATAAACTAAGTAAGTACGATCAAAATGTTCTTTTATGGTCTGAGCAATCAGACCGCCAATATTTAAAGTCAGATTTAGAGTTTTTTGTTCGTCTGGAAATTGAAGCAAAAAAACGAAATGTACTTTATAAGAATATGATTCGACTCCGAAGTTTGTGATGTTTTTGAGAAAGTAGAATAGCCTCTAGTAAAACCAGATATTTACCAATTGTAGAGTGAGGTTCGATTTTTGTCTAACTTGGCATATCGTTAAATTTTGTCCAGAAACTAAGGTTTTTTCATATTTTCTGGTTAAAGTTGTAGTATAATGTAGGCAATGGGCATGAGTAATTCATAATTTTTGGTTAAATAATGGAAAACAACTTTTTATCAAATCTCGATGATCTTATTTTAAATCAGGTATTTTATGATGAAGACTTGAAGATTTTGCTACCTGATAAAGCTGCAGCAAATATTCACAACTCTCTTAGTTATTATTTTAAAAAAAATTATTTAAAAAAATTAAAAAGAGGAGTTTATCTTTTAGATTGGCCGAGAAACAAAAAATCAATTTCAAAATTTTATTTGGCCAATTTTTTATACAATCCAAGTTTTATTTCTTTTGAATCAGCACTATCTCACTACGGATTAATTCCAGAAGCTGTTTATGAGACAACTTCAGCATGCATTCAAGAAAAGAAAAAAAAATTTAAGACTACATATGGAGTTTTTAGTTTTTCACATTCTCCTGTAGTTCCATTTTTTTTAGATGTGACAAAAAATGAAGAACAGTCATTTTTAATTGCAAATCCTCTTAGGGCCTTATTTGATACAATTTATTGTAATCGTAAGATGTATAAAAAACTTGAAGACCTTGAAGATGATTTAAGGATTGATCTCGACGAGTTGGGAAAATACTTGGAAGCATATTCACTGAGTGACATTTTAAATTTAGGCGATCTTTATAGAAAAAAAAATATAAAAAAATTAGCTGAGATATTAATAAAAGGATTTAAGTGAAAGATATTATCCAAAGACGATTAGAAAAATATCAATCCAGAGAACTGATAGAAGAGTTAAATGCATTAAAAGAAGTAACTCAAGAGGTAGCACTTTATTCTCTGTACAGAGCAGGTTTTTTTCAACGTGCATGCTTTTTAGGAGGGACAAGCCTTAGAATTCTTCATGGGCTTGATCGATTTTCTGAGGATCTAGATTTTTCCTTATGGAAAAGGGATCAAAATTTTTCACTAGATGATTATTTAGACAAGGCAATCGTTTACATGAATGCCTACGGTTATGATTTATCAATCGATAAAAAAGATCTAGGTAATAAAGCGATTCAAAGTAGATTCATAAAGGATGATTCAATTAAAAATGTTCTTACGTTTCAACATTTAAAAGATACTCGCTCTAAAATTAAAATTAAAATTGAAATCGACACAAATCCTCCAGATGGAGCTGAGCGAACTGTTGAATATGTAAGCTTTCCCTTAGATTTTCCCATTTCTGCCTATGACCTCAAGAGTTGTATGTCTGGAAAAATACATGCACTTCTTTGTCGTCCTTATTCAAAGGGAAGAGATTGGTATGATTTTCTTTGGTATATTTCTGAAGGTGTATCGCCTAATCTTGTTTTTTTAAAAAATGCATTATTTCAAATGGGGCCATGGAAAGGGAGAGATTTTGAGGTAGATAAAAAATTTATAAAAAATGAATTGCTAAAAAAAATTCATAAAGTTGACTGGAGTGAAATTAAAATTGATGTCAGAAAATTTTTAAAACCAGAAAAAGAAGAAACACTTGAGTATTGGAGTACTGAGTTTTTTGATAAGAAATTATTGAAGTTAAAGATGCCACCTTCTTAACTACAAATTAAAAAGCCTTTCAAGAATTTTAATAATGCCTTCACTTAAATCCTTGAAAGCATTTGAAAATCAGATGAGGCATGTGAAATCAGTTGCTTATCCTGACTAGAAAATAGCACTATGTAAAATTTATTGAAATGAGTGAAGAGTAAACACTTTCTAGTTATGCTCATTACTATGTTAAAGCTTGAACAAAGAATAATTAATAGTATGGGTATTGATCGCTTCTTATCAATTCAAATTGATATTACGAATTTTTGTAATCTCAAATGCATTCACTGCTATCATCCAAACCATGAAAATTCTCAAGCAATCAATCTTTTGAAATGGTTTGAAATTATAACTCAATATGAAGAACTAATAACAAAACTGTCACTTCGACCACATTTAGTGATTTCAGGTGGAGAGCCCATGACATCTCCATTTTTAATTCCAATATTAGAATTTATCTATAAAAGAAAAATGGCTTACCATGTGACAATTTTAACGAATGGAGTTCTTATCTCTAAGTTTGATTTAAATAAAATTCCCAAGGTAAAAAATATAGATTTCCAGATTAGTATCGATGGGCCAGATGCCTTAACCCATGACCACTTTAGAGGCCCTGGGAGTTTTTCAAAATCATTTTTAGGAATAAAAAAGTTAATCGACTTTGAATATAGAGTAAGCCTATTAGCAACATTAACAAAATTTAACTGTAGTAATATTGATAGGTTTTTTGAGTTGGCATCAAGTTTGAGTGTTGATGAGATGAATTTTACAAGACTAATTGCTATTGGACATGGAGAGAGTTTGAAAAAAAATTCTGAGCATGTGATAACACCTAGTATTTTAAAAGAAACATATAGAAAAATTCTAGTCTCATCTGCCAAGTTTAACATTAGAACAAATACGGAATTGCCTTTGATGAATTTAATACATCCGACATTAGGAAAGCGTTTTACATTTAATGAAGGTATTGTCGTTGACCATGAAGGAAATATGCTAATAAGCAGTCGCTCGCGAGTAAAGATAGGGTCACTAATAAAAAATAGTTTGGAAGAATTGTTTTTCAAAAACGATCAAAGGTTAAAGTTTTTAAATAAGGAAAATTATAAGTGTTATGGGTGTAAGCATTTTGATCATTGCGGTGGAGATTTAAATGCAAGTTTTGCAGAGTATGGATCATTTTTTGAAAAAGATCCTGGTTGTTGGATAAATATTGAATCAGCATAAAAAGTGAGGGATTTATGAAAAAGATTATTTTAACGTTGGCAACTTTTCTACCAATTTCAAGCATTAGTATGGCCGCTTCAATTGAATTAAATAATTTAACAAAAGAAGAAAAAATATCCATAATCGAAAGTGCTATGAGAAAAGTTGATCTAGATTTTGAAATAGATTTTGAAAATAAGGAATTAGAAAATGATGAAGAACTAGACCAAGCGATTAAAACCCTATTAAAAAATGGAATGATTCTTGAGAATGGGAAAAGCAAGAAAGGAAGTGGAGGGGAGAGTGCGGGGATAATTGGAAGGTAAGTCTAAAAATGAAGAAAAGAAGATCAGTTTTAATAATAATTTTTTTTATTTCAAGTTTTATAGTTTTATTTAACATAAAAAAAGAGAAGAAAAATATGAGAATATGCTTTGATACACCGTGGAAGAACCTACACCCAGGCACCCAAAATACATTAGTAGGCGGCTTACTTATTTCTCAACAGTTTGAATCACTTGTAAAAATTGATTCAAATGGAAATCTCTCACCTTCAATAGCTGTATCGTGGGAGATATCTAGCGATTACAGAGTATTAAAGTTCACGCTGGATAAAAATAAAAAATTTTCTAATGGGAAAAAAGTTATAGTAGACGACGTTTTTAACTCATGGACAAATTCATTTAAGATGTCCCATAGCGGTCAAAACAATAGTTTAAAAGATGTACTTTATGCAATTGATGGATTTGAAAAAGGAAAAGAAGTCAAAGAGATCAAAGGTTTTATAAAAATAAATGACTACGAAATGGAGATAAGATTTAAAAATCCATTTCGAATGGCGATATATCACTTAAGAGGCGCAAGATTTTCGATTTATTCAATAGAAGGTAAAAATATCTTTGGAAGTGGAAAATTTAAGTATGATATAGAAAGCGTAAATGATGAATTAGTTTTGACAAATCAGACAACAGGGGAAAGGGTTTATGTTGTTTATAATAAAGATGCAAAAGATTCATTAACGAGATTAATGGATACTTGTGATGTGTATTACTCACCATCAGGACTAGACTCTTTGAGCGAACTTGATAATAATATGGATTATGTAATGAGTGAAGATGCGGTCCATATTGTCTTTATGTTGAACACAAAGGAGGGAGTATTTTCAGATGTAAAAATGAGAAAAGCCTTTCAGTATCTAATTCATCAAAATCAAAATATTTCAAATAAGTTTATTTCAACCAAGGAATCAGGGGCGAGTGATCCACAAATATTTAATAAAATGTCTCAAGGTCGCTTAGAGGATGAGGAAGCAAGAAAAATTATCTCAGATGGGGAAAATTATATTGATTCTTTTTATGATAAGATAAAAAAAGAAAAAATTAGTGTTTTTGTTAGTAAAAATGGATATCTCAAAGAAGCTTTCGAAGTAGTTAAAATTGCTGATTACTTAGGAGAAATTATCAAAGATCAAAAGCTTGTGATGTCAGAAGTATATGCAGGAAAATTTAAAGAGGACTTCACAACCTATTTCCTAAGCGTCCTCTCTTACGACCCCGATGGAATTTATCATGCACTTGGAAGACATGGAGCTATTTTAAATCCTTATATGGCCAATGAAAAGATATTTGATCTTTTAGAGGTTGGGCGAGAAATAACAGATCGGTCAAAAATAGATGAACATTATAAAAAAGTATCGAGAGTCTTTTTAGAAGAGGTGCCATTTATACATTTAGGATTTAGTAAAAATGTCCTTCTATTTAATAAAAATAAAGTAAAAATAGGAAAAGATAGCTTTAGAAATTCACTTGATTTCTCAAGCTTTGAAGTATTATGAAAAAAGTAAGTTTAAATCAATGGTTTTTTGAAAATCTCTACTTGCCGATCTTACTGTTGGTTACTTCCACATTAATTCTATCTCTTGCGATTTTTATTTATTCTGGCATTAATAGCATTAACACAAATAGGATTTTTATTAATCAGGTGAAAGAAAATATTTCACTGGCCATTTCTCAAAAAAATCGGCCACAAATTGAAAATATAATTAGTAGTTTGCAGAAGACGGGGCAGGTTAGGAGTGCTGTCATTTGTCAGGGAGAAAAGCGTTTAATTGGAAAAAGTGCAGACGAAAATATTTGTAATAAAAATGGATATTTTGTTAGTATATATAACTTGCAGGGAATTGATAATTTTAAATTGGTAATACAGTTTATCAATCCAGCATCTACGTTTACTTTTAAGTTTTTTGTTTTGCTAATTTTAATTCTTTCACTTCTTACATTTTTTTCCTTGAAAAAATTTAAACATAAATACGACCGAGATTTAATAAATGTCGTATTAAACCTTGATTCTGACGATACTAGCACTCTGATATTCGAATTAAATGATTTAAGAAATCAGTTGGCCCTTAAACGTGATTTAGAACTAAAATTAGAAAAAGAGAAATTGCAAAATCTAATCTCACTTCAAGTTTATCATGATATACGTTCTCCTTTGGCTGTTTTGAAATATGCATCACTACAAAATTTTAAATTAAATAATTTAGACATTGCCCAATCAGCTATAGATCGTATCTCTAGAATTACAGATGATTTATTAAAAAGGGCCAAAAGAGATAATCTCGAAAATCCAACACTGATTTTTGATAAAGTAAAGATTACAAATTTATTAGAAACCGTAGTAAAAGAAAAAGAACTAGAATTTATAAAGTTTAAAAATTTGAAAATTAGTTTAAATATTTCTTCAAATGCCAAAAACATTGACGTAGTTATAGATAAGTTAAATCTTGAAAGAGTATTGTCGAATTTACTTAATAATTCAGCAGAGGCAATGAAATATATTGGCGTTATAGAACTAGGTGCTTTCTCTGAAAGTGACGAGTTTATTATAAAAATAAAAGATCATGGAGGCGGCATTCCTGGTCATGTATTAGAGAATATTGGAAAACCAAACTGCACAACAAAAGAAAATGGAAATGGGTTAGGTGTATTTCATGCGAAACAATCAATAGAAAAACAGAATGGAAAAATACAATTTGAAAATATCGATAGAGGCTTAGAAGTAAAAATTATTTTTAAAATTTGCGAGAAAGAATCAAAAGAAATTGTGTTACTTGATGATGATGAATTAATTAGAATTTTGTGGTCTACCGCCGCTTTAAACAAAAAAATACCGTTTCGGACTTGCAAAAATTATCAAGAATTATGTGATTTAAAATCCTCTCTAGATGGCAATACTATATTTTATATTGATTCAGAGTTAAATGACTCTAAAAAGGGAGAGGATATAGCTCGAGAGTTATTTGAGGAAGGTTTTTTAAATTTGAACCTATGCACAGGGCATTCTTCAGAAAGGTTCAGAGAGTTGTCTTTTTTAAAGGGAGTTATATCAAAAGTGCCGCCATTTTAACTACATTTTAACCATAGCACTTAAAATTGATTAGATAATTTATCAAATAAAAAAGCCCCATTAAAAAATGGGGCCATCAATATCAAACTTTTATAAAGTAATTATTTAAGCTTGTTAATTTGAGTAGCAAGTCTAGATGTTTTTCTTCCAGCATTCTCAAGCTTTAAAACACCAGTTTTTACTAGTTTTCTTAGTGAAGATTGAGCAGTTTTTAAAAGATCAGCTGCAGCTTTTTTATCTCCGGCCGCGATTGCATCTCTTACTTTTTTTACTGCAGTTTTAGCAGATGATTCATTTGCTTTATTTGCTGCTGTTTTTTTAATGTCTTGTCTTGCTCTTTTTTCTGATGATTTGTGGTTTGCCACAATTAACTCCTACCGTTAGATATTTAACTTTTCTTATTTATAAAAAATAAGAATCTTTTTTTATTCTAATTTGAAAAAGTTGGCAAGGTTTTATTTGTGATTCTTGTGCTCTAAAGCTATGATTGGGGGAATTTTACACGATAGCTTGAGAGGAAAAGGATATGGGAAAAGTTAAAATCATTGGCGTGGTTGGGGCCGGTCAAATGGGGCGAGGCATAGCACAAGTTGCTGCGATGTCTAATTATTCAGTATTTATCTACGATGTGGCACCAGCAGGTCTTGAAAAGGGTTTTGAATTTATTAAAACTCAGATGAATAAGGGCCTTGAGAAGGGCAAATATACAAAAGAATTAGTTGATAGCACGATTAAAAATATTAAAACGACGAGTGATCTTTTGTGCTTTAAAGATTGCGATCTTATTATTGAAGCGGCGACAGAAAATAAGGCAATTAAATTTGAATTATTTAAAAAGCTAGATGAAATTGCAAAAACGGGAGCAATTTTAGCTTCTAACACTTCATCAATTTCAATTACTGAAATAGCAGCACAAACTAAAAGACCAACCCTTGTGGCGGGAATGCATTTTATGAATCCAGTTCCCGTGATGAAACTTGTCGAAGGCATAAGAGGACTTGAAACAAGTGATGAAACTTTTAAGACGATTGAAGAAGTTTCAGTTTCTATGGGAAAAGTTTTTGTAAAGGCAAACGATATTCCTGGATTTGCTGTTAACCGAATCTTGATGCCGATGATAAATGAAGCGGTCTATGCGCTTTATGAAGGAGTTGCCAACGTAGAAGATATCGATACGGCCATGAAACTTGGAACAAATCAGCCAATGGGCCCGTTAGAGCTGGCCGACTTTATCGGACTTGATACTTGTCTTGCCATAATGAATGTTCTTCACGAAGGCTTAGCAGATACAAAATATCGCCCTTGTCCGCTTCTAAAAAAGTATGTTTTAGCTGGACGAATGGGAAGAAAATCAGGGAGAGGATTTTATGAATATAAATAGAGAATGGAATACAATTAAATTTGAGCAAGTTTTAGAATTTGGGATTTTAACAATCAATCGCCCGACTAAATTAAATGCTCTAAACACTGAGCTTTTATCTGAATTAAAAGAATTTTTAATCGAAATAAAAAAAGATGATTCTTTTAAGATTAAGGGGCTCATTATGACCGGCGAAGGTGAGAAGGCCTTTATTGCTGGAGCAGATATATTAGAAATGAGTGATATGACTCCTACTGATGCTTATAATTTGGGGCAACTTGGCCAGCAAGTAACTCTTCTTTTTGAATCAGTTCAAATTCCAATTATTGCTTGCGTAAATGGTTTTGCTCTTGGAGGGGGATTAGAAATGGCGATGGGGGCTGATTTTATTTTTGCGACTGCTAATGCCATTTTCGGACAACCTGAAGTGAAGCTTGGATTAATTCCTGGTTTTGGCGGAACTCAGCGCTTAGCAAAAATTGTGGGAAGAAACTTTGCAAAAGAATTAATTTACACAGGAAGAAATATTAAAATTGATGAGGCACTAAATATTGGTCTTGTTTTAAAGAAATTTGAGACTAAAAAAGAGATGATCGATGAGGCCATGAATACTTTAAAACTTATTTCAGAAAATTCTTCTTTTGCAGTTGCAATTTCTAAAAAAGTGATGAATGAAGGAATAGACCTTACAATTAATGAAGGTCTACAGTTAGAAAAGCGTCAATTTTCGGCCATATTTTCATCGGAGGATATGCGAGAGGGGACAAGGGCCTTTACTGAAAAAAGAAAAGCAAATTTCAAAGGAAAGTAATTTTTTTAAAATTAAGGAAATAAAGATGTACGACTCACAGTATACAGAAATTAGAGACATGGTTTCAAAGTTCACAGATAGTGAAGTTGCACCAATAGCTGAAAAAATTGATCATGAAGGGTTTATTCCCGCTCAATTGGTTAGCAAGCTTTTTGAAAATGGATTTATGTCTTCTTATGTTCCAGAAGAATTTGGTGGAGCGGGTATGGATTATACTTCTTACGCCATCATTGTTGAGGAACTTTCGAGAGGTTGTGCATCGACTGGAGTTTTAGTTTCGGCCCATACTTCACTTTGTACTTGGCCAATTTTAAATTTTGGAACAGATGCTCAAAAGAAAAAATATTTGCCAATGCTTGCCTCTGGAACTGTTGGATGTTTTTGCTTATCTGAGCCAAATGCCGGTTCTGATCCAGGTACATTAACTACATTTGCCGAAGATAAAGGTGATCATTACGAATTATCAGGAGTGAAAAATTTTATTACAAATGGTAAGGATGCTGGAATTGCATTAGTCTTAGCAAAAACAACTAAGACAAATGATCATAAGGGAATTACTGCTTTTATTGTCGATGCTAAATCTTCTGGATTTAAAGTTCAAAAACTAGAAGATAAGTTGGGAATTAAGGGTTCTTCTACGGCGCAAATTTGGCTAGATAAAGTTAAAGTATCAAAAGATAATATTATTGGTGAGGTTGGAAAAGGATTTAAAGTTGCACTTTCAACTCTTGATGGCGGTCGAATTGGAATCGCTGCTCAAGCACTAGGGATTGCCGAAGCAGCTTTTAGATTTGCAAAAAAGTATTCTAAAGAAAGAGTGCAGTTTGGAAAGCCAATTTCTGAGTTACAAGCAATTCAGTTTATGTTGGCCGATATGTCGACAAAAATAGCGGCCTCTAGACTTCTTATTATGCATGCAAGTTATCTTAAAGATAATGGATTGCCATATTCAAAAGAAGCGGCACAGGCAAAGCTGTTTGCCTCAGAATCTTGTATGGAAATTACAACAAAAGCGATTCAGGTATTGGGTGGAAATGGCTATACAAAAGAATACCCTTGTGAGAGACATTTTAGAGATGCAAAGATTACAGAAATTTATGAAGGCACTTCTGAAATTCAAAGAATTGTTATTGCCGCAAATGAATTAAAAGAACTAAATTAAAAAAATATAGGTAATTGATTGTTTAAAAAAATTTTGGAGAATCTTGGTATGAAAAAACCTCAAAAAAAAGCTGCAAAAGCAGCTCCGGCAAAAAAAGCGAAGAGCCCTGTTCCAGCTAAAAAGGTTCAAGCAAAAGCTAAAAAACCTGTGAAGCCACAAGTAAAAGCGCCAGTAAAAAAAGTGGAAGCAAAAAAACCTGTAAAGCCGCAAGGAAAACAGCCCGTAAAGCCGCAAGGAAAGCCTGCTCCAAAAAAAGTTGAAGCAAAAAAACCAGTGAAGCCACAAGGAAAAACGCAAGGAAAATTAGCCCCTAAAAAAGTGGAAGCAAAAAAGCCAGTGTTAAAAGTTGCTCCAAAAAAAGTTGAAGTTAAGAAGGTTGCTCAACCTGTAAAGACCGCTAAAACAACTGCGAAGCCTGTTGTCGAAGCAAAAAAAGTGGTTCTCCCTCCAACTCCAAAAAAAGAGGAGAAAAAATTATCTAAAAAAGAAGAAAAAGAATTATTGAAGAAAAAAGGTAAAAAAGGCGACTCTTTTGAAGATGAGATTTTAGAGGAACTAGAGGCCAGATCTCGCGAAGATGAAGAAGATTTTGATGACTTTGAAGAAGAAAAACCAGCAAAGGTAAAAATGACCTTTGACGAAATTGAAGATGAAGAAATCATACCAGTGAGAAAGAAAAAGTCTGGTATTGATGAAGATTTAAAAGAAAATTTGGCAGAAGAAATTTTGGCCCTATCAGAAGATTTTAAGATTGAAGATATCTTTGCTTCAATTCGAAATATGGATTTATTTAAAGTTGAATCAGATGAGTGCGTTGTTCGCGGTTGTGATAACCCTGCTACGACTGGTGGATATTGCCGGTTTCACTATATTAAATTCTGGAAAGACGTAAAAAAGAAAGAGCAAATCCTAACTGAAGGCCGACTTGCAAAAATGATTGAAGATTTAGTTCGTAAGTATCCAATGAAATATGTTGAATCAATTATTTCAGATCTTGCAGATGATAAGGCATTTAACCACGTACTAAAAGATTTAGATATCGAAACAGATGCAGAAGAATTAGATACATTTGAAGATGATGAACTCATTGATGATGATCAAGATATCGCATTTGAAACAAAAGTTGTTAAGCCTAGTTTTGATGACTAATTAGAGCTGAATTCGAATTCAGTTCTAATTAATTAAGATAAAAGACGATTGGCCTCTAGGGTTAAAGCAATATTTTCACGTGTGATTTTATAAAAAATCTTTAACCCATTTAATTCTTCTTCTTCCCATTCATGAACATATTCATCAAATATATCTTCGTTAGAAGTTTCATTTGCAAAATAATGATCAAAGAAAATACCAACTGAATCACACATAGTATCAAAAAGTTTTTCAACCTTTGCACTTTCATTTAAATCAACTGATAAAAAAAGTGTTGTTGGAGCGATGTATGGATCAAGCCCACAGTAGGAGACGATGAGTAGTGCTTCATCGGGATAACTAAAAGCGTAGATTTCAAACGTCTTTTCGTCGCGGAGACATTTGTCTCCATAGATTTTTAAAAGTGTCTGTTTAAATTCTTTGCACCATTTCTCTGGAAGTGCGGTCTCTAAAGTATCTGTTTCTAGTCGTCTGAACATTTTTTTCCTCTTTGTCGCTTTTTCTCTATGAGTTTTTACTTAAAAAAGTCTCCGTTTGCAAGTAATGTTGAGTGTGATTAAATTTAAAAAATAAATAATAAGGAGATAGAAATGAGTGTTTATATTTTAGGTGGGGCGAGAACGCCAAATGGTAGCTTTATGGGAGCTCTTTCGTCGGTTGCTGCGCCAAAGCTTGGAGCAGTTGCAATTTCAGCGGCATTAAAAAAAGCGGGAGTTGATCAAAATAAGGTTGATGAAGTTTTTATGGGAAATGTGATCACCAGTGGTGTGGGCCAAGCTCCTGCGAGGCAGGCCACAATTTTTGCGGGACTTTCAGAGAATGTTCCAGCAACGACTGTAAATAAGGTATGCGGCTCTGGCCTTAAAACCATAATTATGGGGGCACAATCAATTAAGGCAGGCGATAATAAATTAGTTGTCTGTGGTGGTATGGAAAATATGTCACTTGCTCCTCATTTGCTTTTAAATTCACGATCTGGAATTAAGTTTGGTGAAGGCAGTATGAAGGATTCCATGCAATGGGATGGGCTTTGGGATGTTTATTCAAATCAGGCCATGGGAAATTGTGCTGAGCTTTGTGCCCAAAAATTTTCATCAAGAGAAGAGCAAGATACATTTGCCATTAATTCTTTTAAGCGCGCTCAAAGTGCAATTAATGCTGGTGTATTTAAATCAGAAATTTGTGATGTTGTGATAAAAGGCCCAAAAGGGGATACGGTTGTCGATACAGATGAAGGACCTTTTAAAGCAAACTTTGAAAAGATACCTGCTCTCAAGCCGGCCTTTTTACAGTCTGGTTCGATTACCGCTGCCAATGCTTCGACAATTAATGATGGGGCGGCCGCAATTGTTTTAGGGGGCGATGAATATAAATCTGAGGCTAAATTTAAAATTGTATCTTATGCAAGTCATGCTCAAAATCCAACTTGGTTTACAACTGCACCTGTTGAGGCAATGAAAAAAGCTCTTAATCTCGCCAATCTATCACTTGAGCAAATTGATTTGTTTGAAATAAATGAAGCTTTTGCAGTAGTTGCGATAACTGCTATTAAGGAGTTAAAATTAAACCATGAGAAAGTTAATATCTATGGTGGTGGAGTAAGTTTAGGGCACCCTATTGGATGTAGTGGAACAAGAATTGTTGTTACGCTAATGACAGCAATGGAAAATAAAAAAGCAAAATACGGAATGGCATCTATCTGTATTGGCGGGGGAGAGGCCCTCGCTCTTGTGATAGAGCGCATTTAACAAGGTAAAGAAAATGGCAGTAGTCACCTCTAGTACAAAAAAATCTGGAATAAAAACTTTAAATCCAGGACAGATTTTATTCAATGAAGGTGACACTGCTGAGTCAATGTATATCATCCAAAAAGGTCAGATTCGATTATTTCGTCCGAAAGGAAAGGGCTTTGTTGAAATTGCAGTTTTGCGATCAGGGGAGGTTATAGGTGAGATGGCCTATTTTGATCCTGAATCAAGAACGAGAAGTGCTTCAGCATCTGCCATTGCAACAACTGAGGTGATTGAAATTTCTTTTAGTGCTCTTTCAAAAACGATGACAGCACTAAATCCTTGGTTTAAAACCTTGATTAATACACTTGCCGATCGCTTGAGAAAAAGTAATGAAAGAATTAAAGAATTAGAAAGCAACTCAGTAGGCTATTCATCAGATTATAAATTTTTCCAAGCGGCCGATGTTGTAAAGATGCTTTCAATTTTGTTTTTAACTTATCGATCTATAGGAGAGCAAAAAAATGGGAAAGCAGCATTAAGTTTTACGAAGCTTAAAACTTATGCGGTAGAAATTTTTAATATTCAAGAAGTGAAGCTAGAAGAATTCGTTCAGCTTTTAAAAGATGAAAAGATAATTGAAATAATTATAGATGAAGAAGATTCAACAAAAGTTCTTTTAACAAGAGAACCGGAAGTTTTTAGAACTTTCCATTTGTTTTTTAATGCTCAAAGAATTCTTCGTGATGACAAAAAATTAAATGTAACAACAAAAGGTGAGAAGTTTTTAGCGAAATTGATGGAGCAAGTTGATCCTTCTAAGTTTGATACTCATGGACAACAAGAAGTCGATTTATCTTTAGTCATAAATTATTTTAAAGAATATAATATCCCAATTACTCTTGATGATTTTCAGCCATGTCGAAATGCTAAGTTTTGTGGTGAATACAAAATGGAAGACGGGGGGAAAATTTCCACCATGTTAAATGCAGAATATGTAATAAAAATGTTTCCAGTTGTGAAATTTATGAATGCCCTAAACCGAGTTAATGAGGCCAAGGCAAAACCGTCTTAATCGCTTCATATTTAATCTGAGCTTAACCGTCTGATAACAGGCTTGTCACATTAATTTGTTCGTGTTCGTATACTATAGAGAGAAAAGCTAATGATAAGGTGACACTATAGTGAAGCACTATAATTTAAAGACGGCCGAGGAGTTAATGGGGATTTATGCTGATGGAACTCCCGAGGATGCATGTGTTGCATTTGAGGAGTTATACCGTCGGTATAGCAATAGGGTATATATCTATTGTTTAAAAAAATTAAACATAAAAGCAGAGGCAGAGGATGCAGTCCAAAAAATTTTTTTAAAATTGCATGAGAGTAAGCATCGGTTTGACAATAAATATAAATTTGAACAATGGATTTTTGTAATTGCAAGAACAAGTGTGATTGATATTTTGAGAAAGAAAGCAAGTGATGTAAAAAAAATAGAATTGCTTTTGAGGGAGAGGGAAGTTGAACTCCCAGCAGTTGAAGAAGTTGAAGAGGATCTTTTTAATATTTCTGGCTTGGACGATGAGCAAAAAAAATTATTAGAACTGAAGTATGTGGATGAGCTTTCATATAAAGAAATATCAAATATTCTCGATAAATCAGAGGTGAGTATAAGAAAGATGGTAAGTCGATTAGTTTTAAAATTAAAAAAAGATGGTGTATTATGAAAAATCCAAAAATGATCTCTGCTACAATGAATGAAAAAATAATCGAAGATATTAAGTCTAGAATCATGCCTGATATAAAGCGAATTTTTATTAAAATTTTTTTAGTGCATCTTGCAACTGCCCTCGTAACCTTAAGTATTTGTCCACAACTAGGAGTGACAAGTTTTAATACTGGAATTAATATTTCTCACTTGTTTATGACCTTTGGAAAGATCGGGTGTGATTTATTTTGTGGCTTTTTCTTCACAAGTGTTTCAATTGCAATTTCATTATTTTTTCTATCGCGAGATGAAATTCGGTTTATTAAACATAGAAAAAGTTATTTAGCTTCAGTTTTTGTTCTTTTATCAATCGGCCTTCTGCTTATGTTCAATTCAAAACTTTTTGTAGAATTATCAATTATTTGGTTGATTGGCACTTTGTTTGGAGTTGTATCCACTATTGAAATTGGAGCCTATTTAGTGAGAAAGGTTTAAACTGCCCTTACGGGCAGTTTAAGTAAAGATTAGTGCTCTGATTTAGCAGGACTGTTTCCAAGTGTAAGTGGAATTGGGTACTCTGCGATCTTTCCTTTTGCTCCATTTCTTACTGGAGATGCTTGAAGTTTTCCTTCATTTAAATTAATTTTTTTTCCAAGTTTACATGTAAAATGATCATCAACTGGAAAGCAGGTAAAGTCTGTTTTATCCTTTGAGATGTGAGATAAAGTGACGCTTGAATTTGCTGTGATTGGATTTTTGTTTCCAACATCCATTAGATAGACATCAAATGAAGCATCATGGCCTGGAACTAGTTCAATATGGAAAGCCCCTGGCATTCTAATGTAGCCTCCATGAGGGCCTAATTTGTCTTCACCATGGGCCCAAGTAAGCTGTGTAAGTGTGGCCGTAATAAAAGCTAATTTAAGTAGTTGTTTCATTCTCATTCCTCCGTTTGATAGTTAAGATTAAAGGCATTATGTAATATTTTAATTTCTTTTTTTAGCTCGATAATTTTTCGTTTTAATTCCAAAATTCGATCAGATGATGATATTAAATCAGCTGAGTTTTTAATTCCTCGTCGATATTCATTGATTGTCTGATCATAAAATTTAATGGACTTCAATAAGCTTTCTTCTTGGTTTTTTAATAGATTTTCAGTTAGTTTAATTTTTTTGCTCTCTAAATCAATTAAAGAACTAAGATTTGACTGAAAATTTCTTAAGTTTCGTTCTTTAATTAATTTGTCATTTACCGTCTGCTGAATCTCATATTTTGTATTAAGGCCATTAAATAATGGTATTGTAAGCATTAAAGCGACTTGGTGTTCATTTTTTTCGGATAAGAGCTTTGAGGTTGGTGTTATATTGCCAACTTTTGCTTCAATATCAATTTTTGGAAGATAATTTTTTTTTGACTTCTGTAATTCTAAATTAGAAATGGCCAATTCTTCTATTAAAATTTTTTCATTCAGGGTAAGTTTGGTATTGGTTTCATTTGTTGGCGGGAGAGTATTTACTTGTGCCAAGATTTGCTCAAGACTTACTGTGTTTCCAAAGAGATTGAGTAATTCTGTTTCATTCTCTTTTATTTTTAAATTATTTATTGCTATCTCATTTTCTAGATCGGTTTCCTTTATTTGAAAATCGAGGAGTTCTACATTGGTTGTGAGTCCTGCATCTACTTTCTTTTTTGCCCACGTTCTTTGTTTTTCATTGTTTTCTTTTTCTTTGGCAAGTAGTTTCTTTTCTTCAGAAAGTGAACTTAATTCAAGGGCAATATTATAGGCCATGATTTGAATCTTTCGTATTTCTGATGTTTTTTCAGTTCTTGCTTTAGATACTTTATGCCTATTAATATTAAGATTTATTAAATCTTTTTGACCATTGTATAAATTTATTTTTGAATCTAAATATAAAATCCCACCTTTTTCAGTCTCTGTTTCATCCTTAGAAAATTCAGAGCCTAGACCGGTGACGACATTAACTTCAGGGTAAAACAAGCTCTTCTGCATATTTTTTTCAATATTTAAGGAGTTGATTTCAGAATTTTTATTTTGAACATCTATGTTTTTTTCAAATAAAGAATCTTCGGCGACTAGAGTTTGCGACATCACCACGAAGAATGCATAAATAATTTTTTGATGGTATTTTATATTCATAGTACGCCTTTAAAGTTAAATTTTATAAAGTCATAGTTATTCTTCAACTTGAACTGTAAATTTATCGGTTTTTCCTTTTGAAGTTACTGAAATTTCAATTGGGAGTCGGTTTGCGCCTTGAAGATCAACGGTAGCAGAATGTCCATTGTTTGATGGAATAAATTTTACTTCATATGCTTTTCCTTTTTTCGGTTTTGCCTGTGCTGTAAGTTTAACTTCTTTTGCTGGCACATCTTTTCCTTCATGGCTTGTCGGAAAGACAGTTAACTCTTTTCCATTAATAATTACTTCTAAGTTTAATTCCTTACCATTTTGAACAGTTCCACCATGTAGTGATTTAAATGACCCTGGTGAGTTGTTATGTCCTTCATGGGCAGACACTGAAAATGTTAATGAAAGTGCTAAGACTAATAATAAATTCTTCATTTTATTTTTCTCCTTCAAAAATATCATGGTTGTTATCTTTTTCGATTGATGAAATTGCAGATTTTTTACCATAGTGATAAAAAACAGTAGGGGTAACAAAGATATCCAAAAGGGTTGAGCTCAGTAGCCCGCCTACAATAACAACTGCAACTGGATGAAGTATTTCTTTTCCGGCCTCTCCGCCTGCTAGAACAAGTGGAATTAGACCTAGTATTGCAGTTAGTGCTGTCATTAGAACAGGAATTAATCTTTCAAGAGAACCTCTGATGACCATTTTTTCAGTGAATGCTTCACCTTCATGTTTCATAAGATGGAGGTAGTGAGAAATCATCATAATTCCATTCCTTGAAGCAATACCACATAGAGTAACGAAGGCCACAAGACTTGCGACAGAGATGACTTTTCCTGTTAAATAAATTCCAATAACTCCTCCAATAAAGGCCATTGGAATATTGAGCATTATCTGAATTGCGATAAAGGAGGAATTGAAATGCATATAAAGAACTAAAAAAATACCCAGAACAGACATTAATGAGAGTACAACCATAAGTTTACTTGCTTGTTCTTGACTTTCAAATTGGCCTCCATATGAGACATAGTAACCAGATGGTAATTTTATATCTTTATTGATTTTATTTTTAATTTCTAAAATTAGACTTTCAATATCTCTTCCATTTGAATTAGCTTGAATAACAATTCTTCGTGCCGAGTTTTCCCGGTTAATAATGTTGGGACCTGTTGATTCATAAATATCTGCAACTTGCTCCAATCGAACCTTGCTTCCATCGGGCAGTATTTTTATTGGGGTCTTTTTAATTAATTCTAGATCTGAGCGAGATTTTTCATCAAATTTCATCACCACATCGATTGTTTTTTGATTTTCTAAAACTTGCCCAACAACTTCTCCTTGCAAGGCCTTTTGTAATAGGCCAGCTAGATCACCAAGAACGACATTATATTTAATGGCCTCATCTCTGAGGAGTTGTATTTTTACTTGGGGGACAAGAACCTGTTGCTCTACTTGGAGATCTACCAGACCTTTTGTTCCTGAGAGTACATTATTTATTTCTGCAGCTTTTTGGCGAAGAATATTTAAATCAGGTCCAAAAAGTTTTAATGCAATTTGGGCCCGAACACCAGAAAGGAGATGGTCAAGTCGATGGGATATTGGCTGACCGATGTTTATAAATACACCATCTATTGAACTTAAGTTTTTCCGAATTTCTTCAAGTACAATTGGTCTAGGTCTTCCTTTCTTTTGATCAAAATCAACATCTACTTCTGAGTAATGAACGCCTTCCGCATGTTCATCTTGCTCAGCTCTTCCTGTTCTTCTGGACACTGAAGTAACTTCGGGTGATTTTAAAATTAGATTTTCGGCCAAAGTACCAATGCGATTAGATTCATCTAATGATGTGCCAGGAGTTGCAAGCACTGTAATGGTCGCAGTTCCTTCATTAAATTTAGGAAGAAAGTCTCGTCCCATTTGAGTGCTTAAATAGGCCGCAAATAAAAATAAGACAAAAGTAAATCCTAGAACTGCTGATTTGTGCTTTAAAGAATAGTTTAATATTTTCAAATCAATTGCTTTTAAAAATTTTACGATTGGTCCTTCTTTGTGATCGAGGAGTTTAGCGTTTCCTAGAAGATATGAGCATAAGGCCGGAGTGACTGTTAATGAAATAACCATTGATGCCAAGAGCGAAATAACATAAGAAATTCCAAGTGGAGCAAATAGTTTTCCTTCAATACCATCCATTGCAAAAAGTGGAATAAATACTAAACATACAATAATAGTTGCAATAATGATTGAATTTCTGACTTCGCTTGAAGCTTCATAGATCACTCTAAAAATATTTTTAGGATTAGGTGAGTTTTTATTTTCTTTTAATCTTCGGAAAACATTTTCTACATCGACAATGGCATCATCAACAAGTTCACCAATGGCAATGGCCAGTCCGCCCAAAGTCATTGTGTTAACTGAAAGACCAAAGAATTTGAAAATAATAGCAGTCAACATAAAAGATAAAGGAATGGCAGTCATTGTGATCATTGTCGTTCTAAAATTTAATAAGAATAAAAAAAGTACGATAAGCACAAGAATAACTCCATCTCTAAGAGCTTCTTTTACATTATCAATTGATTTTTCAATAAAATCAGCTTGACGAAAAAGATTAGGATTAATTTCTGCACCTTTTGGAAGAGTTGATTTTAGCTCTAAGAATGCCTTTGAAATTTCTTTAGTCAAAAGAATTGTACTTGCTCCTGGTTGCTTTTGAATGCTTAGAATTACAGATGGTTTACCATTAACACTTGCATCACCACGTTTAACTTGAGGGAGTTCGAGAACTTCTCCAATATCTTTTACTAAAATAGTTTTTCCAAGATGTGTGCCGACAACTGAATTTAAAATGTCACTCTTGTTTTTTGTCTGACCAATATTTCGAATAAGGTATTCTTTTTTATTAATATCAATAAAGCCACCAGTGGTATTTGTGCTCAGGTCAGAAAGCGAGTGCTCAACATCATCAATTGCCAATTGAAATTTTTGTATTTTTTCAGCAGATAATAAAATTTGAAACTGACGAACTCCTCCTCCAATTGAGATTACTTGAGAAATTCCAGGAATGCTTAAAAGTCTTGGGCGAATTGTCCAATCGGCCAAAGTTCTTAGCTCCATTGGAGAAAGGGTATTATTTGGACTTGTTAATCCGACCAATTGAATTTCTCCCATAATAGAAGATATTGGTCCCATAACTGGAGTAATGCCTTTTGGTAATTTTTCCTTCGCTTGTTCTAGTTTTTCTTGAACAGTTTGCCGATTGCGATAGATGTCAGTTCCCCATTGAAATTCAACATAGATAACACTAAGACCAACTCCCGAACTTGAACGAACTCGTTCTACTCCAGGGAGCCCATTTAGTGCGGTTTCAATTGGATAAGTAACAAGTGTTTCAACTTCTTCTGGGGCGAGACCTTCTGCTTCAACCATAATATTGACAGTGGGGCGATTGAGGTCTGGAAAAACATCTACAGGAAGCGTTTTTAATATATAGCCACCATAGGCAATAATCATTGCAGCGATTGCAATGACAAATAATCGTTGAGTGAGGGCAAATTTAATTAGCTTATTTAACATAAAAATAGAATCCCATAATTAAAGGTTACAAAACAATTGATTAAACTAGCATACGAAAGATTCTAATCAAATGTGACATACAAATGATAGGCTTAAGTCGAAATGATGTAAATAGACTTCCTTTAGTGTGTCTAACTTGAGAGGGCCCTAAATGTCACAAATTTAAGCTTGGAAACGTATCCTAATATATGAAAAATGCAATTCTATTTTTTCTATTTTTTATCTTTATGAAGAGTGTTTTTGGAGTCGAATTAACGCTGAATGATTTTCTCAAAAAAGTTATGACACAAAATTTAAATTTAAAGCTTGAGGTTGCGAAAAAAAATTTGGCAGAAGAAAAATCAGTAGGTTTACGCTTGCCACCTCCGATGTTGGGAATAACGAGAAATAACGAAGAAACTTCTTCTAATGGCCTAGAAATAAGTCAGGAAGTGCCTTTTCCTACAAAATTAAAGGCAGATTATAATGCTAGAATTATTGAGTCAAAGGCACAGCAAGCGATGCTTAAAGCGAGTCACAGTGAGATTATTTCTAAAGCAAAAAATGATTATATTAATTTGTGGATAACTCAGGAAAAAATTGAAGTAATTAATCAAAAAAAGAGAATTCTCGAAGAACATATAAGGCTATCAAAATCTGCAGTACGATCTGATAGCTTTTTAAATATCCATTTGTTGAAGGCCGAGTCAGATTTAGGTCTCTTAGAAAATGAGATAGAATCAACTAGGCAATTGTTAAAAGAAAAAAAATATATTATGGCCGATATTATTAATGTTGATCCTCAATCTTTTGACATTGAAGCCTTGGAACCACCAATGTCACCAATACCAAAATTAAGTGATTTTGAGTCAACTCCTCAGATTGCCTCATTAAAACTTATTTTAGAAGGCTTAAGGGCCCGTGAAGTAGAGGCTCAAGCATCTTGGCTTCCTGATTTTAATTTAAAGTATAAAGAAATGAATGCAACCAGAATGTCAAATAAGTATCGTGAGATTATGGTGGGTATTACTTTGCCATTTATTTATTTTTGGGAACCAAAGGCAAGTTCGAATGTGGCGAATATTGAAAAATTGCAAGCTGAGATTAATCTCAATAAAGAAAGAAGAAACATTGATACAAAATTTGCAATACTTACATCAAAGGTAGAATCATTGCAAATGCAGCTTTTAAATTTAAAAAGGAAGCTTATTCCTTGGGCCGAAAAACGAATGAAAATTATTCACAATATAGCACCTAGGGATATGGAGACGATTCAAGATCATCGCGAGACGATGGAGGCATTTCCTAATTTGAGATTAATTGAACTTGAACTTCGAATGCAATATGAAGAGGCCGTTTCTGAGTTAGAAAAATATACAATTCATAAGGATCCCATTAATGAATAAAATTAAAGTTGCAGGATTGATAACGATTTTTATTGTTATAGGAATTTACTCTGCCAAAAAACTGCAGAAAAAGTCTATCATAAATGAAAAAACGTCTTTTGCAAAAGTTGAAAATGATTCATATTGGACATGTCCAATGCACCCTCAAATTCATTCAGATAAATCAGGGGAATGTCCAATATGTCATATGTCTTTAGTAAAAATGAAAAGGCAGAAAGAAGATATCAGAATGAATCAACAAACAACTTCAAGATCAGAAATACAAACAACAAACGCTCAACTTGAATTAATGGGCATACAAAAATATATAGTAGAAAAAATGACTCTTGTTGTTCGCGTTCCAATTTCAGGAAGGATGATTTCGTCAAATGCAATTGCATTTCAAATGTATGAAAGCGATCTTCGATATATAAAAGCAGGATTACATTTTAGAGGATATAACTCACTAGTACCTGAATTAGAACTTGAAGGATCAATTGCTTCTGTTGATAACATTGTCGATTCAAGCAGCAGAACAATAAGAGTAGTTGGGGTGATCCATAAGAATACGAAACTTCCTTTAGAATCAAGTTTCAGAGGGAATATTGAATTTAAATTGATCGATCGATTGGCCATTCCCGAAAACTCTGTTCTTCATACTGGTAGTGGTGATCTAGTGTATTTGATGGATGATAAAAATAACTTTAAGGCAAAAAAAGTAATTTTAGGATTAAAGACTGATAGCTTTTATGAAGTTTTAAGCGGCGTTAATTTGGGTGATTCGATTAGCTCTGGTCCTAATTTTCTCCTTGATTCTGAAGCTAAAATTCGAGGAGCAAATTAATGATAAAAAAAATAATTGAATTTTCTGCACACAATAGATATTTAATTATTTTTTTAACCTTCATTGCCATGCTTGGAGGGATATATTCATTAAAAAAAATTCCCTTAGATGCAGTACCTGATTTATCAGATACACAGGTCATTATTTACTCAAAATGGGATCGCTCTCCAGATATTATGGAAAATCAGGTGACCTACCCAATTGTTTCTTCTCTTCTTGGTTCTCCAAAAGTGAAATCCGTGAGAGGTTTTTCTGATTATGGTTTCTCTTATGTCTATGTCATTTTTGAAGACGGCGTTGATCTCTATTGGGCCCGAAGTAGAATCCTAGAAAATTTAAATAGGATTCAAGCTCAAATTCCAATTGGCGTTAAAACTGAAATAGGTCCTGATGCTACAAGTGTTGGCTGGGTTTATCAATATATTTTAAAAGATAGCTCGGGTAAATTTAATTCTTCTGACTTAAGATCAATGCAAGATTGGCTCATTCGGTTTCAATTGCAATCTATAACAGGCGTTGCAGAAGTTGCTGCCGTCGGTGGCTTTGTAAAACAGTATCAAGTAAAAGTTGATCCAAGTAAATTAGTTCTATTTCAAGTGACAATGAATCAAGTCATGGATGCAATCAAAAATTCAAATCAAGAAAACGGGGGGCGTACGATAGAATTTTCTGGCACTGAGGCTATGGTTCGAAGTCGTGGACTTGTTGACAAAATAGATGACATCGAAAATGCAGTCGTTAGCTATAATCCAAGAAGTCGTGCACCTATACTTATAAAACAAATTGCAACTGTTTCAGTTGGGCCTGAAATGAGAAGAGGAGTCACTGATTTTAATGGCCTTGGTGATGCCGTCGGTGGCATTATTATTATGAGACAAGGTGAAGATGCCCCTGCAGTTATTTCAAAGATCAAAGAAAAAATCAAACAAGTACAAAAATCACTTCCCGATGGAGTAAAGATTGTTTCTGTTTACGATCGTTCTGGTCTAATTGATCGAGCAATGGAAACACTACGTTCAACATTAATAGAAGAACTAATTATCGTTAGTATAATCATTCTTATATTTTTATGGCATATCCCTTCTGCGATTGTCCCAATTGTGACTATCCCTATTTCTATTCTTATTGCCTTTATTCCGCTTTATTTAATTGGAGAAAGTTCAAATATAATGTCTCTTGCCGGTATTGCTATTTCAATTGGTGTACTTGTTGATGGTGCGATCGTTGAAGTTGAAAATGCCTATCGAAAAATTCAGCATTGGGATGAGAATGGTAGAAAAGAAGATTATTTTTATGTGAGATTAGAGGCCTTAACTGAAGTTGGGCCTTCAGTCTTTTTCTCTTTGCTTGTGATTGCTGTTGCCTTTATTCCCATTTTTACCTTAGTAGATCAAGAAGGGCGACTTTTTAGACCACTTGCTCTTTCAAAAAATTTAGTCATGGCCATTGCAGCTTTTTTAGCAATTACATTAGATCCGGCGATGAGGATGTTATTTGCTAGGATCGATCCAATAAATATAAAAAATAAGTGGCTATATAAAATTGTCAATTCTATGTTGGTGGGAACTTATTATTCTGAGCATAAACATCCTATTACCAAAAAACTTTTTAGTATTTATGAACCAGTTATAAATTGGGTTTTAAAATATAAAAAAGTAACGCTCGGGATGGCATTATTGGCAATGATCTCAGTTGTTCCTGGTTTTATGATGCTTGGATCAGAATTTATGCCAAAGCTTCATGAGGGAAGTTTACTTTATATGCCGACCGCCTTGCCTGGAATATCTGTGAGCGAAGCTCAGCGAATTTTAACAAAACAAGATCAAATTTTAAAATCATTTCCTGAGGTAGACACTGTTTTTGGTAAAGCGGGACGAGCAGATACATCTACTGATACGGCCCCTCTCAGTATGATTGAGACAACTGTTACTTTGAAAGATAGGTCAGAGTGGAGAAAAATAAATCGTTGGTATTCATCTTTTCCCAATTTTATAAAAAGTCCTTTTGAAAGAATTTGGCCAGAAACAATTAGCGAAGAAAGTTTAATTGATGAAATGAATGAAAAACTTAATTTTGTTGGGATGCCAAATATATGGACAATGCCAATTAAAAATAGAATTGATATGCTTTCAACAGGTATTAGAAGCCCAATTGGAATTAAAATTTTTGGGCCCGATTTAAAAATGATTCAAACCATTGGTGAAAATTTAGAAAAAGAATTAAAGACGCTCGAAGGAACTAGAACAGTTATTGCAGAAAGAATTGCCAGCGGTTACTTTCTTGATGTTGATTTTGACAGAGAAAAACTTAAATTTTATGGACTCTCTCTTAAGGATGCCCAAGATCAAGCAATGGTTTCAATTGGTGGTGATAATGTGTCTCAACTAATTGCAAGTAGAGAACGTTATCCAATTCAAGTGAGGCTTTCTCCAATTTTTAGACAAGATGTCGCCTCAATAAAAAGGATTCTTATCACAAGTCCAACAGGTGCTCAAATTCCACTTAGTGAAATTGCGAAGGTCTATTACAAAGAAGGGCCATCAATGATCAGGGATGAAAATGCTTCATTAGTTGGATATGTTTATATTGATATAGATCCAAGTCAAATTGATGTCGGAAGATATGTAGAGAATGCCAAAAAGATTGTAGAAAATAAAATTCATCTTCCAACAGGATATTTGATAAATTGGAGTGGGCAATTTGAAAACATGGAGCGTGTAAAAGAACGCTTGAAGATTGTTATCCCAATTACGTTATTACTTATAATTTTTTTATTATATTTCAATACAAAATCATGGGTGAAGACTTCTATTGTGTTACTTGCCGTTCCTTTTTCTCTCATTGGTGCAATTTGGCTACTCGTATTTTTAGGGTATAATATTTCAATTGCTGCGTGGGTAGGAATGATTGCATTATTAGGCCTTGATGCAGAGACAGGAGTCTTTATGCTCATGTACCTTGATTTATCATATGAGGAGCGCGTGAAAAATAGTCAAATGAACTCACTAGAAGATTTGAAGCTTGCCGTGATCGAAGGAGCGGTTCATAGAGTAAGACCAAAGCTTATGACAGTTGCAGCGCTTTTTATGGGACTTATTCCGATTATGTGGTCAATTGGTGCAGGGGCCGATGTAATGAAGAGGATCGCAGCTCCTATGATTGGTGGATTATTCACTTCTTTTTTACTTGAACTTTTAATTTACCCAGTTATCTTTTTTATTTGGAAAGGTATGACTGATTTTAAATTTAACTTAAAGGAGTTATTATGAAATTTTTATTAGTGGCAATTTTATTACTTGCAATTTCTAATTTGTTTGCAGCAGAAGGTTTGCAATCTGTAAATTTATCAGTTACAGAAAATGGTTTTGAGCCTAGTTCTATTAATGTAAAACCAGGAACTAAGGTTGAACTAAAAGTTACTCGCAAAACTGACTCAACATGCGCTAGAGAAATTATCATTCCTTCTAAGAACATTAAGAAAGAATTGCCGTTGAACAAGACAATTAGTGTTCAAACAGGAAAGCTCGATAAAGGAGAAATCACTTTTGCTTGCGGCATGAATATGGTTACTGGTGTAATCATTGTAAAGTAGTCACAACATCGACTTCTGCAAGATTCAATTTGATTTGGAAGTGTAATCCACTCTAATTGTTACACTTCCAGAGTTTGAAACTTTATATGTTCCATTTAATTGAATAATGTAACCAGAAGTGGCGCCATTTACTAGATTGGCAACTTTGAAGTTTGGATCAAGTGAAGCAATCATTTGAAGGCCCATATAACTCCATCCATTTGTCGTACTTTGTGGCACCGTTGCTCCATTTATCGTGACTTCGATTGATGGAGTGTATGGTTCACCATTTGTGAGATAGATATAGCCGTAGTTAGACTTTACTTCTTTGAAACTTACAGTCAGACATCGAGGGTAAACAATTAAGTCATTATCATTCACACCATGAAGCTGAATCATTTTGCCGGTAAAAAATTCTCCGCTCGTTGGAAAAGATCTTGTCGCATGATTTGTTTGATTCCCAATATATGAAAATCCGTCACTTGGACTTGATTCACCTGTTCTATTTGTAAGGACTTTTCCATCGTCGCGAACTACTGTCAGTGTATCTGGATCGACTGAAGCTGATGAGCTAGCAACTGGCCAGTAAGAATAGACATGCTTAATAAGTGTTTGTTTGATGGCCGTATTTACACCGTCAAAAATTGAGTTGAAGTTGATGGAACAAAGATTATAACTATCATAAAAACCAGAAACTTCAGGATTTAGATGGTCATTTGAAGTCGGCCAGCCATTATTATAAGGTGATTCATAAATGAACTTTGCCATATCTCTATAATTGGCGGCAATTGGAATATTTTGGTTGGCTGCACATGAATTATTATTAAGATTTACTGGAGAAATTGTAATAAATCTCATCATTGACGAATTAAGTGTTGTATAGCCAGAGCAGTTATAAAGACTTGTATTTCCTCTAAGGCATAACATTTTTTGTTTTTTAGGAGCGAGATAGTTTGTCCGATCTGCGTTTGTACACTTGTTATATCCATATTGTGCTTCACAGCCTTTGTCGTCTTCATTAGATAGAACGACGATGATTGTATAAGCGCCATTTCTAAAAATTCCATTTGATCGATTGGCCGTAATTACATCATAGGCCCTATCGACTCCACGTTCAGCTCCTCCAACTCCTGTACTAAATCCAAGTGAGTTTACTGCTGTTGTTTTATCTCTTAGAAGGGGAACGGCATTTCCACTTACAGAAGATGAATCGGCCGCAACCAAGGTCATTTCAAAATTAGAGCTTGAACTGGCAGGAACTAATGGGGCATTTAATATATGATAATCAAATTTTTCAGATACTGAATTAATTAGATTTCCCATTGATGCCTTAGTTTCTGGGGTAACAAAATTAAAACTAGAAGTATTATCCCAAAGAATAAGGATATCAACTTGTGGTTTAACCAGAGTCATTTGCGAACAAAGCTTTGTATCTGTTTGGGTAACAGCACTTATGGTTGAAGATTGGTTTGCCTTATTTGTCTGAAATTCTTGTTTAGTACAAGAAATTAAGGCCAAAACAACAATCAAGTATAGATTAAATTTTTTCATAACATTCACCTTTTACAGTTTTATCTATCTACTTATCGGCCTTATTTAAAATTTCTTGAGTAAGTTAGGTGAGTAAAGATTAGAGCTAGGCAAAACTTTCGTGATTTGTTTAGTAATTTCATAAGGTTAAAATAGAAGAAGAGTTTATGTTAGGAGTATTATTATGATCAATTGGTATTATGTTGATGGCACAGAACGTGTGGGCCCTGTTGAGGAATCAGTTTTAAAAAAATTATTCCTAGACTCTAAAATAAATCAAGAAACTTATGTATGGAAAAAAGGATTTCCAAACTGGGAACGTCTTAAAAATGTGCATGAACTAAATTTCAATATTGATGAAAATATTATATCACAAACTGAAACGATAGAGGATACAGTCTTAGAAGTAGAACCATTTTCATGGCTCTCGTTTGATGAAGATGAGGCCATCTTTTTTGTTCGAACAGGTTTAGATCGACACAACAAGAATCATTCATACTTTGGCCCATACTCAAGTGTTGAGATATTGGCCGCAATAGAACAGAAAAGAATGAATGAAAAAACCGATATATTTTCTTTGGGAATGGATTCATGGCAAAAGATATCCTCTTCACCCTATTTTTGTGAGAAATTAAATTTAAATGCTCTCTCCGTTCCAGGGCGTGAGTGTTCACCATGTTTTATTTTTGCAGAGACCGAAGATGAAAATCATTTTATTTTGATAACGGAAAAATTTAAAGATCATTATAAGGGGATAAGTTTAAATAAAATTAGAGAAGGTGAAGAGTTATTTGCGAGTGCGTTTAAAGGAACGCAACTTTTGGAAAAAAATATTGAGTGTAGTATTCTAAAATTTGATTCCTTTGATCATGTCGTTGAAGTAAGTTTAAAAAATTTCATATTTGATGAAATTGAGTGATTATGGATCAGAATGTTGCTTTAGGTTTATCTTGGAAAAAAATAGATAAAAATATTTTGATTTCAAGTTTCCTTTCTTCTACTAGAAAGCATTCTATTTATGTTAAAGCATGGAATATATGCCCAGAAGAATCAGATGTGACTTATATCTTACTCCATGATTTTTGCGAATATCATGGAAGATTTAATGGTCTTGTTCGATATCTGCAGTCAAATGCCAGCGTAAATATTGTGGCAATAGACTATGTTGGGCACGGACTGAGTTCAGGAATTCGGGGGCACCTTGATGACTTTCATTGTGTTGTAGATGATTTACGACAGTTAGTAGACTATCTTTTAATTCAAAATGAATCACAAAAGATTATTTTAGTCGGCCATGGAATGGGAGGGCTGGTTGCTCTTGATTTTCAAAATAAGTATGGACGAAGATATAAAGATAAAATTAAAAAAATGCTACTTTCAAATTTTCTTCTAAAAGACTCGGGAAGCTGGTTGGGACGTTTTGGCTTTAAATTAAATCATTTTGGATTTGGAAAAAAATTGAAGATGCATAAACACTATATTCCGGAAGCGGTAACTGGAAAAGTATCTGAACAAATCAATTATGCTGAAGATCCTTTCATTATTCATAGGCCTTCACTTAGTACTATAAATTTGATAATGGAAAAGTCGAATAATATTTATCAAGATTCTTATTTCATAGATATACCTGTATTTATTGCGATAGGTGAAGGCGATCAATATATAAAAAAAAATGGGATTGAATATTTTTCAAAAGGAATAAAAAAAGAGTTAGTAATGCAAAAGACCTATTCAAATATGTTACATGACCTGTATAATGATAATGATAGCGAAGTGTTTTTTAACGACCTACTTAAATGGGCCAAGTAATTATGAAAAAAATATTCCAATTTCTAATTTTCGGTATAGTAATTTCAGGGTGCTCGAATTTATCTAAAAATACGATTGAGTCTGGGACTTTTTATATTCGTAACGGGGTAAAAGCAGATAAGGCGTGGAAAGAAGATTTAACTTTTAAGCGTTATTCGTTTTCACATGAGCTTACTTTACTTTTTGAGTTGATGATTGCAGATATTGATCCTCAATCTAGCTTTAATTTTTGGTTTTCTAAAGAAGAATTAGATGTAGTTCAAAAATGTTCAGATGCAAAGATAGTATTGGCCTATTCTTTAGATACGGCGAGGATTCCATATTTCTACCTAAATGATCAACTAAGTAAAAGTGGATATGAGCGATTTGATTTAATTGAATTTTCAAAAGAATTAAATGCGCATTCAGATTCAGTAATGCATTCTATGCGATTATATAAAGTTTTTGGAATTTGTAAAAAAACCAAAGATTTAAGGCCAATAACCATATCATTTCCAGGGTTTGTGGAAAAAACATTAAATTAGTTTAAGTTTATAGCTTTTGCTGCCGATAAATTGATCTAGGAGTAGGTCGTTTAATATGAGTAGTGAAACTAAGCGCGAGCGATTTGGCCGTTATTTAATTCTCGATCATTTAGTTGATGGTGGAATGGCAAAGATTTGTCGTGCTCGCTTTTTAGGAGAGCAAGCTGATAAAGTCGTTGCTATAAAAATGGTTCAGCCTCAATACTCTGCTGATGAGGCGTTCAAAACGATGTTCATGGATGAGATTAAAGTAACCTTTGGTCTTTTACATCCAAATATTATTCAAACTTATGACTATGGAGTACATAAAGACCAATTGTTTGTTGCAATGGAATATTGCGATGGACGAAATTTAAAAGAGTATTTGGAAAAATTAAAAGAGCGAAAGTTTGTTTTTCCAGTAGAAATTTCGACGTATATCATTTCTCAGGCCTGCCAAGGCTTATACTATGCCCATACTTTTAGAGATAAATTAACTGGTGAAGAAGCTCATATTATTCATAGAGATATTTCACCACATAATATTATGCTGACTTATGATGGAGCGATTAAAATCATCGATTTTGGTATTGCGAAGTCTCAAAAAAATTCAGAAGCTACACAAGCTGGAACAATAAAAGGTAAACTATCTTATCTTGCTCCAGAGTATTTAGATGGAATGGAATTAGACCCTCGGTATGATCAATTTGCAATTGGGATTACTCTTTGGGAAATGCTTTGTTCAAGAAAATTATTTAAAGAAAATAATGATCTTGCAGTATTAAAGAAAATTCAAGAGTGTAAAATTCCAGCACCTTCATCAATAAATCCCAATGTGCCCAAAGAATTAGATGATATTGTTTTAAAGGCCTTAAGCAAAGACAGAAGTAAGCGCTATGAAAATCTTGATCAGATGAATCGCGCATTGATGAAGTTTTTGTACTCAAAGTATCCTGATTTTAACTCGACAGATTTATCATATTTTGCTCAAGAACTTTTTAGAGAAGAGATCAAAAAAGATCGTGTGAAGCTATTTGAGTTTGGTAAAATTGATATTCGTCCATATATAGACGAGTTGAAAAAAGAACTTGAAGGAAAGCCAGCGCAGGTACAAGTTCAAAATGCTCCTGTTTCTGCCAATGGGGTAATTGATAATACTCCAGTGCCTAAAAAAGAGCAGGTTCTAGACTTTGGTTTTGAAGAAGAAGGAACAACTAAAAAAGCAAGAATAAAAACTAGAACGGTTGCGAAGGCCCGTGAACCTAAAGAGAATAGTTTTACTGAGCAAGTAGAGGCCAAAAAAGAAATTGGTGATAGAAATAAAACTCAAATTACTCAAATAAAAAACAAGAACCAAACAGGTACAAAAGTTCCATCTAAAACAGGTACGTCATCGGGCACTAAGATTACTAATTTAAAAAAGGCCGAGAATAAAAAGTCACCATTTGCGACTGTTGCTGCTTTATTTTTAGTAATTGTAGGAACCGCCTACTATGTTTATACAACTCAATTTCAAGTGGAAGAAGTTGTTCAAGCTCCGATTGAAGTTAAAAAGAAAGTTCGCGGGCCCAAGCCAGCTTCTGAAGATGAGCAATTTGATCCTAATGCAAAATCAAAATTGGTTTTAACTCATTTTGATCGACAAAAAATGCAAGTTTTTATAAATGGTGAAAAAATAGATTTGGATTTATTGAGCAGTACAGATGTGCCTATTCGAAAAGAGTTGGTCCTTAGGGTACAAATAGAAGGGAAAAAACATTTTATAAAAAATTTTAGCGTAGACAATACGGCCACTGTTGAAATAGAGATCCCTGAAATGCCAGCTGTTCCATACGGCTACATTAATACAAGTTCTTCTTGTGCTCGAGGAGAAATAACTTTTGAGTTATGGGGAGAAAAACGCAAATCGCCTGTGCCAATGTATGATTCATTTGGAATTCCAATGCCATTAAATATTGATGATCAGGGAGTGGCGACTCCAACAACTCATATTATTTTCTATAAAAAAGAGACAGACTCAATTGAGAGAAAAATTGAGGTGTTGATTTCTAGAGAAGATGAAACTATTGATCTTTGTGAAAAAATCTAAATTCTAAAATTAGTCGTTTGATCCTTTCTGCTTAAATACATTATTTTTTCTCATGTTTAAAAGCTTCATGATGTCGGCTGCAGTTTCTTCAAGGGCCTTGTCTGTAACATTAAAAACAGGCCATCTTTTATTTTCTTTGAAAATATCATTTGCCCACTCAATTTCTTCAATAATTTTATCATGCTCAGCATATTCACCCTGATGTTTGGTTGCCCCAAGTCTTTGAAGTCGATTTTTTCGAATTTCACTTAAAGCATTTGGATCAATTGTTAGAGCAAATATTTTTCTTTGATCAATTTCAAATAACTCTTGCGGAAGAGATTGTCCTTTAATCATGGGAATATTAACTACTTTAATTCCGTGTTGTGAAAGATAAACAGAGAGAGGCGTTTTTGATGTCCGAGAGACGCCAACTAAGATAACATCGGCCAGATGTAGTGATTCTAAATTTCTTCCATCGTCGTGATTTAAGGTAAACTCCATGGCCTCAACTCTTTTATAATATTCATCATTAACAGCATGAAGAAGACCTGGTTCACTCATCGGTTCTTGGTTAAAGAAGTTAGAGAATGCGGTAAGCGCAGGTCCAATAACGTCGAGAGTTCTGACATGCTTAGTTCTGGCCATTTCTGAAATGTATTCGCGCAGTTTTCCTGAGACAATCGTATACATTACTAAATCGTGATGAATTGCGGCCTCATTAAAAATGGCATCAATTTGTTCATTCGTACGAACGTTTTTATAGCGAGTAAAAAAAACTTCGCGATCTTTAAATTGCGCCATTACCGCTCGAGAGATTGCTGTCGCTGTTTCGCCTGTCCCATCAGATATAATAATTATTTTTAGTTTTTGAGTAGAAGGAATCATTATTTATTCTCACTTTTTAAAAAATCAATGCTTTGAGAGCATAGTCTTTCAAAATCATTTATTGGATTAATTGCTATTTTAGGTCTAATTTTATTAAAGAATGTTCGTTGAGATTTGGCAAGCTGTCTTGTTGAAATAGAAATTCTGGTTTTCAATTCTTCTGTATTTTTATAATCACCATTTAAATATTGGATTGTTTCTTTATATCCAATTGACTGGAGAGGCTTTAGGTCTTTGGAGTACCCTTTAGAAAGTAACTCTTTTACTTCATCAATCAGGCCATCTGCTATCATTTCTTCTGTTCGTTTTTGGATATAGTCGAAGTGTAGTGGCTTTGGGAGGTCGAGATAAAAATTTACTACATCAAAATTGTGTATGTTTGATTCAAAATCATATGGAGCATTGTGATCTAGTCTTGATTTTTCTGCCGACATTTTTTTTCCGGTTTTTTGATGATATTCGTAGGCGCGGATAATTCGGTAATGATCATTTTTATGAATGCTTAAAAAAATATCTGGATCAAATTGATTTAGATACTCAATAAAGGGAGAGATTCCTTCTTCTTTTAATACTTTTTGATTAAGTTCTTTATCATGATCTTTCATTTCGTGTTGAGGTTCTTCTTGGTACATGCCTTTTAGAAGCGCTCGTAAATAAAAACCACTTCCTCCAACAAGAATTGGAACAATATTATTTTTTTGTAATTCAAACACTTTTTTTAATGCCAATTCAATATAAACAGATGCATTGATTGGTTCATTTATCGTTTTGATATTAATTAGGTGATGAGGGACATTTTGAAGTTCCTCTGTTTTAGGTTTAGCAGTACCGATATTTAACTCAGTGTAAAATAAAAGAGAATCAAAATTTATAATTTCAGATTGAATATTCTGGTTTTTTAAAAATAATGCAAGCTTTATTGAAGTATTCGTTTTTCCGGCAGATGTTGGCCCTGTAATCAAAATTAACTTATTCATAAAAAAAATTCTCAAGACTTTTTTTATCTAGGCGCTTTGAGATAGAGCTTAAGGCCACTAAATTATTTTCAAATAATGTGAAGATTAATTTCGAATCAATCGGGCCATCATAATGGAATTTTTTTACCTCTAAAAGAAAGTGTTCAATATCAAATATTTTTTGACTGGGCCTAGAAAGTGCTCCGATTAAAATGTTTGCAGATAATGTAATTGTATTACGATGAATTAATCTTGGAATTGTACGAAGGACAATGGTTTGATTATTAATTCGATCAAATTCAAAACCTAGTTTTTTTAAGCTGTGAAAGTATGGATCAATATTTGTTTCATAATTAAAAGGTTCGCTAACTAAAAGTGGAGAGACTTGGTCTTCCTTTTCAAAACTTTTTTCTATGATACTGCTTAAATAGTTAAGAAATGCTTTTTTTGCCGATGACAAAAAATAAGTCTTTTCGATCTGGAATAAAAAATATTCTCCATCAAGTGGAATAAAGTTTAATTCATTATTCTCAATTTTCCTTTCAAGGTTGAAGTTGGTCTGATTATAGTATTGAGGGATCGTATTTTTTCCCGTATGTTCTAAAATATTTTCGAGTGTTTCAGTATTTGAATCTAAAAAATGAGCTTGGGTTTTAGTTGGTAAAATATTATTTTTTTTAATTGCGTTTTTGATGGTACTTGTCAGTAACGAATAGATAATTTCTGATTTTGAAAACTTTATTTGGGTTTTATTTGGGTGAATATTGACGTCTATTTCTTCAGGGGGAGAATCGATAAAAACTAGATAATGTCCACTATCAGATCTTTGCCAAACTTGGTCCATAGCACGAAGTATTGCTTGATGAATATTTCTATCATAAAAGAGGCGATTATTGGCAAATAAATACTGATGCCGATTTGGGGGCGATGCGAATGATTCTTTTGATAGATAGATTCTTATCTTATGGCCATCATATTCTTCACTTCCAATAAAAAAATCATCTATGCTTTTTTTCTTGGAAAAAAGTGTGTCGTTAATTCGATCAATAATTCGATCGTTACTTGCTCTTTTATAAACTTCTTTTTCTTTGTCATCCCACTTAATAATAAATTCAATTTCAGGGTGGGAAAGCAAAAATGAGTTTAAAATTTTCTTTATTTGATTTTTTTCACTTTGCTTGGATTTGATAAATTTTAATCGAGCAGGAGTGTTGAAAAAAAGATCTTTGATGAAAATAGAAGTTCCACCTCTCACTTGTTTCATCGGAATGAGCAATTCTTCTTTTCCTCCATTTAAAACAATTTTTCCTCCCTCGGTTTCTAATTCCCGTGGTTGCGTCACACAGGTAACCCTGGCGCTGGCAGCAATAGAGGCCAATGCTTCTCCTCTAAAGCCATAGCTGTAAAGTGAATAGAGGTCTTCAAATTTTCCGATTTTTGAAGTGGCATGACGTAGAAATGCAAATGGTAGATCATTAAAACTCATTCCTTTGCCATCATCTTCAATAGATAAAAGATCCATTCCATTTTCTACAAAATGGATACTGATGCTATTTGAGCCAGCATCAATTGAATTTTCAATTAATTCTTTTAATAAAGATGCAGGTCTTTCTAGAACTTCACCTGCTTTAATTTGATCGATGATATGTTCAGGAAGTAAATTTATTGTTCTTTGGTTTTGTGTAATCATTATCCCCTGTAGAAATTGACTTGATTACGCCCACCTTCCTTGGATTTATATACAGCTTCGTCTGCTCGTTTAAATAAATCAGTTCCCGTATTAACGCCTTGGCGGTAATCGGCGACTCCGATTGAAGCTGTAACGGGAAGTCGTTTCCCGTCGTAAATAAATTGATGATTTTCAACTAATTTTCTTAATCGCTCAGCTATTTCAAATGATTGTTTCAGGTTAGTTTTTGGCAATAGAATTACGAACTCTTCACCACCGTATCTTGCAAAGACATCATTCTCTCTTATTCCACCTGAGCGGATAAGTTGGGCCATTTCTTTTAAAACAAAATCTCCAGCATCGTGGCCAAAATTATCGTTTAACTTTTTAAAATGATCGAGATCAAAAATAACTAGAGATAGTGGATCACCTGTTACCTTAGACTTATTCACTTCTAGAGTAATTTTGTTATTGAAGTAAGTTTTATTAAAGCACCCAGTATGTTTGTCTGTGTTGGCCTCAAGGTTTAGTTTGTCATAAGTGAGTCTCTCTGGATCACCTTTTGGGAGATATTTCAGAGCAATACTTCCAACTTTAATAATATCTCCTTTGGCCAAAGGAGTAAGAGATTCAACTTTTTTATTATTTAAATAAGTTCCATTTTTTGAACCACAATCTTCTAGCACATGAGTTTCGCCAGAAGCATGTAGCTTAAAGTGGTAGCGTGAAATGCCGTTAAATTCAAGAGCAATTTGGTTGTCAGCATTTCGTCCAATACCAATAACTTTTTCTAAAAGATCAAAAATTGTTCCATTTAAATCTCCACCAACAACAAGTAGTGCAGCTGATTTTTCTTGTGCTTCTTTTTCAGAAGCTTGAAGGGCAGCTCTTATATCGGTTAGAACAATCGTTGTGTCATCAGTGCTCATTAATTCCTCAATCTTTTTTTAATATCTAAAGACTTATTTTAATTGCCCTTTCGATTATTATCAACAAGAGATAGAAATTCAAAAGCATATATCTTGCCGGCCTCAACTCCTGGTTGATTAAAAGGATCAATTTCTAAGATATCACCGACCAAAGCAGTCAGTGATTCAAAAAATAAAATCAGTCCAGCTAAGGTTTCTTCATTATTTTTTGAAATCGAAATATGAAGATATGGCCTGTCGTTTTCTTTTAATGCCTTTAAAGTGCCGTGTAGTTCTGCTTTCATTAAATCTGAAAGCGAATATGGTCGCAATTTATCGAGGTTTAAACTTGATAGATTTGATTTAAGTTCGAAATCCTTATTGAAGTTTAATACTTCAATTATAATTAATGCCTTGTTGTTTGGGCCTTCCATAAAAAGCTGAACTTGAGAATGTTGATCAGTTGCTCCGTAGGCAGTAATTGGAGTAAGGCCAGTGTGGATAATACTGCCATCTTTTTTATGCTTTTTTCCCAGACTTTCTGCCCAGAGCTGAGTAAACCAGAATGAAAGATATTTCAATTTACTTGAGTAAGGCATGAAAACTGTTTGATCAATTTTTCTTCTATTATAGAGATCAATAAAAAAATCAGAAGCTCGGAGTAGGGGATTGTCTTTTAAATCAGAGAGGAGAGTCTCTTGCATTTTGTTGGCGCCAGAAATGAGTAAATCTAGATCAATGCCTGCAAAAAGAGCAGGAAAAAAACCAACAGGGGTAAGAGCACAGAAGCGACCTCCAACATCGCTTGGAACTTCTAAAAGTTCTATTCCATGTTTTTTGCCAAGGTCTAATAACTCACTTTTTTTTGGGTCAGTGGCAAAAACATAATAATTTTTTAGATCATTTTCTTTAATTCCTTTTTGATGTAAAAAGTTTGTGATGATTGCTAGTGCCGCCATCGTTTCTGCTGTCCCACCAGATTTAGAAACAAAGTAAAAAACAGAATCAGAAATTTCAATTGAATTTAATTGCTCGTAAATTTCATCGGGATCAATATTGTTAATAAAAATAAATTTGGTATCAGTTTTTTTTAGTGCCTGAATCAGCATCTCTGGTCCTAAGCTTGATCCTCCAATCCCCACATGAATAAACGTCTTCTTATTTTTAAATTTTAAAAAAGCTTTCTTTGTAGAGTCAATGAGCTGTGGACGATTAAAGGTGTAAAAAAATTGAGTGTTTGGATTTTGCACAATTTTTTTAAATTGGTCCAAGGTCTTAGTTGTTGAAATTTTGTGATCAGGTGAAAAGTTAAAATTAATGTTCATTTTGAATACTCACTTTTTAGGTTGCGAGCTATTACAACACGTTGGATTTGATTCGTCCCTTCTACAATTTGTAAAACTTTTGCATCTCTCATAAAACGTTCAACTGGATATTCTTGTGTATATCCAACACCACCTAAAATTTGAACTGCTTCAGTCGTTACATACATTGCGGTATCGGTTGCTTTTAGCTTTGCCATGCAAGACAGTTTGGCATTCGGAGTTTTATTATCATAATCAGAAGCGGCTTTATGAACTAAAAGTCTTGAGGCCTCAATTTCAGTGGCCATATCGGCCATCATAAATTGTAGGCCTTGAAAATCAAAGATTGGTTGTTTAAATTGATTTCTGGTTAGTGAATATTTGACAGCTTCATCTAGAGCTCGTTCAGCACAGCCAACAGCAATAGCACCAATGGTAAACCGTCCTTTTTCAAGTGCGGCCATCGCAATTTTAAAACCATCTCCTTCGTGACTTAAAAGATTTTCATCTGGTATAAAACAATTATGAAAAATTAATTCGCGTGTGGGAGAAATTTTCCATCCCATCTTCTTCTCTTTTTTCCCATAGCTAAATCCAAGAGTTCCATCGCGAACGATAAAGGCCGAAACGCCTTTTGCTCCTTCACCACCGGTTCGGGCCATAACGATATAGGTTTTAGCGATTCCACCAGAAGTAATCCAAATTTTAGAACCGTTTAAAACATATCCTCCCTCAACTTTTTTGGCGGTTGTTTGGAGGGAAGCTGCATCTGAGCCTGCTCCTGATTCTGATAAACAAAATGCACCAATCTCTTCCCCTTTTGTTAAGGAATGAAGGTAGCTTTTCTTTTGTTTTTCAGTTCCAAAATCGTTTAGGATTGATTGCACCATCGCCGATACCGAGATAGTTACAGCATAAGATACTGATGATTTTGCTATCTCTGTTAAAGCAATAGAAAAGTCATGATAGCTCATTCCCATTCCGCCGTAGTTTTCTGGAATTGGCATTCCTACAAAACCGAGCTCTCCTAATTCTTTTATTATCTCAAATCTAAATTCGCTTGTTTCATCATCGTGCTCCATGTGGGGCTCGATCTTTGCGAGTCTAAATTTTTCTAATTGAGTTTTTAATTCTTTTTGTATGTCGTTCATTTTTTTATCTCTTAGTCTTTTAAGTTGGTGAGTAGGTTTTTTGCGATAATCATGATCATTACTTCATTAGTTCCCGCTCCAATTTCATTGAGTTTATTATCTCTCATCATTCGTTCAACTGGAAATTCGCGAGAGTAGCCGTAACCGCCATGTAATTGAATGGCATCAAGTGCAATTTTTGTAGCCATTTTTGGAAGTTGCAATTTTACTTGGGCCGCAACGGTTGGACCTTTTGATCCATTGTCATATTGGCGACAAACAGAGTAGAGAAAATGTCTCATCATTTCAGTTTCTGTCGCCATTTCGGCAATCATTTTTTGAATCATTTGATAAGATCCTAAGTGTTTTCCAAATTGCTTTCTCTCTTGTGCATATTTAATACATTGATCAACACAGGCCTGAGCAATTCCCAGAGAAATACCTGCAATTGTAATTCTTTCAATCTCTAAGTTTTTCATCATGTGATAAATAGAGTCGCCAACATTACCAACAAGTTGAGATTTAGAAACTTTGGCATTTTCAAAAACTAATTCACCAGTTGGTGATGATCTCATTCCCATTTTGTGAATCGGCTTTCCAACTGAAAAACCAGGAGTACCTTTTTCAATAATAAAAGTTGAAAGATTTTTTCTTTCACTTCCTGTTCTGGTGTAGACATAGGCAATGTCGGCATATTGAGCATTGGTGATCCACATTTTTGTACCGTTAATAATAAAATCGCTACCAGATGCAATAGCCTTCGTTTGAATACCAACGGCATCTGAACCAAATTCAGGCTCGCTCATTCCCATACAACCAATATGTTCACCTGAAATAAGTTTTGGAAGATATTTTTGCTTTTGTTCTTCACTCCCATTGTTTTGGATATTATTCACACATAAGATTGAGTGAGCTAAATAAGAAAGTGTTGAGCCAGCACAGGCACGACCAAATTCTTCCATGATTATTGTTGCAGCTGTTGCTCCAAGGCCAGCTCCTCCATATTTTGGATCGGCCGTAACTCCAAGCACTCCTATTTCACCCATTTTTTTAAAGGCATTAATATTAAAGCTTTCTTCGTTATCGTGCTTTTCTGCAAACGGACTTAATTCCTTCTCTGCAAAATCTCGACAAACTTTTTGAAGTTCTTTTTCTTCTTCAGTGAAAAACCACATTGCACAACCGTCCTTTAGATGTTTATAATTTTAAAAATAGAACGAAAATTTATACCAAATTTCCGTAAACTCTGTAAGACATGAGGTGTTAGTAGTGAGTCTCACAACTCCAGTGCTCAAAGATTATGATTCCGCCTTCCCCGGGGAGAATTGGTTTTTCTATTGGAAAACTTCGGCTTCACTGTGGAAAATGAAACTTCAGGAGTTCCCAGGGACCAAAGTGATTATTCCGATTAATTGGTGTTTTCACAGTGAAACAGGGGATACTTTTGATTTTGGGGAATTAAAGCCAGAAACGGATATTTTAAAACTTTTAAATATTGTTACCGAATGTAGTAAAGAGGCCATTTTATTTTTGCCAATTACACCCGCTCCTTACTTAGCAAATGGCGGACTTCCGCACTTATTATCGCGTACTCTTGCGTTAAATTCAAACGGAATGGCCTATGGGATAATTGATGCTGAGGATAATCTCATAAAGATTTATTCTTTTTTTGACCCTAGAGTCTTTGAAGCATTTGCTCGTTTTACTCATCGTCTGGGAGATTTTTTTAAAGAGCATCGAATCTCTCTTGACTTGTGGGCCATTCGGTCAGGTTCATTTGAAAACGGTCAATTTAAAAGTTTTATCAACGACACTTCAAAAGCCTTTGAGACGGCCTATTTACGATTTTTATCGACTAAGACAAACGATATTTCTGGAATTAGTCCAGTGGAAGATCGACAGTTTCGTTTTGAGTTCACAAAAAGTATTGAAGATTTGTATTTAGCGAATCTTAAAGAGTCAGTAGGTGTGAATTTTGAAGGGGTATTAGACGTTGCTTTTATTGGATCATCGACTCAAAAATTTTTAAAACGCATGCATCGGACAATTGCAGTTTCAGACTATACAACTGAAATTTACGAGGCCCTTGCAAAAGATATTATTCCGTCTTCTATTTTAGTTGATTCTAAAAGTAAAAAATCAGTTTTAGGTAGAGAGTTAAACGACCTCATCGCGAACTCTTATCTGCCTTCACGCTTAACAAATACAGCTTTTGAATATGAAGATGTTACGGTCTTTTCTCCACTGTCTTTTTTTAAGATTTTTGAAAAAATAGATGGAGTTAGTTCTCTTTTTACAAGCTGGGAGACGTTAGATTTATGGACTTATTTAAAGGAAAAATTTGGCTGGAGTTATAAAATAATTTCAAGAGATACGCTTTCCTTGCATGAAATTAAAACCTATTATCATGATTCGGTAATGCTTTTTCATGGACAAGATGTCGATCGCAATATTTTTACTTACATTCTGAAAAACTTTATGAATGGCGGAAAAATAATTTTAAATCAGTCAGGTTTGTCGAGTGAATACAGTCAAAAAATAGAAGCATTTCTTTTAGAAAATTCTTTGAAAGTAGAAAAAGTAAATTTTAAAACAAATGTCCAAAACATTGAATTAGGTGATGGCCGATTGGTATTATTTGATGGCGATAGTTTAGGAGAGAAGACGAGAGAAGAACTACGAGAGTTTTGGGAAAAAATAATTTCTACTTTTAATTTAATTCATATCCAAATAAAAAATGCAGATGGAGTGGATTATTATTGGAGAACAAGACCGTCGACAACTAATGAGCTTAAGTTTGAAGAGGTGAGACGACTTTCTTTATATAATCCAACAAGCTATCGAAAAAAAGTAAAAATGAGTTTGAATAAAAACTTTGTAATTTATAAAGTGATAGATGAAATCAATGTGATTGTTCAAACTTTTCCGAATGAAGTTGAAGTCGAGCTCTTGCCAGAGGGATCAGTTATTTTAGATTTTGGAGTATTTTCATGAATCAAGTTGAATATATTGTAGGGATATACAATTATTTTGATCCAAGCACTTCTGGTGGAAATTTAGCCTATTATTTTTTGTACTTGCTCGATCAAAAAGGAATTCTAGATTTTGAGTTAGCAAAAAATGCTTATAAGGAAAAGTATCAACAAAATGAGGATCAGTTGGTTTTTGATAATGGAATGATCGGGCCGTTTGATTCCAGTGATTCTATGAACCAGTTTGCCTTTTATCTCTGCGAAAAGCTAGAAGCAGCTAAAATTAATTTATTTTCAGTCGCAGAATACAATGCACTTTTAGAATCCACTGGAAATTCTCTTGAACTAGAGAGAGAACTTCGGTTAAAAGGCAACCAAATTGAAAATATAGAAAGAAAGAAAAAAGGACTACTCTCTAAGTTCTTCTCTTAACTCTTCTGTTTCAATATTAACTTCTTCAATATTTTCATTGCTAATATTTTCTTTTAGGTTTTGGGCCATTGGAGCTCTTTCTGTCGATGATCTGATGTCTTGAATTTCTTCTGTTGTAGTGCCGAGTCTGTCGATTGCAGATAGCTCAATTTCTTTTCTAGGAGTCACATAATTTGCCATGCCTTCTGATTTATAATAAAGCGTGAAGCCGGCATAAATTAAATTAGGATTTTTAATTAATGGGCGGTTGTTATCCCAGATAGTTTTCCATTTTTTAGGAGTGTTATAAACATTATTTGAAATAATTCCTAAGGTTTCTCCGGTTTGAATTAAATAGGGAGTACCAACTGGATTCCAAACAAATTCTTCCATCGGTTCATCATATTTAATAACTGTTCCTGCCTTTAATCTTGAGCTTGAACTTAGTTTGTCACCGTTTAGTTCTTTTAAATCTTTCCACTTTGAAATATCACCATAAAGTTTAAAGGCAACTTGCATTAGAGTATCGCCATTTTTCACTTTATAGTTTTTAATATTTCCTGTTGTCTGAGCGATATTTTCACTTTCATTAATAAGAGAATGGTCTATAACCGGAGCTTCTTCTCTGACTTTAATCGGCGATGTTTTTTCGGTTTTTACTTCAGCTACAGAGCTATCAGTTGGGGCAGTACCGTTAAATTCATTTTGTAATTCTTTTAATTCTGCATCTGCATTTGTATTTTCTGCAGTTATATTGGCCGGTGCATCTGTCTTACTCTCAGTAGCTTCTAGATTTGTAAACAAATCATCAGATGGGGCCGTGCTTTCTTCTGTTTTTGAACTTTCAACAACAGAATCAGTGCTATCTTCTTGTGACTTAAATTTATCGATTAATCCACACGAGCTTAAAAGAATTGATAAAGTTAAAATTAGTCCAAATTGTCGTTTATTCACTTCTGACTCCCCATGGCCAATATTGTGATAGATATAAAAATATCTATCTATAAGGATAAATGAAAGTCGTCGTTATTTGTTCTTACGGCAATTATTGCCTAGCTAGAAATGCTTGATTTGGTTACTCGCCTATATAGCGAAGACTTACTTCCATTGGCTTGTGATCTGAACCCATATACTTACCTTCGCATTTACTACTAACCACTTCTAAATCGTCTGAATATAAAAAGTGATCGAGATAGTAATCGTTTCGATTCATTCGAAAGTCTGGATTAAATGTTGCTTCTTTTAATCCAAGCTCAATTCTTAACTGATCAAAATGGTATATTTTTTCACCCAACCATGTGTTGAAGTCTCCAGCAAAGATAATTGGTTTAGGATATTTTTTTAGCTCTTTATAAATTCTTTCAAGCTCAATTTTAAAAATGAGAGGGCTTACAAAATTAATACTATGGATATTGGCCACGGTTAGAATTTTATCAGTACCACTAAGTTTATATCTAGTGATCATGGCAACTTTCGGAGTGTTAATCACGGGTTCTAGGTTAATTGTTCGAACATATTTTACTTCGATTGGCTCAGCATAAGAGGCATTTGAAACTCCAGTTCTAACATTTAAACTGAGAGGGTCAAAAAATGAAGTTGCAGTTTTAAAACCAAAGCCTGATTGAGATAAGAAGACTTCGGACATAAACTTGTTTAAATAAACTTCTTGTAAGAGTAAAATATCTTTGTCTTTGGCCAATTTTTTAAAATCTTGGTCAAAACCTTTATCCTTTCCCTTGTGAAGATTCCAAACTAACAGCTTAATTGAATCTGGGTTCAATTCGCTTTTAACTCCTTTAGATATCTCTAAGAGAACATCATTATCCGCAGGTATTGGATACTGAATTCTGGCAAATAGGTTAAAGCTTAAAACTAAGGATATAAAGGTAAGTAAATTTTTCATGTTTTAAGTCTAAAGGACTCGTTTTAATTTGTAAAATTTGATAGATAAGCCTTTATGGAAAACCAAGTAATAACCAAAAAATCACTCTATTCTTTTACTCTTTTTGAGCTACGCGACTATCTGGTAGAACATAATTTGGCCAAATTTGGTGCCGATCAAATCTATCAATGGGTTTATAAGAATTTTGAAACTGATCCCATCAAATGGACCAATGTTTCTAAAAAAATTAAAGAACATTTTGAAGCACACATTGATTTAACGTTACCAAAAATTATTTGGAATGGGCTTTCAAGTGATGGTACCCGAAAATTTTTAGTGCGTATGCCAGATGGTGAAACAGTAGAAACAGTTGCGATCAAAGCTCGTGATCGTTTGACTTTATGTATTTCATCACAAGTTGGTTGTGCCATCGGATGCACTTTTTGCCACACTGGTACGATGGGGCTAAAGCGCAATTTATTGTCTAGCGAAATAGTCGGTCAATTTATGGCCGTAACGTTGTGGTTGATTGAAAATGTCGGAAGAGAAGAGCGACTCACTAACATCGTTTATATGGGCCAAGGTGAACCCCTACATAATTTTAAAGAAGTTAAAACTTCGGCCGTTATTTTTATGGAAGATAAAGGCCTAGGGTTATCGCAAAGAAAAATTACGCTTTCAACTTCAGGACTTGTACCACAAATTGAAAAATTATGGGATTTTCCCCCTGTCAATTTAGCGATATCCCTACATGCTGCACACAATGAAATTCGCACCGAACTAATGCCAATCAATCGGGCCTACGATTTAGAGCGATTATTTAGCGCTTTAAAAACAGTTCCACTAAAGGCCTATCGGCGAATTACATTTGAATATATTTTAATCCATGAATTAAACGATCGAATTGAAGACATTGATGCCCTAACAAAGCTTCTCGATGCAGAAAAATCGAAGATTAATTTAATTCCATTTAATGAATATCCAGATTCAAAGTTTAAAAGGCCTTCTAATTCAAAAGTAATTTGGTTTCAAGAAGAGCTTTTAAAAAGAGGCTTTGTTTGCACTACTAGAACAACAAAAGGCCAGGATATCCTGGCCGCTTGTGGACAATTAAAGTCCGAATATGAAAAAGTAAATCTTTGGAATTAGTGCGGAGTAACTTCAGGTGACTTTTTATATGACCATGGTTGTGGCTCATATTTATCTTCAACTGATGATGGCTTCCGATCTTCTTTTTCTGAAGCGATCGCGCGATCATTTGCCCAAGAATCACCAGCGATATGATATGAATCTTCATAGCTAACTCCTTTAGTAGGATGATAGCTTGGAGCCTTCTCTTTTATTTTAATATCAGCTGATTTATAAGCGCCAGCAAACGCATTCGGAACGATAAACATTGCCAGTAGTCCAATTTTTAAAATACTCAATTTCATACAACCTCCAAACACCTTCGGTTCTTTAAATATTATCGGTCTAAAGTCAGAAAAACTTGAGCATTTTGGCCGTATTTTTGAAAGTTTGTTTACCTTTTCCTATGTTTTTGAGAAGATAGAACAGATAATTTGTGAATCTCAAAAAACGGAGTTTTTGTGACAGCAGCTAAAAATTCGAAAGCTTTATTTGGCATTTTTGCCATGGTCTTTGTTTTCTTTGTCATTCTTATGGCATTTCTTTACACAACCATGAATGCGTTTAATGAAACGTCGGTTCTTGAAAAAAAATCAACGAAGGCCCATATCGGTGTCATTGAAATTGATGGTGTGATTATGGAATCTAAACCGGTTGTCGATCTTTTGCTTGAGGCAGAGGAGGATAAGGAGATCCAAGCTATAATTATTCGAATCAATTCTCCAGGAGGAGCAGTTGGGCCGACTCAAGAGATTTATGATGAGATCATCCGACTTGATAAAATAAAACCAATTTATGCATCGTTTGGAGGAATTGCAGCGTCTGGAGGATACTACCTTGGCGCGGCCACAAGAAAAATTTGGTCAACTCCTGGTGCGATCACAGGGTCAATTGGGGTAATCATGGACTTTGTTGATTTATCTAAATTATTTGAATTTGTGAAAGTGAGTCCACAAACAATCAAGGCCGGACGTTACAAAGATGCAGGCAATCCGAGTCGATCACTGACAGAGGAAGAAAAAACAATTATGAATTCTATGATAGCTGGCGTTCATGAGCAATTTCGAAATGATATTTTAAAAAGAAGAAAAGACAAAATCAAAGGTGATTTTATTGAAATGACACAAGGGCAGATTTACTCAGGCGAAGAGGCCTTGAAACTTGGGTTAGTTGACGAGCTCGGATCGCTATGGACTGCAGGAAGAATTATTCATAAGGGATTGGGATTTAAGGAAGCGGATTTTGCTTTAAAGTTTATAAAAAAGAAAAAGAAAATGAATTTTCTTGAACTGATGGGAGATATCGAAGAGTCTATTTCAAATTTAGATTGGAAATCGATGAGTCATGCCCAAAATTCTCCTATATTAATGTTTAAATAACAAAAGAGGAAAAATGGATTTTAGTCCTCAATGGTTTCAAGAGCATTTACTGGCAATCGTTGCAGTCGCAATCACTTTGATTTTGATTTATCACTATTTAATCGAAAGAGATAATAGTGCAAAATTATCAAAACGTTATCGCAATTCTATTTTCGAGGCGCAATCAAAAATATTTTTAAATGCAACTCAGTACCTTATTTCGGGCAATAAAGATTTGGCAATAAAGGAATTTTTAAATGCCGTAGATATTAATCGTGAGACGATTGATACCTATTTTGCCTTAGGAGGACTATTTCGCTCGAATGGAGAAATTGAAAAAGCAATTTCGATCCACCGATCATTAATTGCGAGAGAAAATATATCAGAATCTCATCGTTTGCGTGCACTAAAAGAATTAGCTGTTGATTTTGATAAAGGTGGATTTGTTGATAAGGCGATTGATACTTATAAAGATGTTTTAAAAATCAATCGAGATCAGTTTGAAGTACTCCATTCACTTTGTAGAATTTATGAGGACATTGAAGATTGGGATCAGGCCTATAATTACCGCATTATGCTTTCCAAAGTAGGTCATCACAATCAAGCAGAAACAATCTCACATATTTTAGTTCAAAAGGCTAAGTTGTATTTTGAAAAAGGAGAGTTTAAAAAGTGTGAAGAGGATTTGGATGATGCCTTCCGCTTTGCTCCTAGTGTTTCAGCTAAGATTTTGCGATTGAAATTGTATCTTGTTTCTGGAGATGTTGAACAGGCTAAATTTATTTTATTAGAAATATTAAAAGAGCATCCAATGTATGCTTCATTTATTTTTGTCTCACTTAAAGAATCGTTTAAGGCCAAAAATGAATTAATTGAGGCCTACAATGCTCGCTTAAAATTGTTGCGTGAACATTTTTTAGAGTTAAGTGATGAAGAGTTGCATAAAAATGCTTCTGTTGTCCTCTCAAGGGTTCGCCTATTAAAAGAAAATTCACAAATTAGCATGGCCTATGATCTTTTAAAGAAATGGATGGAAGAAAACAAGAGCTCATCGGAAGTAATGAAGGCCGAATATATTAAAATTTTAATTGATCTTGATAAAAAAGAAGAGGCCATATTTCACACCAAGGGCCTATTGGAAAATTTGCATCAAAGCTTGGCCAAGCATTTTTGTAAACAGTGTGGTTATAATTCTGACAGCATTTTTTGGCGATGTCCTCAGTGTCATGAATGGGAAACTATCCAATTTCGGTGGAAGGTTTAATGGGGAAAATTATATTTGCAACCGTATTTTTTGTTGGCTTTGTTCTTTCATTTGCACAAGAAGTAAAAATGAAGCGAACAGTTGTTGGGGTACGATATTTTGGAAGAATCATGGGGAATGTTCATCAGAACCCTTCAAAGTACTCTCAGGCCTTAACTACGATTACATGTAACCATCCAGTAAAAATTATGAAAGAAACTTCTAGTGATGGGAAAGATATTATTTTATACGGTGAAGACAACTGGAATCTTGTAAGTGTTGGTCCCTATGAGGGCCATATTTTAACTAGCTATTTAACTGATAAAAAAACTGATTGTCCTGATGAGGAATATTCTAAATTTTTTGAAGAGTTAAACTTAGATATTAACGATATGTACTATTGGGCAAGATTGTATGATCAGTACATTGAAGGAAAATCGAAGGTGAGCAAATGATTAGACTAGTACCATTTCTCATTTTTACTTTTTTTAGTTTGGTTGTTTTATCAAATGAAACCACTGGAGTTGGTGAGAAAAAAGATGATAATTTAATAGATGGAGTGAAGGGGGAAAATAGTCTACTGGATTTTTCTTCGATAAAAGACTTAATTAAAAAAGATGGGCTTGAAGCAGAACTCAAAAAGAAAAATGAGGAGACACGGCGATTAGTAGATGAAAAAAATAGAATCGAGATGCGAAAATACAATTTTCCAACAGAAGATAAGTTCTGGTCAATTTTAAGTGAGTTATGGCTTGTAAAGAATGCGACTAAATTAAAATGGGATTTTCATAAGCCAGATTTTGAACTTGAAAAAGCATTCGCTTCTTTCTTAGAGTCTCAAGGTTTTTTTGAGAAAAAATTTAAGATATTATTGCTTGATACCCCAGAGCTTTCACATGCCGGTCTACCAACGAATAATGACGAGTTAATTTTTTTAGTATCCTTGCCATTTATTCGAACTTTGGATTTATCAAAAGTAGAAATTTCAATTATCTTATTTGAAGATTTTTTAAGGCTAAAAGCAGGCTATTTAAAATCATTCATAGAATCAAAGGAGTTAAAACTTCTATATGGAACAAATTTTAAATCTAAGGCCTTGGACAAAACAATCATTACATCTAGTTTAGCAAAGTATAATAAATTTCTATTTGAAAAAGGTTTCAGCTTTCAGGATCAATTTGAAGTCACTAAAGAAATGGATTCGTATCTTAAAAATGACTTGAAAATATGGAATACTTATCTCACTCTTCTGCAAAAGATTGATGAGCTGGTAAAAACAAATACTCTCTATAAAAATTATGGACAAATTTATCCCTCTCCCGAGTTGCAGATAAATTGGATTAAGCCTAAGAAGAGTTCACTTTAGGAATTTTGTTGAAAAAGTTAAAAGATTTTTTTCATTCAAATCTTGGTAGGCAGTGTTGGTATTATTTCCTGCTATATATTGCCATTTGGATTGTTCACCTTATCTTTATTTCTGTAATTACTTTTTTTCATTTAAATCTTAACCATAGTATCGGTACAATTGCTGATTGGATTGTAGATCGTGGTTGGCAATCCATTCTCTTATCAAAGGGAATTGTTTTTTTAGTACTGTTTCATTTTTTAAAGCTGAGAATATCAAAGTATGAATACATAAAAAAAATGTTTTCTAATTCAAAAGCAGCTAAACGCAAAGAATTTTATGTTGTTTATTGCTCAATTGTCGTTATTCTTTGGGCCATTTATGGAATTCAACCGAATGGACAATTTATTTTTGACCCTATTCGCTTATTTTTTTCAATGATCTCCGGATTTTTATTTTTTGCTCTCGATTTATTATTTTTACTGCTTTTAGATTTTGAGTTTCCACTTAAAAAGCGCAGAGATGAAGTAAAAAAAATATTTCTCTTTCCATTATTTTTTTATTTTTTTACGAGCATGACATTTGTTTATGAGCAAAATATTAATTTTAATTTATATTCACTTTTTTTTATTCTCTTAATGTTTCTTTATTGGAGGCGGCGCAATTGGACGATGCCGTTATCATTGATTCTATTTCTCTATGTTCCAATGTACAGTATTTTTGGACTTGATCCAGTTTGGGAGAGTCGTTTTTCATTCTTTTTACCCACCCAAAAAGTCCACTCCGTGTTTTGGCCAGTTTTGGCCTTTGTCATTTTTTATTATTTAGAGGTGAAGAAAAGGATAAACCCTGAGTATATTGGTCGGGATTAGTTTCGATTGAATTTAGACAGCTAAAACTCTAAAATAGGACTACAAAAATTTTTTTAGGAGTCATAGCTGTGGGCGCAAAACATCTCGATATTTTTCAAATCTTACTACAATCAGGTTTTGTGGTTAAAGTCGTATTACTTTTCTTAATTATTTGTTCTGTCGTTTCTTGGGCAATTATTTTAAAGAAGAAAAAAACACTCAAAGAATTGCGTGCAAATAATTTGAAATTTCTGGATATCTATAACAACTCTGAACATTTAAAAGATGTTATGTTAAAGGCCGAAATGTTGCCTTTTTCTCCTTTTAAATCATTGTTCGTAAATGGCTACGAAGAATTAGTAAAAATGAAGGAAGTTTACTCATCAGCGCATAAAAGTGGTCTTAGTTTTCATTTTCAAAATTTTGGATTAGGAGTTTTAGAGCGAGGTCTTAAAAAAGGTGAAAATATCGCCAATATAGAGTTAAATAAAATGTTATCTACTCTGGCCTCAATTGGATCAGTATCACCTTTTATTGGTTTGTTTGGGACAGTGTGGGGAATTATTGATGCTTTTTCTGGTCTTGCCAGTGGGGGCGGATCTATTGATGCCGTTGCTCCAGGAATTGCTGAGGCCTTAGTTGCCACGGCCGTTGGACTTTTGGCCGCTATTCCTGCGGTATGGTTTTACAACAATTTTAATAATCTAAATGAAGAAATGAATTCTGAGATGGAAAGCTTTGAACAAGACTTTTTAAATGTAGTAGAGCGCTCAGTAATTGAATAGGATTTTATATGGCCATGGGATCTGGAAGGAAAAAAAAGGGTGCGATTTCTGATATTAATGTGACACCTTTAGTTGATGTAATGCTGGTTCTTTTAGTTATTTTTATGGTAACAGCTCCGTTAATGTTAAATGGAATTAAACTTGATTTGCCAAAGACGAAAGAAGTTAATCCAGTAAACTTAAATTCAGAGCAAGTTATTTTGTCACTTTCAAAAGATGAAAATTATTATTTAGGCAAAGATAGAATTTTATTAAATGAAATCTTAGTAGAAGTTAAAAAAGAGTTTCAGAAAAATAAGACAAAAACGTTATTTTTGCGAGCTGATTATAATTTAAATTATGGAAAAGTCGCAGGACTAATCTCTTTTTTGAAAAAAGGTGGAATTGAACAAATTGCACTTGTCACTCAGACTGAAGAAAAAAAATAATATGCAACTAACTTATAATGAAAAAAAAGTTACTCGTAGTTTTCCCTTCTATTTAAGAAGATCGTTTTATTTTCATTTAGGTCTTGTTCTTTTAACTTTATTTGGCGGTAAAGTAATTTTAGAAAAAAGAAGATTACTAGAGTCAAAAAATTTAGAGATTATTGAAGCATCTGTACGAGTGGATGTGGTCGCTATGCCTAAATATACACTTGAAGAATTAAAAAATCTTTCCAGTGGCGAAGATGTTAAAGAAGTAAAAGAAGAAGTTCAAGAAGTTGTAAAAAAGGAAGAGCCAAAAGAAGAAGCGATAGTAGATGCCCGGGAAGAGGAGTTAGCATTTAAAGAAGCAGCAGAAGTTAAGCGAAAAAGTTTTTTAGATAAGTTAAAAAATATTAGTGCACAAAAAAAGAATAAAGCAGATGAAAGTGAAGTTGAAAAAGGCGCGAATGGAGAAAAGAAAACAGCATTAAAAGATTTAGTTTTAGCAGGAAATAAATTAAGTACTGGTACTGCAAGTTTTGGAAATGGCGCTAAGACGCAAATGACTCAATTTGGGATTTATGTTTCAAAGCTTCCAGATAAGGTTCGCCCACATTGGCGACTTCCAAGTTTTTTAAGTAGCAAGAAATTAAAATGTCGTGTTCGAATTTGGCTGGATATGAATGGCCGGTTAATTAATTCAGAAATTTATGAATCAAGTGGCGATAGTGAGTATGATCAACGGGCAATGAATGCAGTATCTTTAGCATCGCCTTTTCCAAAACTTAGTGATGATTTTGGTAAGCGGGCCATGAACGGCGATATTGTACTCGGATTTCCATTATAGAAGGTGAGTTAATGAGAAAAATTTTTTTACTATCAATTATTTTTTTAAGTTTTAATTTATTTGCCGACGATTCAGGTCTTACTGTTGTGGCAGTAGGAGAAGCAAATCCTGAAAAAGATAAAATGGTTATTCAAGATCCTTATTTTCAAGGAGACTTAACAAATGCCCAACGATCATATGGCCTAGAGCTAGTTAAATTGATTAGGAATGATTTTAGTTTTTATCAAAAGCGATTCTTTTTAATTGAAGCGGCCCCAAACAATTCAAAAACCTTACCTCCAACAAATTATGAATATTGGAATGGAAAAGGAATCCGATATTTAGGGTTAGTTTCTATCTCTAAATTAACTGGAGACAGTTTTAAAGTGAGCTTTGCAGTTGAAGATATTAAAAGCGCCAAGCAAATCTATAATCAATCGATAAGTGCAAGCATTGCTAGCTACAGAAAAACTGGCCATGAATTATCCGATGGAGCTTATCGAAAAATGACGGGAAAAGAGTCGATTTTTAAATCTAAAATTGTTTTTGTTTCTGATCGAAATTCTAGGCCTGGTAGGTTTGTAAAAGAAGTTTATCTAATGGATTTTGACGGTAAAAACGTTCAGCAGTTAACTAATCACGGAGGGATTGCGATTTCTCCTTCAATGTCTAAGGATGGCAGATTTTTGCTTTATTCTTTAATACCTGCTGCTAACGGCGCTAAAAGAAATAATAATCTTTACCTAATGGATTTAAAGACGAGAGAAACAAGAGTGATCTCAAGCCGCGAAGGAATAAATTCAGGGGCGGTTTTTTTACCACGTGAAAGTAAAATTGCACTTACTCTTACAAATTCTGGTAATGCTGAAATTTATGAAATGGACGTACAGTCTGGCGAGCTTCGTAAAATCACAAATCACTTTTCTTCTGACGTTGACCCCTCAATTACCTATGATGGGAAATTGATGACATTTTTATCTGATCGGGCAGGAAAGGCCATGATCTACACAATGGATCCTGATGGTGAAGAAAAAAACGTTAAAAGGATAAGTTATGTCGGGCAATTTAATGCTACTCCTCGCTTCTCCCCTGATGGGAAAGAGATTGTATTTTCTTCTTGGCTTGATAATAGCTTTGATCTTTTTAGAATAAACTCAGACGGTACAGGCCTTTCTCGCTTAACAAAGGATTTTGGTTCTAATGAAGACCCAACTTATTCAAATGATGGTGAGTTTATCAGCTTTTCTTCACAGCGTGTAATTTCAAAGCTTAAGGCCGACCAAAATATCTACATTATGGACCGCGATGGGGGGATTTTGGGGGCCATTACTGGTGGATTTGGAAACTGTATAACTCCTAGATGGTATAACTTCTAGAAATCAGGTGAAAGCTGAATTTTTTTTAAACATCCGAGCATTTTAGTCTTGTAAATTTTTCAGACGCAGTGTATTATTTACTTAGTTACGCAACGCATTTAATACATTAAAAATGTCTAGGAGTTAAACAATGACTACTTCAATGAAAAACCAAAATGAAAAACTACATTCTCTATCGTCAGTTCTTTATTTAAGTCTAGATGAAGCTCATTTTTTCTCTAGTATTTCAAAGTTTTTTAAAGATGAAATGAAGGTTGATGAAGTTGTAATTTATAAAATTTTAGAGAACCAAAAATCAGTATTAATGGCAAAAAACGGAATGTTTATTGCTAATGGTGAAGAATTACAAAAAGGTGAAGGTGCACCAGCTTATATCGCAAGATCAAAAAGAGGTTATTTTTCAAATTCGGTTGAAAGAGATCCAGTTTTCTCATTAGAGGCAAAGCAAAACATTAAAGCAGAACTATGTTTACCTATTTCTGCTGATGGAATTATTATTGGATCAATTCACTGTCGTATGTATTCTTCTAATCATGAATTTAAAAGAGAAGATATGACTCTTGGAATGAATATTCTAAATGAAATTAAAGGACCAGTTCAAAATATGAAAATGTATCTTCAAGCTAAAAACTTGAATGAAACATTATTAAAGACAATTGAATTAAAAGAAAAAGAATTACAAGAAACAAGATCTGGGGCAAAAATTCAAGATCATTTTAAGATCCATGAAAAAGAAATCGTTGGTAGATCACAATCAATGAAAGACCTTTTACAATTGGTAGATAGAATTGCTGATAAAGAAATCCCAGCTTATTTAGTGGGTGAAGCAGCAACAGGAAAAGAAATGATTGCTCGTAGAATTCACTGCCGAAGCATAAGAAGAGATCGTTCATTTGTTGCAATTGATTGTTCAACTTTTATGAATGAAAAAGAACTAGAAATTGAATTATTTGGTGATAGCAACAAAATGGGTATGCTTGAAGCTTGTAACTTTGGTTCAGTTTTTATCAACCATATTGAGCTAATGTCATCGCTAGTTCAAAATAAATTAATTCAATATATTAATACCAAAATGGGAATTAAAGCGAACGGTAGAGATTTCTTTAAATCAGATGTTAGAATTCTATCTGCTTCAACTAAAGACTTAATGGAGTTGGTTGCAGTAAATAAATTTAGAGAAGATTTATACTTTGCTTTATCAACAGTGGTTTTAAAAGTACCAGCTTTAAGAGAAAGAAAAGAAGATATCGAAATATTGGCCAACTTTTTTCTAAATGCCAATAAGTCAAAAGATGCTCATAAATCATTCTCACCATCAGCAATTAAGGCAATGAGTGAGTATTCATGGAATGGAAACGTACGTGAACTTCAAAACGTAGTAGAAAGAGCTTATATCCTTTCTGAAGGATCAGTAATTGAAAAATTACACCTAGATCAAAATATCCAAAATGCAGAAGAAAAAGTTGAACGCGTTGTGGAAAAAGTCGCAAAAGTAGTAGAGTTTACACATATGACTTTAGAGGAACTTGAAAGAAACCATATCATGGGAACTCTAGAGAGCTTAGCAGGAAACAAGACTAGAGCTGCCAAGGTTCTAGGGATTACTGTAAAAACTCTTTATAACAAGCTTCATAGCTATGGAATTGAATTTGATAAAGAAGCTTAAGCTTAACAAAAGTTGTAATATTTAAATAAAAAAAGTAATATTGTTTATTGAGTAAGGAGAACTATATGACAGTAGAAACAGAACAAGTTGTAGAAACGACAAAAGCTCCAAGAAATTTTAGAACAGCAATTGATATTGAAAATTTTTACCGCTTCATTAATGAGAATGATTTAAGAAAAGAAGCAAAAATTATGCTAGAACTGATTTCAACAAAGGTATTGGGTACGGCAAAAAGAAAGAAGAAAGAATCAAAAGCATCTAAAAAGAATTTACATTAACTTTAATAAGGGCAGTGAATAACTGCCCTCATATCTTTTAGGAAAGCATGGAAGCTAACACTAAAACGCACGTCATTTTCGATCCAATTTATGGATTTATTAAACTAAACCCTATTGAATGGGAAATTATATCATCACCTTTTTATCAAAGATTGCGCTGGATAAAGCAGCTAGGTTTTTCTTGCTACATATTTCCAGGTGCTGAGCATTCCCGCTTTCATCATTCGATTGGAGTAATGTTTAATGCTCATAAAATTTTAGAGTCTTGCCATCGTGCAGTTTCAGAAGTGGAGCTCATGGATCCAAACTGCAAAACTCCTGAATGTCTTTATCATAAAAGTGTGAGACTTGCGGCCTTGATGCATGATCTTGGCACATTTGTTTTTTCTCATACTACGGAAGGGGCCTATATTCGTTTTGGTGACACAACAAATGCGAAGGGGGGGAAAGGTCTGCCAGATGATCATGAAAATTTAGGCTCGTTCATTATTAAAAATACTGATTACGAAGGTGGCATCACCTATATTTTAAAAAAGTTTGGAATTGATCCACAAAGAATTTCTGACTTGGTTAAAGGGATTGATCAGTCTGTTCTTGCAAATCAGATTTTACACTCAGAAGTAGATTGTGATCGCATGGATTATCTTCTTCGTGATGCCCACTATACTGGACTAAAATATGGGTCGTACGATCGAGATTATTTACTTTATCATTTCCAAGTAAAGCGAGTAGAGAATCACGACATTTTGACTATTCGGCATAATGCTCTTCATTGTGTGGAGGATTTTTTAACTTCAAGGTTTGCATGGTACTCACAGGTAATTAGAAGTCCGCGAGGGGCAAAGTGGGATGCGATTGCTGAGAAATTATGCTTTTATTTTTTAGAGAAGGGCCTTATTTATCGCTATAGTGAGCTTTTAGATATGATTGCTTCTGATCCAATGAAATTTTATGGTTTTAACGATGCATATTTTATGGGGCTAGTGCATAAGCATTATATTAATGGCGATCTTGACAAAAATCCTAAAATTAAAAATATGGCCAAAACTTTAATGCTTGCAAGAGGGGCCAAATCCATTTTTTGTGAGGAGTTTAAACAGAGACTTCTACCGCAGGACGATCCGGCCCAATATGAGAAATACTATAAAAGAGCGCATACAAAGGCACTGGAGATCGAAGAATTTTTAAAGAAAAATGGTGCTAGTAATGATTGGATTATTTACGATATTCCTAAAAAATCAATTATGTTTGTAAAAAGTCCGAAAAATGTGGCCAAGTCTGCTCAGGATGCGCCAATGCACAATGTTCTTTTAGAGCGCGATCCAGTTAAGATTTCGATGGAAGACGGAGAGGTAAAACTTCTGGCAGAAGTCGAAAATTCTTTGATTTCAAAGCTCTATAACTCGAATAATTTTATTCCCAACGTCTATTGTTCTGAATCGGCCTATAATCTTCTTTTGGAGAAGGGGATTATTATGGGAAGTTTTAGCTAGTTGTCTGTAAAAAATACCCGAGAGTTTTGGTTTAAAATTAACTTTCCTTTAAAAAAATATAAAACTAAGTTAAAATTAGAATAGGATTTTTATCTAAAATCAGGACGATTTTAGGAGTGAGAGCTTGGAGTGGCCAAATGTTGCAAAATCAAAATTCTAGAAAAACGATGACATCACAGAAATCAAAAGAAGCCTTTAGGGGGCCAATATTTCATTGTGATGACGTCTCAGTTTCCTACGGGGAAATCAGAGCATTAAGAAATATCCAGCTCACGATTGAGAGAGGTGAAGTTATTTTTTTAACTGGTGCTTCAGGTGCTGGTAAAACAACTCTTTTAAAATTATTGTCGGGAATTATTGAACCGAGTTCTGGAAAAGTCATTAAGCCAGATTTTTTTGAAGGCAAAAGAAGATTATTTATTTCAAATGTGTTTCAAGATTTGCGCTTGATGGGAAAGTATACTTGTGAAGAAAATTTAATGTTTGCTTATGATTCTTCAATTTATGATTCTAAAGCAGAATTTATGCAAGATCTTAATGAGCTTGCACGAATTTTAGGAATAAAGGATCGCTTAAACTTAAAAGTAAATGATGCTAATGGTGGTTTAAAACAAAAAGTAGCAATCATTCGTTCACTTTTGACAAAGCCAGATGTGCTTATTGCCGATGAACCGACGAGTTCATTAGATACAGACAATGCAAGAAGATTATTTGATGTATTAAATCTCTATAATGCAAAACGTGGCACGACAGTGATCTGGGCCACTCATAATAAAGAATTAATTAAAAACTTTACAGGAAGAATAATTCACTTAGATGGTGGACGTTTAGTCTATTCGGGGCATGCATGTTTTATTTAAAGCATTTTTTTAAAGTATTAATTAAATCACCACTTCGCGGTGGCTTTTTAGTTTTATTTTCAATCTTATTAGTCTTTTCTTTAGGCCAGAGAAAGTTTCTTGAAGAACAATTTTTAAAATTAATTCCAGAAAGCAAGGCCGGAAGTTATTTTTATGCATTAGTTTCATCGAGTGAATCATATCAGACAATTATTTCGCAAATGGGAGTTTTGCCCGGTGTTCATAAAATTGAATTGTTATCTGAAGCAGAAATAAAAGAAGAAGTAAAAAATGTGTTGGGCAATTTAAACATTAGCGAACAGGTTATTGATTTAAATTATGTTGGGTTAAAAGTAATTTACACAAAAGATCTAAAACCGCGTGCCCAAGAGTTAGTTCGTGATTATTTAACTCACCTTTCGGGAGAAGGGAATATTACTCTGGGAGCAATTCGAACAGAATCTCAAGTTGAAACAAAAAAAGATCAGTTAATTGCAACAATAAAGGCATGGGGATATTCAATCTACTTAGTCTTTATTTCAATTTTATGGTCAATCAGTTTATTTTCAATAAGAGCTAAAATTAGTGAAACTTCTTATCTTTTAGAAAATTATCAACGTAAAAAAAATATCGCCCTTAAAATGGCCATTTTAGGCCTTGGATTAATTTTTGTTTTATCTGCAGCATCTACTCTTGCAGTTGGTTTTCCGCAGCTTTTAAATTTAGGTTTATCATTTATTTTATTTATTTTAGGTATGATTTCTCATAAAAAGAAATTTCAATGGGATAATTAGATTGAAAATTCAATTAGTGGCCCTATTTTTGATCACCAGTTTATTTAGTCTTTCCTTGAAGGCCAATACGGTTGATGTCTTTGAAATGAAAAAGAAGCTCGACCTTCAAAATAAGCGCATTTTTGAACTTAACAAAGAAATGCATGGACTTGAGCTTAACTTAGGCATTCAAAATAAAAAATATCAGAGTATTTCTGAGGCCAGAAGCAAAATAGAAGAGTCTCTAGAGAACGCTAAAAAAAATATCGATTTAGATAATGCACAACTTAAGTCTAGCTATAATGAAACGAAGGCCATCTTATCAAATTTAATTCTAAACAAATTAGAGAAGACAGAGAAATCCTCTGACCTATTAGCGCGTAAGATTCTTGCCAGTGAGTTACAAAATAGAATGATTGAGCTTTCCCACCTTATGAAAGAAAATAAGGGACAAGAAGAAAATTTAAATGGATTGACTAGTAGGTTAGAATCAACAATAAAAACAGAAAAAGAACTAACTACTTTGATGAATGAACTTGAAGAAAAACGTAAAAATCTTCGATCTGAAATAGAGACAGAAATAACAAATCAAAAAGAAGAGACGGATCGTTTTAACCAGTTAAAAAATAAAACGGCAATGGAAAATGAGGCCATTAAAAAAAGCAAAAAACAAAAAGAATTAGAAAATGTGCAGTTAACGGAAGAGATTAGCTTTACCAACCGAAATGCAGATTTATTTAGATCACCTGTTGCTATTTCAAATGGACTTGAATACAACCAAAAAGGTGTAAGCTTTAAATTTACTGGAAAAAATGAAGTGCTTGCAACAAAAGATGGGAAAGTTGTCTATGTCGGTGCACTTGCTAACTACGGTAATGTCGTAATGATTGATCATGGTAATGAGACTCGTACTGTTTTATTAGGCCAGTTTAATCCGACGATAAAAAATCTTGAGCTAGTGAAGTCAGGGCAAAAAATTGGGGTAACTCAGTCCGATGCAACTAGTGGACTTGGTGGTGGAAAAATTTATTTTGAAGTTAGAAAAAATAATTTAGCACAAAACACATACTTGCTATTAGATAAAAAAACAATATCTAAAACTGTCGCACGATAGTTAAAGAAGGCCAAGTATAATCATTGAAGGGAGTCAATGAATGAAAAGTTCTTATCGGAACGTTCTTTTCTTATTAATTATTCAGATCGCTATCTATTCTCAGGCCTTAATTGCAGAAGAAAAAGTAGCAGATGATAAAGGCAGCGGCGATAAAAAATCAAGATTTGAAAAGCTAGAACTGTTTAATAAAGTTTTATATCTCATTGAATCGCAATATTATCGAGATGTTTCGACATCAAAATTAATTGAAGGTGCGATTAATGGAATGATGTCGACTCTTGATCCTCATTCTGCTTATCTTGATCGTGAAGTATTTATGAAGATGCAAGAAGAAACCTCAGGAGAATTTGGCGGTCTCGGAATTGAGGTAACTCAAAAAGATGGAGTACTTTTAATCGTCACTCCGATTGAAGACTCGCCCGCTGATAAGGCAGGAATTAAACCCGGTGATAAGATTGTCGAAATTAATCACGAATCAATGGTGGGAGTGAGTTTAGAACAAGCTATCGATAAACTTCGCGGAAAAACAAAATCAAAAATTATTTTGGGTATTGTCCGAGATGGTCTTGATGGCATTAAAAATATCGAGATCATTAGAGATATCGTCTATATCAAACCTGTAAAATATGAATTACTAAAAGATGGATTTGCCTACGTCCGTTTAGGGCAGTTTCAGAAAAAATCTGGTGAATATATTGTAGAAGCACTAAAGGCCATGAAAGCAAAATTGGTTAAAGATCAAAACTTTAATGGAATTGTGCTTGATTTGCGATCAAACCCTGGTGGTTTATTAGATGAAGCAGTAGAAGTTGCTTCGATTTTTATGAAAGATGGAATTGTCGTTTCGACGGAAGGACGCGATCCCAAAAACAAAGAAATACGTTATGTTAAAAAGACAGGGTATAAGGAACTTAATGTCCCTGTTGCTGTTTTAATCAATGGATCGACAGCATCGGCCTCTGAAATTGTAGCAGGTGCTTTACAGGACTCTAAGCGTGCCATTATTGTTGGAACCCAATCTTTTGGTAAGGGGTCAGTTCAATCTGTTGCAAAAATTGATGATTTTTCAGGAGTAAAATTGACGATTGCTCAGTATATGACTCCACTTGGAAGAAAAATTCAGGCACTTGGAATTAAACCAGACATCGAGATTGACGAGGCCGATGGTGAATGGCTTAAAAATAATAAAAAGGAATCAAGTTTTATTCGCGAAAAAGATTTAAAAAATCATTTAACGGCCACGATTGAGAGCCCTGAAGAAAAGAAACTTCGAGAAGAAGAAGAACTAAAGGAGCGTTTGGAACGTACGCAAAAGTTTAAGGAAATGCGCGAGAAAAAAAATAAAAATAAAGTGAGCACTAATCCCGGAGAAGAAGCGGAAGAAGATGCAGAAAAGCGTTTTTCCCCTTCACAGGATTACCAAGTTAATCAGGCAATCAATTATTTAAAAAACATTTCTTTATTCAAAAAATTGTAAACAGAAATGAGTATTAAGACCTTACAAGTAAGTGAACTCGTTTTTGAAATAAAGGGCCAACTTGAGTCAAAATTTAGAAATCAAATTGTAGAAGGTGAGATTAGTAATCTTTCAGGTTCTAGCTCAGGACATTTTTATTTTACTCTTTCAGATAGTGAATCTTCAATTTCATGCGCAATGTTTAGGATGGATGTGATAAGAAACCCCGTTCTAAAAAAAATAAAAGATGGCGATAAAGTTGTGCTTGAAGGCGATATCAATGTGTATCAAAAAAGAGGTACATTTCAACTTGTAGCAAGAAAAATAATTCCAAAAGGAACTGGCGATTTAAAAGAGCAATTTGAAAAATTAAAAGAAAAATTACGGGCCGAAGGACTTTTTGATCTTGAAAGTAAAAAGAAAATTCCAAAGCTTGCAAAAAGAATTGCCATCATTACTGGTGATAAAAGTGCAGCGCTAGCAGATTTTTTAAATATTTATAAGCGCCGATCTATTTGGATGGATATCATCGTCGTTCCGGCCATTGTCCAAGGAGATGAGGCCCCTAAGAAAATTATCGAGGCCCTCCATCGAATAATCAAATTTTCAATGTCAGTGCCTGAAGATAAAAAAATTGATTTAATTGTGCTTGCAAGAGGTGGGGGAAGTCTAGAAGATTTGTGGGCATTTAATAGTGAGGCCTTGGCCTATGAAATTTTTGCTTGCGATATTCCGATTATCTCCGCTGTCGGCCATGAAATAGATTACAGTATTTCTGATTTTGTTGCCGATCTTCGTGCGGAGACTCCTTCCGCTGCTGCAGAATTAATAACTGAAGAGCAAACCAAAATAAAAGAAAGGCTTTCAAAATCTAAAAAGAATTTATCTTTGAATTTTGAAATGAGGATTATTCGAATTAAAAACAAGTTAAAAGCACTCGATCCAAAATCGCTAATGATGGAGTACCAAAACTATTTTTTAGGATTAAATAGGCGCTTAGAGAAAAATAACTTAATTCATCGATTAAACGAACTGACTCATATCAATGATCATTATATGAACTTAGATTTTGCCATTTCTAAAATGGAAAAAGGCATAAAACGGGCCATAGAAAAAGAAAATAGCAAAATTGAAAAATATAATTCAATATTAACAGTAACCGATCCTAAAAATGTCCTTCTTCGAGGGTACACCTACATCGAAAAAGATAGTAAAAGTTATATTCTAAGTGCGATGAGTTTTGATACATTATCAGAGAATACAAAATTAAATATTCATTTTAAAGATGGTATTCGAACTGTAGTGGCCCATGAAGACGAGAAAAAGTACTAAACTTTCATTCTTTTTAGATCCTGAACTTTTAAGTTTGGGACGTGGACATGTTATTTTTGAATACCTGAGCCGAGAAAAGCAAAAGATATATTCAAGTGTAGAAGAACTTTCAGAAAAAAATATCAATGTCATTTTTACTGAATTCAAAAAAGTTAAAAAAAATTATTGGCCTAAAAATAAAGTGCTTATTTGCGATGGCCCCTTTGAAGTTGCTAATGGACCGATATTGTATTGTGATTTTATGTCTTTTAAAGATGTTGAGGCCATTGTATTAAAAATTGAAGAGGCTGATCGAAAAAGTACAATTATTAATATGTTAAAAAAATCTGAAAAAAAAATCATTGAAGTTTTTGATCAGAATTCAAAAAATAATGAGTTAATTTCAAAAGAGAGTGAAAAAGATTTCTTGGCAATTGTTGATTTAGAATTACAGTTATTAAAAATCGAAAATATTGTCGATTGGAATAATGTCTTTAAATTGTTTGTGAAAAAAAATAATTGGATACAAAACCTTGAAATAATATCATCAAATGATCTAAGTGATGCAGATATCTCATTAGATGATGAGTCGTTGCTTTTGAAACTTCCTTTAGAAAGATATTTTTTATGGATTAAGTATCGGCCTCAAATGAGCACTAATATTTTATATTTATTAGAGTATTTGGTGAATATGGTGATCAAGTGCATTCAATTAAATGATTTAAACCTTATTCGCACTGATGATGAGATCGATTTTTGGAAACGAATTTTTGCTAAAATCCCTTATCCGATGGCCGTTATCACAAAACTTTCAGACTTATTAATTTATAATGAATTATTTGCAAAAATTGGGATTCTACCGAAAGAGTGCCTGGCATTTAAAGATCAAGAAAGAATTGAAATTAATCAGCAGTTTTATTTAGTGAAAAAAATAGAAATAATATTAAATAACCAAGTTGTGTATTATTTTATTTTTTATTCGACTGAAAAAGCAAAACTTAATACGAAAGATAACAAGGGAAAAATTGATGAACTTGGAATAGTATCAAGTTCAATCGCCCATGAATTAAATAATCCATTGGCCGGAATATTGGCCGCAATTTCACTTATAAGTCTTGAGGATTTTTGGTCAGATGAATCGTTACTTGAAATAGAGGATATGAAGAATGGGGCCAAGAGATGTAAAGAGTTAGTAGAAATTTTCCTTGGGTTTTCACGTTTTTCACCGAGCGATAAGTTTCATACGAGTCTAAAAGCATCACTTGACCAAGCAATTAATCTTTTGCGTTTTAGAATGGTTGAATCAAATCTTCGGATTGAAATGAAGTATACTCCAAGTCTTGAGTCTTTTATGCCTAAATTTAATTCATCTATTTTGTCGATGATCATGTATTTAATTATGAGTGAGCTTTTAACTGCCTTTGCTCATCATCGATTAGTAACTCAACATAATTTAAATTCAATGAACGGGGAAGTGCTCGAGTTTTCAAATCAAATTGTTTTTAAACTCGATGATGATTTTGAGTATGAAGAAAAATTAGCACAATCAAAACTTCTTCAGCATCTTCTTATGTTTGAAAAATTAGAAATTAGTTTTTCAAAAGGAATGATTAGGATACAGGCGCATGGGTGAGATGATAAAAGCATATGAATTGGTATAAAACGTTGTGCTTCTTATCTACAAAAACTTATGAGGAAATTGATAGTTGTTTGGATTATTCTCAATAAAATCTTCAAATTCAATTTTTATATCTTGGAAAACTATTTTTTGATTGCTTCTAAAAAACGACATGGCCTCTGATGAATTTTGGATATAGAGAAATAAAAGATTTTTAATTAGGACATTTAAATTATCTTGTCGAATTTTTCCTTGGGCCATTCTGCTTGATTTTGAATTTATGTATTGTACTAACTTGTTTTGATGACTTGGGTAGCGAAATACTAATTCCATTTTTTGATGCAGGCATGAAATGGGAGTAATGCAATATTGTTCAGGGATAATATGATTGAAAATGACAAAATCACCAGGTGGCTCTACTTCTGTCTTGGTATAAATTTTTTCAACATCAAGCTTATTGTTTGTGCAGATAAAATTTAATATTTCAGTTTGATCATTTTCTTTGATTTTTGAAAAATAAGAAGATAGTTCTATTAGACCTTGAAGATAGGGGCCTATGAGTTTTATTGTAAGTATTTCAAATTCTATTTCATGTAATTTTTTTAAAATAAAATGGCACTCTTCTTTTGTTCCTCTTGAAAGCGTGGAGTATAAGACTAAGCCCTCAGCACCTTTAAACGTAATAATAAAATTTTGTTTTAGTGAATTGATTTTATCTTCGATCGCTTTAATCCTTGTTCCTTTCTTATAATTAATTCGATCGAGTTCAAATTTATTTTTAGGGTAGTAGAGACTATTAACTTTTTGAATATCTTTATCGATAAAGATTGAAAGATATTTTAAAAGAAGTTCGGCCGTTGCTAATGCATCGTCAAGTGCTCGATGTGCCTTTTGATGTTTAAGCCCAAAAATCTTACTCATATAATTTAAATTTGAGCTTAAAAGATTTGGTATCATGTACTTCGTCATTAGATTTGTACAGATTGCTTTATTTTTTAATTCTTCTCGTCCTAGCCTTTTTAGTACTGAATTAAAAAACGGCACATCAAATGAAGTATTATGGGCAACTAGAATCGAATCTCCCATAAAAGTTAAAATTTCATCGATTACATCTTCTATAAGAGGGGCATCCTTTACATCAGAATCTTTTATATTGGTAAGTTTTTGGATAAATTCAGGAATATGAACTTCCGGTCTAATGAGGAAACTTACTTGATCGACAATCTTGAGTTCTTTAATTTTAACAAGGCCAATTTCGATAATTTTATCATTTTGATGATTGCCACCAGTTGTCTCGAGATCAAAAACACAAAAAGATAATTTATTAATTAGTTCGTAGGATTTACTATGATTCATTTTCCACCTTCGTCGCGCATTCGCGCGAGTATGTCTGATCATATTAGCGAATAATTATTCTAGGGACAAGTTAAATTCAATTAGCACAAGATGGTTTGACAGGCATAGTAGTAAATATCTAAAATATTACAATGAAAACCTATCTATTCATTGGACTTATTTTGTCGGGTATCGCAAGCGCTCAAGTAGAGTTAGATCAATCAATTTTGCGTGAGGTTGATAGCTTTAATGCAGACCCACTTTTTAAAAATATTATTGCTGTTCAAAGAAAAATTCTAGAGCGTAAAAAACGATTTAGTTTTGGAAGTGGTTTTGCTTTTAATTATTCGGATGCGCCAAAATCAATGCATCATTTGAATTTTAATTTTTCCTACGGATTATCAGAGACGTTTGAGATTGGGACTACCGTGAGTCCATTTTATATGTCATCTGAAAAAAGTGTTTTAGAAAATTCTTCTAACTATCAATTTAATTCACCCAAAATGGAACTCGGCGGATTTGTTAATTATTATTTTTTGTTTGGTAAAGATTCATTTGGGCCACTTACTACTTTTAGAAGTGATACATTTGGAGTTTTTGAATTTTCACAAATTCAATATGCAGAATCTAAGAGCAGTACGAAACTTACGATTGGAATTGGTAAAAATTATTATTTAAAAAAAGGATTAAATTTTAATTTAAGATTTGCTCATTCGATGTTTGGCTATTTTTTAAATGATGAGGAAAAAAAGAGTTCGAGTTTTGAATTCAGGCCTGGTCTTGTTTATATTTTTTAAGTATTTTTAAAAGGAGTTTTCAATGCTTACCGGTTTAAATATTTTAATGAGTCATGGCTTTTCTGGCTACTTGATTTTATTTACTGCTTTTATGTGTCTTATGATTTCACTTGAAAGAGTTTATGTTCTTTATATAAAAATGTCTCACAACAATAAAAAGTCGCTTGAAGCGATTTCAAAAGAAATTCAAAATAGAAATTATAATAAGGCCATTCAGATTTGCAATTTGGCGAAAAACAATCCAGAGCTGACTGTGATTAGAGATGGACTTTTATCGCTGGAAAGTGGGAGAGAGGCCATGAATTCAGCAATTTCAGCAACGGTGTTAGAGATGGGAAAAAGACTTGAAGAACGATTGACTTATTTGTCATTGATTGCCAGCTCTGCAACTTTGCTTGGTTTGTTTGGAACAATCATGGGACTTATTTCCACCTTTGCGGCCATCGCAAATGCCGATCCATCAACGAAAGCACGACTATTGGGGCTTGGGATTTCTGAGGCGATGTATTCAACTGCAGCAGGTGTAATTGTTGGGATTATTGCCATGGTTATTCACACCATTTGTACTTCGCAAGCGGACTATATTTTGGGTAAAACTCAAAATGCAGCTTTAACAGTAATTAAGTGGGTTGAACAAGCGGAAAGAAATAATGCATGATTTTATTCATCGACCAAAAAGGCGTCACATTAAAGAAATACCTCTTGCGCCCATTTTGGATTTGCTCACCGTCGTTATTTTTTTCTTAATTCTTTCTACCAGCTTTATTGAGCTGAGACAAAATATTTTACCACCATCCAGTACCCTGAGTACGAGTCCAGCTCCCACTGAATCTACTACAATTCCAGTAAATCCAAAACTTCTTTTGGTAAAACATGAGACTAATTTCTATCTAATTTTGAAGTGGTTTGGTGAAGATGCTGGACTTCAAAAAATCGAACTAAGAGAAAATGAAATTGATAAAAAAAATTTGAAAATAAAGATTCAAAAAGTACTCTCTGATTTTCAAAAAAAATTTCCGCTAGAAAAAAATATTCAATTGGGAATAGGGCGAGACCTTCCTTACCAGTGGTTATTAAATATGATTGATGGAACAATGCCAAAGATAAAAGATATCGTTCTCATTGCACCGAGTGATGTAGAGTCGATAGTCTCAAAAGTTTTTGAAGTGAGTTTAGTAAATGAACTTTGAAAAACCGCATCGTCGTGAGCCAACTGAACCGCAATTGGCAACAATGATTGATGTCTTTTCAATTTTAATTATTTTCTTAATTGCAGGAACAGCAATGGATTCATCCATACTAAATATTCCAACAGATTTAATTTTACCTAAAACAATTTCAAAATCATCAACTTTAAATGCGCCCCAAGTAACAATTGAAAATAATATTATTGCAATCAATTTTATCGATGAAAAAATTAGCTATGATGAGATTATAGCACTCACCGAATCACCAAAATTAAAGCGGCTAAAAATAAAAGTTGAAGAATATTTAAAAAAGGTAGAGGCCGGAAAAAAAAGTAAAAAGTCTCTTTCTGAATCCCAACTATTACAATCGCTGAATTTGGTGGCAGGGGAAAAGACAAGCTATGAAAAAATTTTTAATACACTCAAATGGTTTAAGGACAGGGGATTTCAAAATACAATCTTAGTTGCAACCGAGGGCCGCGAATGAGTTGGATTAAATTTCTATCTAGGCTTGCGATTCTTTTTGTAGTTATTGTTGCGACAGCTCCCTCTCATTTTATTCTTTATTCAGATGTCGCGGACAAAGATTTTGAAAAATTTCAAACACTATTATCTAACTATCACTCTTTTGATGCAAGAGAGCATCTTGATTATATGCTGATCTCAAAGATAACTCCAAAAGAGTGGATAAAGATTCGTGATATTGTGCATGCGAATCCCCAAATTGGAATCGATGTCTTACAGAAAATAGATGATCTAACACCATTTAAAAAAAATAAAGTTGATCAGGCAATAAGTGTTGCAGATAAGTATTTTGAATTAAAAAAATTTAAAGAGGCTGCGATTTTATATCAGAAAATTTTGAAATTTATTATAAAAAATAAGAAATCTGATAGTAAAAGGAATGATCAATTGTACTGGTCATTAATTCACTCTCTTGCTAGGTCTTTTTATGGCCTCAAACAATATAACGAAGCACTAACGGTCTATAAAACAATTCCAATTTCTTATCCATTTTATCGACAAGTACTATTTGAATCTATGTGGGCATCGTACATGAATGATGATCTCGAATTTGCCTTAGGTGCAATTGCTTCGATGAATTCTGGAAATTTTTCTAAAGTGTTAGAGCCGGAAGTGTATTTAGTCCAATACTATATCTATAAACGTTTATGTAACGATGAAGCTGCATTGTTGGTAAAAAATCGAGTGCAGGCCATATCAAAATTGGTTTTAGGTATTGAGTTTCAATTAGGGACATGGATTCGAAAAGATGTGGATAAGTTGGTTTATAGAAAAATACTATTAAGTGGCGATCTTAAAAATAAGAATATTCAAGATTTAAGATCTCGCCTTGAGATGGAGAAAAATCGCGATTTTGATCGCTTAGTAAAAGAATTTGAACTCGTAAATGCGCATTTTGATTTAGATAGTGGAAAAAATTCAAATTTATCTCCTATGAAAAAATTTAAAAACATAGGACAGATTTTAAATACTAAAAATGATTTTTTTCTTGTGTCCGATAAAGAGCTGTGGACAGACGAAATTGGTAAGTATGTTTATTTAAAAAAGGACTTATGCCAATAATAATACCATTTATTTTATTTTTAAGTCTTCAATTGCAGAATGTCTTTGCGGGAGGCTCAGCTCAATTTGACATCGCAATGAGTGCTGATATTAATGAAAAAATAGTAAAAGATAAATTGAAAAAATATGAGCTTATTTTGGAGAAAGAAAAAAAAGAAAGTAATATTTTAATGTTAGAGTTAAATCGTTCAATGTCATATTTACAGTTGGCGCGACTTTCTCGAATTAAAAATCCATCAAGTAAAATGCTCAGAGAGGAAGAGGATTATCTTAAATTGGCCCTAGATATTATTGATAAGCTGCTAAAAAAAGAGAAGTTAGATCAGGTGATGTTGTCACAATTAAAATATTTTAAGGGGATTGCGCTTTTAGATTTAGGTATGAATGAGATTTCTCGAAATCATTTTGAAGAGGCCATAAAGCTAAATCCTAATGCAAGTTATGTTCCGACAATCTCTTTATATTTAGCTGACTTGCTTTATGATGAAAATTCACTAATGAAGGCAGAAGCAGAATATAAGCGTTTTTTTGATCGTTATAAAGAAAGTGAAAAGGATCTAGCTAATTATAAAATAGCTTGGATAAAGTTAAATCAGTCAAAATTAAATGAGGCCTTTGAACTTTTTCAATCATTAATAATTAATTCGAAAGCAAATACAATTGTGGCCGATGCAATCTTAGCATTAGCTTTAGCATGGTCGGATCGATTTAATGAAGATGAAATTATTTCCAAGATTGAAAAGTTAAATACAACACCTGAAAGAAAAGCGAAATTATATGTTGCTATCTATGAAAATTTTTTAAAGACAACCAATAAGGGACGCTACAAGACCTGGGAGATTGTCCTTGTAAATTCAAAAGATGAAAATGAAATAACAAAATATTTAAGTACAGAACTTGTTTCGCTCGATTTTAAAGAAAAAAAAGAGGAGAAAATTACTCATTTAAATAAAATTAAAGAGTATATTAATAAAAATCAAAGTTCGATATCAGGTTTTAAAGAAGCGAACCTGAATGTGTTATCGCAAGATTTAGAAGCAATAATTTCAAAATTAGTATGGATGTATAAAGAAAAAAGTACAGATGAAAATTATCAACCAACTCTTGATCTAATAAGTACATACCTTAATTTTAATAATTTTAAAAAACGTGCTGAGGTCGGCACCCTTTACATGGACATTTTAACAGAAAGAAAAAAAAATGATGAGCTTTATAAGTTTTCAAGTTTAGTCATTAAAGATAAAACTTTTCTCCATCTACAAAAACGTGCGATGTTAATAATTTTACTTCACTTAGAGAGGGAGTTTGAAAAAAATCCTGATTTTAAAAGCAAGTTTTTTACTTTTTGTCGCGTGTATTTAAAAGATGAGAGTAATGAGCAGTGGGAGTTAGTTGCCAAACGTTTTTATGTTTATTTATTAAAAGATCAGAATTTTAAAGAAGCAGAGGAGTTGATCTCTTATCTGTATCGCAAGAACCCAAGCGACGATTATTTTTCAAAGTTAATTAATTTAAAATATGACTTAAAAAAATGTGATGAACTTTTATCGTTACTTGAAAAGAAAGGTGGCTATCCAACTCTTTTGACTAGTTTTAAGCGAGAATGTCACTTAATTCTTGCAAAAGAATTAAAGAATAAAGAAAAAAGCGAAGCAGGGTATCTTTTTCATATTGCTCAATATATGACCTTGGCCGATCAAAAAAATAAAGACTTAGCACTTTTTGATTATATTAATTTTTTGGATACTGAGTCGAGTAAGCCTAGTAATAATATTAATATGAACCGAGAGGATTTTTTAAAGAAACTTTTTGGCGAATATTTACACCTTAGAGAGAAAAAAGAGTATGAGTTAATTTTTCAAAAAGAGATTATTAAATTCTATAACGAAGGAAAAACAAAAGAAGCCTCAGATCTTTTGTTAGGACTTGAAAACCATAAGAGCTATGTTGAGCTTATAAAAATGAAAAATAGGATCGAAGAGATGGAAAAACTCGATCATGCATTTTTAACTCATGAATTTACTACAGAGTTATTTTCAAAAAACAATCACACCTTGTTAGCATTGTTATCGCCAGAAAAAATTTTTGAACGGGCCTTAAAAATGAAGCTTGTTGTTGATAAAAAATTATTACTCAGTATCGCTCAGATATTGGACATTGATTTTAAAGATACCGCTTTTGGCCCCATTAAAGATCAATTAGCATTGTATTTAAACAAAGAAGATTACAGTCATTTGAACCTTGGCATTTGGAAGCAGATATCTAGTTTCAATTTACCTGAATTTAAAACTAAGCATAAACTGAGAGATCAAGATATATTGTATTATATGAAAAGAGTGCAAAATATTCGAAAAGAAATTGTTAAGTCGTTAGCACTTTTAAATTTACGCGAACAAAGAGATCTTTTAACTAAAGGAATTAGCCTTGAAGAAAAAATGGCAAAGCTTATTAAATTGTCTCCGATGCCAAAAAATTTAGATGTTTCTAAAAAAGAGGAATACGAGAAGGCACTAGATGAATTAGCAAAAGAATTTATTGAACAGGCCCAAGTCTTTAGTGAACTTGCAATTGGGATTGATTCTAAAATTTCTAATCAAGAGAAGGGAAACATCATTTATTTAGAATATAAGATTCCTAAAAGTTTTGAAGATTGGTCTGAATATTCTTTAAAAAGTAAAAATCAATTCATAGAGTCTTTAATAAAATCCTCTAAGTTTTATTTAGCATTTTATTATATGGATTTTTTGAAAGGGACAGGTGCTTTAGAGAGCAATGATTATATATTTTATCGAAGTATATCTATTTTGCTTGCCTCAAAAAATAAAAATAGAGAGCTTGGAACGATTCGCTACCTTATAAATGAACTGACAGAGAATAAGGAAGATAGAATGCTAGATTTTTGGAAGTCGTGGAGTAAGTAATGCAAAATTATTTTATACTTTTCATAATATTAATGACGAATTCAATCATGGCCGAAGAGTCTGATAAAAAAAATGTGCTTGATTTTTCTGCGGGAGTTATTGAAGGGAATGTAAATCGTCCAACAATGCTAATGGAATTAGGGGCAAATTATAAAGAGTTTAATGATTTAGTTTTAATAAGAGACGACTTTAATAATTTCCACGAACTTGATGGAAAAAAGCGTTTTAAGTATGTAGATGAAAATTTATGAGTAAAGTTTTAAAAATATCAAAACATAAGCTCGACTTGGCCAGTGTTGAATTGACCTCTCCGAGTTTATTAATAGGGCGTTCTCCTCTTTGTGATCAGGTATTGCGTGCTCCCGATATTTTGCCAGTTCACTTTCTACTTGAGTGGATTGGAGAAGGTGAATTTAATCCTAAATCAGGAATGTGGACTCTTTTTGATATCGGAGCATTTCTCCAAAATTTAGGAGAAAGCGATGAGGATTTAGATTTAGATAATATGTCTACTGAAGGGTATTTAATTTCAAAGGACTTAAACTATCTAGGCCTTCAATGGAGCCTTGTTGAAGACAGTCTTAAAGCGACGCATTTACAAAAGGGAATTTTGGCCACTCAGGTGCTGAGTAAAACAGAAGTTCAATCTTTAAAAAAATCTAATAAATTAGCAGTTGAGATTGTTCAGCTTAGTCGATCTGATAAAAAAGTTTTAAGTGTTGTTCACTTTTTTGATCAAAAAATAAATTTAGGAACTTACAATATAAAACTTCCTTTTGATTTGGACTGGAACCGAAGTGATGTTTTAAATATAAAATTACTAGAGACTCCTAAGGGGGTGTTTGATTTAAAAGGAAGAAGAGATTTTAATCATTTAAAATTAGAAATGTTCACTCAAGATACACTCATTATTCATTTTGAAGAAGAATTTTATTTTATTCGATTTGTTTCTAGAGTGGAGTTTTTTAAAGACAAAAGAAATTTGTTTAATAATAGTTTTCTTATTTTTGGACTTATTTCATTTATTCTTTTTTCTCTGCTTTTATTTTATATAAAAGAAAATCCAATTCATATTGTCGAAAATAAAGATAAGGAGCTTCGAGTTGTAAAAATAGTAGAAGTTACACCGCCACCTGAGCCAATTATTGAAGCACCAAAAGAAGAACCAAAAGTTGAGCCCAAGGAAGAACTCAAAGAAGAACCTAAAATAGAGCCAAAAGAAGAACCCAAAATAGAACCAAAAGAAGTAATTAAAGAAAAACCAAAAAAGATTATAAAAGAAAAAGGGGCAATTCGGCCATTGCCACCTAAAAAGTTACCACCTGAAAAGATAACGGATATTGGACAAACTGGCCTTTTCTCAAAGCTCAAAAGTTCAAATGCGAAATCATCTGGAGATGTTGTTTCGGCATCAAATTTAAAAGCAAGACTTGAAATAGACAATACATCAGTAAAGGGGAGTGCTGTAATTCAGTCGGCCGAAAATGCAATTAATGTAAAGCAGATAATCAGAGACGATGGGGATAGAAGTGGACTTGATAAAATTGAAGGTTCTGGGAAAGATTTAAAAAAGAGTGTGGAAGATACAAGTCTTTCTTCTGGACCGATTGTGAGCGACCAGGGTTCCGGTGAAAGTATTTTATCGATGGCCGAAAATATTGGTGGTGGTAAAAGTAAAGGAAAAGGAAAGGTTGGTAAAGGGAAGTCGGGCGATGGAGATATTACGGGAGGTCTTGATAAGGCCCAAGTTTTAGCTGTAATAAATGAACATCGACGAGAAATTAGAACATGCTACGAATCGGCATTAATGATTCGAAACGATTTAAATGGTATTGTTCGGTTAAATTTTACGATTAATAGTGCGGGAAGTGTTTCTGAAGTAAAGATCTTAAATTCAGATGTTGATAGTTCAATTCTTGAAAATTGCATTATAAATGTGATTAAAGAGATGTCATTTCCAGAGGCTAAAAATAAAATGCCGACGACGGTTGTTTATCCATTTGTCTTTAAGCGATCTTCTTGATTTTTTCTTCTGAAGTCAGTTGCCAACTGCTGATGAGTTCAATATGTTTTGGACTTGGATTGACTAGGTTTAAAATATATTCTGATTTTTCAGAGGTTTTAATTGTCGCAGCGATTTTTATATTTATTTTCATGTCAGGCGAGTTGATAAAAACTTCAATTTCACTATTTAAAAAATGCTCTGAAATTTCACTGTTAAGCTTGAGAGAGGTTGTATTAAAGGCAATACACTTTGATCTAAAGGTTTTCCCATTAGATACTATGATGCATTTTAAATCTAGCTCACTCCATTCTTGAAAAGGTTCTGATTTTTCAAGATTATTTTCGACAAGGCCCAGAGTTGGAAGATACTGTTTAAAAAAATTTAGATCTAAAATTGGACGATTCCAGGTCTCGTATTCCATTTGGCAAAGATAGACTTGATCAAGGCCTAAGTTTTTTGAATAAAGAAAGGATTGCATATTGGCAATTTCTACTTCACCAATAATAGTATTTTCAATTTTTGAAAATACTTTCCAACTGGCCAAGCTTTTAAAGCTAATTTCACTAGGATCATTAATTTGATATTCATCTTTGTTGTCAAAATTAACAGTATCAACGAGCGTTTGATACAATTCTGTAAACTCAGAAAAATCGTTTGCGTTTAATTCGGTGCTTTTGTCTTTTGTGTGAATGATAATATCATTAATATTCATGCCACTTTCAATCATTGAAAGACATAATCCTTTTAAGCTAAATGGCCCTATGGATTTATCCGTTTTAATATGACGGAAAAACCAATTGTTAAGTTTAGTTACCACACTAGACTTGTCGGTTATTTTGCCGGAAGAATTGAGAATTAAATAGAGAAATAGTGCAAAAACGACTACTTAAGACTTTGGCCCAAGGAGATCTTCTAAGAAATAGGCCTGAAGTTCAGAGCGTCCTTTTAATTCAGATTTTGAGTAGACAGACATGGATTGAAGTCTTGCGGTTTTTTCTGTTGTATTTCTTATCTCAGCAATTTCTTTGAGACTTAGTCCTTTAAGCAAAAGAAGTGCTACTTCTTTTTCTGCATTTGTTAGCTTCCATTTATTTAATTCTTCATCGATTGACTGCGATAAGCCTTCAATATATTTTTGAGATTTAAGTTTCCATTCATTTTTTTCTGTATCCAATTTTGCAGATCTTATTTTTTCGTTCTTTAATTCCTTCTTTAGAAAAAAGCTATTTTTTAAAACGATAAAAAATCCAATGAGTGACAGTAGGGATAGAAATATTTCAAAACTTAGATGAACTGCACTTGATCCCTCTTTCATGTCGTCAAAGACATCAATTGTGATAAAAAGTGATATTAAAAATAAAATTAACGTTAGTGCAATTTTTTCATTCTTAGTCATCGTCATCGTGATTATCACCTTCAAGCTCATTTTCACTTTCACCAATTTTTAATTGAACAAAGCCAGTATTCAAAATTCTTGAACTTTTGTCAAAACGATTAAAAAGAAAGTAAATATTTGATAAGAGCAAGGCCAAAAAAATTACTCCAATCGTAGTATTATTTTTAGTCTCTATTTTAATATTTTCAGTGAGTAATTTATTTCCATTAATCATGCTAAATGTCGTAGAACTATTAGTACTAAGAAGATTCTTTACCAAGCCGGTTAGATGAAAAACAATGCTAATAATGAGAACGATAAAAAAAAGTTCATGCATTTCTTCTGCCGTATCTTTTATTGCAATTTTTGACATACCAAGTCCAGAGAAAATCAAACCAACTGTTGATACATAGATAAAGAGAGCAGCAAAACTTGATCCAGGATTATGACCTGGGTATTCTGTATTGTTTTTTAAATAATTAATAAGTTGATTGATTGATAAGTTATAACTTTTAAATCGAGTGTAATGGCCGCCGATTAATCCTAAGATTAGTCTTAAAAAAAGTACGGCAATTAGACTTAGTCCAATAAGTTTGTGGAAATCAAAATAAAGTGATTCATCATCAAATCCCTTAGAAAAAATGACGGCCAATGTAATTCCAATCGCCAAAAACCAATGGAGTATACGAGTTGGAAAGTCATAAATTAATTTTTTATACATAGTAAACCCCCAAACTAAGCATGTGTACTGAAACTTTAGAGAAATTAATTGGATTTAGCATCGGTCAAATGCCCTAAGTGGCCGATATAGGACATTTTGACAGTTGTAAAAATGAATTTCAACATTATATTTTTATTATCAGACTAGATGGAGGTATTTATGACTAAATTAATGATTACTATTTTACTTGGACTAATGTCAGTATCTGTATTTGCCAAAAAAGAGTGCACAACCGAGCCAAAAGAAAAATGGATGACAGAAGAAGCATTCAAAAAGAAAGTGCAGGAAATGGGGTACACAATAAGAAAGTTTAAAACACCTGGAACTTGCTATGAGATTTATGGGAAAAACAAAGAAGGTCGGGATGTTGAAATTTATTTTAGTCCGGTTGATGCAAAAATAATCAAAGCAAATATTGATTAATATGCAGTTTGCCTCAGATTAATTCTGAGGCAAATTTAAAGTTCCCCGACATAAGCTTTTGTCTAGTAGTTCATTATTTATCTTACAGTTTTGTAACGTGAAACTTTTAATTTCTTTCACGCTCCATTTTTCATTTAATGACCACATTAGGGCAACTGCTCCACTAACGATTGGAGCCGCAAATGACGTACCAGAGAAATAACCAAATGAATGGTTTAGACGGCTACTAAGAATACTTTCTCCTGGAGCAAAAAGATGAACTGATTTTTTGCCATAGTTTGAAAAATTTGTTGGAGAATTTCTCCAGTCAATCGCACCAACAACTAAAGTGTTATTGAGCTCAAAATTAGCAGGATAGGTTGGAGTAAGATCATTATTTGATCCTTCATTACCAGCAGCAATTACAAATAAAATGCCTTTTTCTTGGCACCTTTGCATTATTTCAAAAAGTGGTTCAGATTTTTTACTTCCTCCCCAGCTAATATTAATTATTTTTGCACCTCTTGAGGCGGCATAGTCAATCGCCTTAATTGCAGAATCCGTTCTCCCTCCTTCTGGAGACATAAAACGAATTGGTATAATTCTAGGTTTAGAAATTAATCCAATCATTCCAAATTGATTATTAGATTGAGCATTTATAATACCTGCGATTGCAGTCCCATGTGAATGATCATCCATTGGTATTGGATTATTATTTAGAGAGTTCCACCCGATGTAGTCATCAATGTAACCATTTTGGTCGTCATCGAGGCCATTATTTGGAACTTCATTTTGGTTATAGGCAATTTGATTTTTTAAATCGCGATGTTCAAAATCAATCCCTGTATCGATGATTGCAACGAGAGGAGTTTTGTCTACATTAATACCAGTATCGAGAAAAGAAAAAAAATCAATAGATGCTAGCGCCCATTGGTCGTTTTGTTCTGGATCATCAAATATATTTAAGCGGTAAATTTCATTTTCATATATTTTAGTATTTAAATTACTAAAAAAATTATTTGAACAATCAATGCTGTAAATATCTGCACCCAAGTTTGGATTTAATAATTCAGATTTACAGTTTTTTGGCAGAGGCATTAGGTTTTTAGAAATAACAATTTTATTTTTTGCAAATAAGTTACTAGAAATAATTAGAAGAATAAGAATTAAAATTTTCATTGGGTTATAGTCCTTTAATAATTAATTCCGCACTACTTGGGTTAAGGGCCAGTGGTACGTTGTGAACTTCACAAATTCGAAGAAGCATTGAGATGTCTGGCTCATGAGGATGCATTCCGAGTGGATCTCTAAAAAAAATAACGGCATGACATTTTTGACTGGCGACCAGTGCCGCAATTTGTGCATCTCCACCCTGTGGACCTGATAATAGTTTTGTTAGTTTCGTTCCAACCTTTTCCAGTCTTGTCCCAGTGGTGTATGTGGCAAGAATTTTAAATTTTTCTAGTTTCTTATGATGGATTTTTGCAAAATGAGTCATCTCCTCTTTTTTGCCATCATGGGCAATTAGAGCAATCGTTTTTAGTTTTTCTTTTTTCATTTTTACTATTCTAATTTATTGGTATTGTTCTTAATATAGGAATAAATTTTTTATAATTTGGAAATGGGTATTTTTTAAATAATTTTTCAATGTGATTATAAATTTCTTCAGTCGATTTCAAGCGCTCATTTTCAGACAATAGAAAAGAAACGTATTCCTCAACTAAAATAAAATACACGCATGTTTGGCTGATTGACATTGAAATTTTACTTAATGAATCGCCCATCTTTGAACCATGATGCTGCTTAATTAAGACATCAATTCCAACAGGCAACTCTTTACATTGAGAGACAATTTGGGCCGAAAGTCTAGCATGGTTTAAGATAATTGATTTTTCTCTTGAGGTGAGATTACTTTTATTGACAGAATCATCGGTATCAAAAAAAAGCCACGAATCATCTTCTAAAAAAATATCATGGAAAAAGCAAAGATAAGTCCATTGATCAAAGTGTTGCTTTGAACTCCAAGGCTCGCGCGCTAAAAGATATTGGCCGATGTGGCAGCAAATAAGCGAGTGCTTATATCTTAAGCTCGTAGAGTTTTCAGCAAGAAGCTCATATAGTTTAGAAAGGGTCGGTACCTCTTTAATAATAGTTTCCATGGAATGGACTGTCGTTTTAACTAAATCACGAGTTGTCTCAGGAAGTCCAACGCGAGTAATTGCAGTTGATATCATTGAAAAGGCAGTATCAGTATGAATCAAACGCTCTTGTGAATTTAATTTTTTTGATTCAAGAAGTTCTTTAATTCCACTTGTAAATGAGTTTACTAATTCTAAACGATCATTTGATTTACAATAAACGACATCGACACCACTAGCTCTTTTTATGTCACTGTCTTTTAGAAATTCTCCTTCGTATAAAAAGGGGATCATCGAATTTGTATCGCTCTTGGTATAGATCGTTTGAATCATTTGCCAACCAGGCAATATAAAACCAAGTGGTATGGGGTAAAATTCTCCAAAATTTAACGTGGACATATACTTGGCGGTAATGCCCATGTCTTTTGCAATAACTTGAATTAACTCCCGAACAGGAATGATACTTTCGTGATAAATAATATCTTTTTGCGTGCCTCTTTTCTTGGCAACAACGATACTTACTGGCTTTTTAGGTACGGCCTTAATTTCATGAGTGTAGTGAAATAACTTATCTTCTTCTTCGATAGATAAATACATAAAAACGGCATCAGGTGTTTTTATTTTTACTTCAGCAATTAACGATTCCATGTCTGAAAAGGTATGTACAGACGCGTCAATGTAGACGATTAGGTTTAGCGCATAGATATTTCTAAAATCAATGCGAGGATCGTATATATAGACGCTTGGTTTTTTCATAATAATCCTATTCTAATCTAAATATGAACTTTTTATAGAGTAAATTGATTTAACTGTTAAAAAAAAAGAATCATGCGCAGATGTTAGATGATGTCATTATTTTTTTTTAAAGCTTTATTTTACAAATTTAATCAAGTTCGAGAATATCACAGCACCAAAAAACAAGTTCACCAGGGAGACAACCATGAAAAAGTGTTTAATTGCCCTATCTTTAGCTTTATCTTCTGTTACTTTTGCCAATGAAACTTTAAGTGAGTTTGATGTTCAGGCATTGAGTATTAAGAGTGTAGAAGTCTATGAAGTTCCAAATCCGTTCACAGATAAAGGAATTGTTGAACTTCCAAAGGCACCAACTAATCCAATCGATGAAATTTCAATTATGATTGATGGGTTAATTGCGATTGGAAAAAAAATCTGGCCAATTATTGATGCTGGCAGACCTGTTATTAATAATAAATTGGCCCCTGCCGTTTCAATCCTTCCTGCACTTCAATCTGATCGTGGGGTGTTGACTGAGATGAGTGGTTGGTCGGTTCCAAAAGCACAAAGCTATCGCGTTTCTTATAAAAATTATTTTGGAATGGAAGTTGTCGGTTTTACTTACACAATTATGTTTCAATACAATGGCTCTCTAAAAGGTGTGGGGAAATATATTACAAGTTTAAAAATTATGGCCTCTAACATTTATACAGCTTGGGGATTTGATTTTGATGCAAATTCAGAATTAGTAGGGATTTCAAATGTTGGTACAGATGAAAATCCAGTTGCCTCAGGGATTATAGCAGTTAGCTATGCAGTACGCGGAAAGTTAAATGAAGTTAGAAATGCAGACAGTTTGTATGTTGATGGATACGGACGACTACAAGTCTTAAATCAATAGAATTTTTTTAACATTAAATAACGGGCCTCTTTAATAAAGAGGCCTTTTTTTATTTTGGAGTAATTGAATGATTTTAAAACAATACTTAGACCAAGTTTTAGAAAATGACTTGCAATACATTTCAATTCGCAAGGTAGAAACGAAGACTGTTAGTTTTGCTGTTAGAAATGAAAACGTAGAAGGAGTCACTCAAGGCCTAGATCTTGGACTAATGATTGAGGTAATGTATGAAGGACAATTGGCCTATACTGCAATTAATTCATTAGATAATGCTTCTGTTCTGGCAGGAATCAATCGCGCCAGAGCACTTGCCGTTGCTGCAAAAAAACATGGGCTTCATCCATTTACACTAAAAGAAAGACCAGAAACGGTATTAAACTATGAGAGTCCAGCTAAAACTTGCTTTAGTGATTTTGATTTAGAGCCTATTCAAGAGCTACTTTTGCATCTATCAGAGACAATGAAAATCGATGAAAAGATTATCGATCGAGTTTCTTATTTTAGTTTAACCGAAATAGTGACTGAGATGGTGGCAACCAATGGAACCAATATTAGGCAAACAATAACTCGTACTAGTCTTGGCCTGAGTTGTACCGCAAGCGATGGATTAGATTCACAACATCGAAGTTTTGGTCACGATCAAAATGCACAATGGGGATTTGATCGATTTACCAAAGATAAATATACACAAGAAGCTAAAAGAATTGCCGAGGAAGCGTTAGAGTTATTATCTGCTCCAGATTGTCCAACAGATATTTGTGATTTAATTTTAACTCCAGATCAAATGTATTTACAGATTCATGAAAGCATTGGACATCCGCTTGAGCTTGATCGAATTTTAGGAGATGAGCGAAATTATGCCGGATGGAGTTTTGTTAAGCCTGGTGATTTTAACCATCTTCAATATGGATCAAATTTAATGAACGTAAGTTTTGATCCAAGTGTCACAGGACAAAACGCCAGCTATGGTGCAGATGATGTTGGAGTGAAGGCCACAACAGAATATTTAATCAAGGATGGAAAGCTTCTTCGAGGAATTGGAGGTATCGAATCTCAAAAACGTTTGGGAGTAGATGGAGTGGCCTCTCAAAGAGCAACTAATTGGAATCGAGCACCGATAGATAGAATGGGAAATATAAATCTAGAACCAGGAGACTCAAGTCTAGAGGATATGATAAAAAATGTAAAAAAAGGTGTGATGATGTTTACAAATCGGTCGTGGTCTATTGACGATTATCGAAATAAATTTCAATTTGGGTGTGAATACGGAAAATTAATTGAGGATGGAAAAATAACAAAAACGGTAAAAAATCCTAATTATAGAGGAATTACAAATCAGTTTTGGAATTCACTAAAAATGGTTGGAAATAGAGATACGTTTGAAGTTGGTGGACTTTCTAATTGTGGAAAAGGTGAGCCTAATCAAGTGATCTTTGTAGGGCACGCAAGTCCAGTTTGTTTATTTTCAAACATTGAAGTATTTGGTGGAGGAAAAAAATAATGAAATCTTTAAATAAAAATATTTTTAAAGAATTTGGTCTTGAGCTCTTTTCAAATTTAATGAGAGATGAAGAATTAACAATCAACTTACGTTCTGAAGATAGTTTATTTACTCGTCTCACTCGCGCTCGCGTCCGGCAAATTACGGAAGTTGAGCAAGGATATATTACATTAAACTTAATTAAGGGAAATAAGTCTTTAACTATGAACGTTCTCTATAGTGGAGAAAAGGAACGGGATTTAAAGATTTGTTATGAGCAAATAAAAATTGGACGAAATCTCTTGTCTAAAATGAAAGAAGATCCATTTCTTGTTCGTCCGGTTAATTATGGTGAATCAGTAATCGAAATACCTTCTGAGTCTTATCTGGGTGAGGAATTAATTGACATTATTCTAACCGAAGCAAGTGAAGTGGATTTAGCTGGGCTGTTTACTTCTGGAGAAATTGCTAGAGGAAGTATGAATTCTAAGGGGCAGTTTCATTGGTTTAAAACTCAGAACTTTATTCTTGATTATTCTCTATATAATTCAAAACAGAAGGCCGTAAAATCTGTTTATTCTGACCTCGTATTTAATAAAGATGATTTGCGTGAAAATTTGCGATCATCAAAAATGAAATTGCAATTAATGGATAGAGAAGTAAAAAAGATAAAAAGAGGTGAGTATAAGACATTTCTTGCGCCAAGTGCAGTTAGTGAATTGATTGGAACTTTATCGTGGGGAGGGCTCTCAATGAGTGCTCACAAACGAGGCCAGGGATCACTTAAAGATCTTTGGAAGGGAGAGAAAAACTTTTCAGATAAATTCACTTTGCTTGAAAATTTTGAATTAGGACTTTGCCCTCGCTTTAATGAAGTTGGAGAATTGGCACCAAATACAATGGCAATTATTCAAAATGGTAAATATAGAGATTTTTTAACTTCAACTCGAACTGCAAATGAATTTAAACTAGATTCTAATTTTGCCAGTGAGTGGGAGACGATGCGATCTCCAGAAATAAAAGGTGGTGATCTCCTAGAAGAAGAAATACTTAAAAAACTTGATACAGGGCTTTACATTTCTGATCTTCATTACCTTAATTGGTCAGATCGTGAAACGGCAAGGATAACTGGAATGACTCGATATGCATGTTTTTGGGTTCTCGATGGTGAATTAGTGTCGCCGATTGAGGATTTAAGATTTGATGAAAGTTATTATCATCTTTTCGGCAGTGGTCTTCTGGATTTAACCTCAAAAACTCAAGTAATTCCTCATACTGGGTCATATTTTGAAAGAGAGCTTGGCGGAACAAAAGTACCTGGAATTCTTGTTGATAATCTTAAGTTCACACTTTAAAAAATAACAGATCAAAAACCTAGGTCTTTTTTAAGAGTTCAGTTTAAATATTGTTTGGAATTTTCCGATATAGACATAAAGCTATGTCGGGGAATGCCTTTGAAAATTAAGACCAAGCTATTCATATTTTATAGTATTGTTTTTACAGTTTCGATTGCACTTATCCTTGTAATTTCAAAAACAATCTTACTTAAAGGTTTTGAGAAAATTGAAAATGATTATATTGGTGAAAGCATAGTTCGACTAAATGAAGTGTTATCGACAGAAAAAGAATCCTTATCAGTTCTTACCACCAGTTGGTCGTTTTGGGATGATACTTATAATTATGTAAAAAAGCCAAGCCCCAAATACACCAATGACAATTATTTAAATGAAGGTTTTTTTGAAAATAAAATTAATAGTGTATTTATTTTCGATTCTGTTGGGAAATTATTATTTAGTAGTAGCTGTGATTTTGAAAATAAAAAATTTATAACTGATTCAAATAATTATGTTGAATTTATAAGTAAGAATATCAACAAGAGCATTGGGCCGGATAAAGTGCAACCTCAAACCGGTATCTACTACTTTAATCAAAAGATATATATTTATGCTATAAATCCGATCTTACCTCATACTAATGTTAAAGTAACAAAGCCTAATGGTTTTTTTGTGAGTATAAAAGAAATTAACAAGAGCTTTATTTCATCCATTGAAAAAAAGCTAAAAATTAATTTAAAATTTAACTATTCAAATAGTTTTGAAAAAAATAGCCAATTTAATATTAAAAAAGAGAAAGATCATGCACATCTCTATGTTTATGTTCCAGTAAACAATCAGGAAAATACAGCGCAATTTGAAATGTTTTTTAAGAGAGATATATACATGTTTGCTGAAAAAGTAATGTTGGTTTTCAGTGCATTACTTGTATTGTTTTCATTTTTTCTACTGGCATTGGTAAACTATTTTATAAATAAAGTGATTACAAATAAAATTTTGACTTTGACTAAAGAGCTTGAAATGATTTCTGGGCAAAAAACCGATTGTGAAAAGGTCACGACATTTCCAGATGATGAGATCGGGAAACTTTCAACTCAAATTAATTCGACACTACAGAAAATCCAAGAAAATCAAACATTAATTAATCATTCAGCTAAGTTTGCTTCATTGGGAGAGATGGCCGGTTCAATTGCCCATGAAATAAATAATCCTCTCGCTGTGATACAAGTACACTCTCAAAAAATTCTAAGACAGTGTAAGGATGGGCAAATTAAACATGGTGACATGATTAAAAACAGCGAAAAAATACTTCAAAACGTTGAAAGGATTGTAAGAGTAATAAAGTCTTTGAAGTTAGCTTCTCGAAGTGGCGAGAATGATGAATTCAAATTAATTAAGACGGGGGAAATTTTAACTGAATTAGAAAATCTATACAATTACAACTTAAGAAATCGGGATATAAAAATTGATCTTTCCTCATATGATAGAAATATTGAAATTGAAGTAAACCATGTTCAAATTTTACAGGTATTTATAAATATAATAAATAATGCTATCGATGCAATTAGTACCTTAGATGAGCGCTGGATAAAAATTGAGACCAAGCGAGATTTAAATCGAGTCGAATTTCATATCACTGATAGTGGTGACAAGATACCAGATAACATTGCTGATAAAATTTTAGAGCCGTTTTATACGACTAAAAGTGTTGGAAAGGGAACTGGTCTTGGGCTTTCCATTGCCAATAAAATTGTAAAGGCCCACAAGGGGATATTGACCTTAGATCGAGAAAGCAAAAATACATGCTTTGTCATTGTCCTTCCCGTCTTTGAACAAAGTAGCAGTGAAAATAAAGAGCAAATTAAGGCCAGTTAAGATCATGATTGAAATTCAAGACCGATCGCAAAAGTCTCGTCAGATTTTATTGTCTTTTTGTTGTGAATTCTGGCATTTCTGACTATCGCTTTTTTAGTGCTCTCTACTTCGTGGAAGAAGTTTAGACCTTCTAGGATAATTTCTTTTTTTAAATTGATTTCACTTAATGTTTCTTTGGAAATAATAATACAAACACCGCCATTAGAAATATTAAATAATTTACAGTTTGCTCGAACTTTTTCATTTTCATTATCTTTATTTAAAAAGGTAACATTGATGTTTGCACATTCATTATCTTCAAAATATTTTCGTGGTGCAGATCTCATTTCTTCGAGCCGTACTTCCCTCGGAGCCTGAAATGATATGGCCCCTTTTTTTTGATCCTGAGATAGTTTTGTTTTAAAAACAAAATCCTCACCTTTAAGTAAAAAATAAGTATCTAAGTTATCTTTGAATGAAATTGTTTCGTGCTCATCTATTAGGATAATTGAGAACAGGCCATCAACGCTATCTAGTGAGGAAAGCCTTGCTTCGGTCACAAAAAGACGCTCATTTGTTTTTAAATCTTTTTGCCAGACCGTGAATTCTTGGTGCTCTTTAAACTTCAGGTTTAAGATCTTTAGGATCTCATCACGTTTTGTAGAAATTCTAAAATTATCTTTATTCATAGATCTAATAATATGGCATAGACTCTAAAACACTAAGTTCAAAATTGTAAACAGCTGAAATCTTTTAGTGTGTCAAATAAAAATGAATAAAATTACTGCCTTAAAAACCTGGCATTGAATGAATTTTTAAATATTTACTTATATTAGACGAAAAGTATTTATGTTTCTAATTTTAATACAATTATTCACTCTTTGTTCATTTTCCAGCGAATCAGTGTTTGAGGCATTCTCAAAAATTAATAATTCAACCCCTAAGTGCAGTAACTTTGCGATAGAAAAACCACAAAAATTTTTAGGTGTTAAATGCAGTGAAAATGCTTCTCATGTTGATTTAAAAAATCTGATTAATGTTGACCCTAAAAATATAGGGCAAAAATTTTTGGGTAATGGTGTTCATGCTTGGACAAGTGATTTAAATATTGGTGCTGCAGATTTATTTTCCGAATTAAATATTTCGAATGTCCGCTTCACCGCTGGGGCCGACTGGGATAAGATTTCTAAAACTCCCCCGACAAGATCAACACCTGAAGAGATGGATAAATTTGTACAAGAAAATTTCGAGGCCGATTATAGTGGAAGAGCGCAGTCACTTTTAAAATTTGATGGTGTATTAAAAGAAAAAAATATTTCAAAAGATTTTGTACAATTTAGGGCGCCTAAAATTTTTAGGGATAAAAATAATCAATTAAAAAAAGAGTCAATTAGAGACTACGCACTTTTTCTAGCATCAATGGTAGGGCATATAGATAAATTGGGTGTAAGTCTTGATCGCATTGAACTTGGAAATGAACCTGATGGCACTTGGGATACTTACATGACCCCTGCGACATATCGTGAATTAGCGATTAGTTTTAAGGCCGAAATGAAACGAAGAGGATTAAATCGCCCTCTCGTATGTGGACCTGGCCTTGCTCGTTTAAGTGAAGCTCAGGCATATCTATCTGAATTAGATAAAAATCCAGAGGCCATTGATGAAGTATGTTTTCATGCTTGGGATCAAAAATGGAATAATGATTTAAATGCAAAAAAGATTTCTGAGTGGGCACAGAAACATAAGAAAAATTTGAGAATAACTGAAATCGCTGAAGCTGAAACTCACTGGTATCAATCAGGCAAATTACCTGATAAGACTGATGATAAAGATGATTCGATCTCTTATCGAAATGAATATGGAGTGAAGTCTTATCGAAATGCTTTAAAGATGTTTAATCATGGTTCAAGTAGTAATTATGCTTGGGAGGCCTTAGATCAAAACTGGAATAATATGAGCTGGGGGTTGGTTGGAAAAAATGGTGAAAAAAAGCCTGCATACTATGCACTTCGATCAATGAATTCTTATCTTGAAAAGGGAATGAATATAATTAATCTCAATTTAAAAAATAGCGATAATGAGTCGACAATTTCAGCATTTGATAGTGATAATCAGCTGGTGCTTTTGCTTTCAAATGATACGTCTTCTCCTAAAAAAATAAAAGTCAACTTATCAAAGTTTGATGCACTATCATTAAAAAAAGTACATAGCTATCCAGATGGGGATTTAAATATCGATAAAAAAATAGACACAGATTTAAAAAATTTAAACTGTATTGTCGAGATTACGATTCCGCCAATGAGTTCGAAGACTTTAGTTTTCGCCAAGGGCACTCGGTGAGTTTGATTTTCCCATGAGAAAAATCAAGACCAAAAGAGTGATGGCATATGGAAAGAGCGAGAGCACCTGAGAGGATATTTTTATAGTCTCAACTCCTCCAAGATAGACCACTAGTGCCTGACTAAAACCAAAAAATAACGAGGCCATTAGTGCACCAATTGGATCCCACTTTCCAAAGATAACGGCAGCAAGTGCAATAAAACCCTGACCTGAAATAAGCGTTGGCCTAAAGTTTGAAACAATAGCAATTGAGAGGCTTGCGCCGCCGATTCCTGCAAGAAATCCAGAGAAAAGAACTGCCAGATATTTACAAAAATTAGGATTTATCCCAGCAGATTCAGTTGCTCTTGGATGTTCGCCAGTTGAAATTAGATGTAGTCCAAGTCTTGTTTTTTTTAGAATAAACCAAATAAAAAAGGCCAGAAAGAACGCGAGGTACACTGTAAAATATTGGCCAAAAAAACTAGGCAACTTATTTTCTAGGTCTAATGGAGGAGTCATGCTTGTTCCATCAAAGAATAAGCGACATAAAAAAATTGAAAGACCACTACCTAAAAAATTAATTCCAATTCCAGAAACAACTTGATTTCCTTTAAATGTAATAGAGGCCAGAGCATGCAAGCTAGCAAGTATGAGTCCTGCAATTCCACCCAAAAATAAACTCAAGTATGGATTAGAAGTTTTAATCGCAACCAATGAAGCAAAGAAAGCACCAATCGTCATGATTCCTTCTAGTCCAATATTAATTACACCAGATTTTTCAGAAACAACCCCACCCAGAGAAGTTAAGATGATTGGCGTTGAATACATAAGACTTGTGCTAATAATAAATTGGAGATCGTTGTAGAAGTTCATGTTTTTTTCACCATTTTATTTTTTGTCTTGCTTAATAAATTAAAAACAGATTCAAAAATTGTAGGAATACTCATGAAAAAAATAATAGCACCTATCATAATGCCTATAACTTCAGAAGGTGCATCGAGAGCTGATTGGATTTTTTGCCCTGAATACTTTAATGCTCCTAAGAAAAAACCCGCAATCAATGAACCTATTGGGTGGTTTGAACCAAGCAGTGAAACGGCTATTCCATCAAATCCATATCCTTCAAACGAAGCTAGGATAGCAACATTTTTAGAGACTCCTAGTACGTGCAGTGAACCAGCAAGAGAGCTAAGAGCACCAGAAATAAACATAGATTGGGTCATTTTCTTTTCAATATTTATTCCCGCGTATTTTGAGGCATCACGATTAAACCCAACGGCCTTCAGTTTAAAGCCGAAGCTCGTTTTATTTAAAATAAACCAAACGATAAGAACCGAAAGAAGCGCAAAGAATATTCCTGCATTGACAGGGGGTCTAAAAAATTCAGAAAGACTTGGATAGGATTCAAAAAAAGCTAAACCTTGCTCTGAGCTTTTAAAATTTTCAAAAAGAGTGATTGAACTGTTCATTCCGATAAACTCAGTTGTCTCAGTACTATCTCTGTGGATAAATTCACTCATGACCATATAGTTAGAAAAATAAAGTGCAATCCAATTGAGCATGATTGTTGAAATAACCTCATGCACTCCAAATCTTGCTTTAAAAAATCCTGCTAGTCCCCCGTATAGTCCTCCAGTAATAATTGAAGCAACAATAACAAATGGTATTTGGATCAATGGGTGAAAATCGAATTTGATTCCAACAATTGCAGCAGTGAGTGCTCCAATTATAAACTGACCTTCTGACCCAATATTAAATAATCCTGTTCTAAATGCAAAGGCCACCGAAAGACCCGTTAGTATCAATGGAGTTGAGCGAATAATGATGTAAGCGATATATTGCGGCTTTTCGTAGGCCCCTTTGAACATAACTTCAAAAGCTTCTACCACTGGAAGACCTGAAAGTTTTAAAACGAGGGCACCAATAATTAATCCTAAGAGAACAGAAAAAAGCGAGAAAATAATTTTATTTGATCGCATCTATTTTCCCCCGGCCATATATAACCCAATTTCTTCTTTTAAGTTTGGTTTTGTTGCTATGTCATTATGATTAAATTCTTTTAGTATTGACCCTTGATAAATAACTCCAATACGATCGGAAAGGTTGATGATTTCATCTAACTCATATGAGATGAGTAGAATTGCTTTTTTTCGCTTCCGAAGTTCGAGTAATTCATTATGAATATATTGAATGGCCCCTACGTCGAGACCGCGCGTAGGTTGAAAACAGACTAGGAGGTCGGGGTCGCTTTCTATTTCTCGGGCCAAGATGATTTTTTGCTGGTTTCCTCCAGACAAATTTTTTGCATAAAGTTCAATGTTTCTTGGACGAATATCAAAACGATCCATTAAACGATTTCCAAACTCATCAATTTTTTTAGAAAGAATAATTCCATATTTTGAGAAAGGATGTTTTGAAATATTCTGAAGAACAAAGTTTTCTTTAACTTTAAAATCCATTACGAGTCCTGTCTTTTTGCGATCAGGAGGTATTAAAGATAACTTTGATTCATAAATTTCTTTCGGCCCTAAATGAGTAAGATTTTTATTGTTTAAAACAATTTTTCCTTCAAAGGTTGGCCTTATCCCCATCAGACATTCCACTAGTTCAGTTTGTCCGTTGCCATCGATTCCAGATAGTCCGTAAATTTCACCTGCTGAAATTTTAATCTCAAGCTTGTCAAGAGCAGTTAAAAATTTATCGTTCAGGGCCGAAATTGAATTGATATGAAAAATTTCTTTTTGAGATTCATTAGAAGAAAAAGGTGTTTTAGGAATTTTTAATTGGACGCTACGGCCGACCATTTTCTCTGCTAAGGCTTCCTCAGAGCAATCTTTTACTTCAACTGTTTCAATAAATTCACCTTTTCGAATAATCGTGCAGCGATCAGCAATTTCTTTTATCTCATGAAGCTTGTGAGTGATTATGATAATCGTCTTTCCATCTGCCTTTAAATTTTTAACAATTTTATAAAATTCTAAAACTTCTTGAGGCGTAAGAACTGCAGTAGGCTCATCGAGAATAATTAATTCAGATGTACGGTATAGTGTTTTTACAATTTCAACTCTTTGTTGCATTCCTACGCTAGTCTCACTGATCAATTGATCAAGATCCAAATTGAAATGATATTTGTTTGAAATTTCCTGAACACTTTTTTTAGCTTTTTGATAGTCAATTATGCCAAAAATATTTTTTGGTTCAACTCCGAGGATAATATTTTGAAGAATGGTAAAAGGCTTCACCAGCATGAAATGCTGATGAACCATACCAATTCCACTTTTGATGGCGTCTTTTGGAGAGTTGAAGTTGACTTCTTTTTCCTTGAAAATGATCTTTCCACCAAAGTCTGGCCGGTATAGACCAAAAATGATTTTCATGAGCGTAGACTTGCCGGCACCATTTTCTCCAAGAATCGCATGAACTTCTCCAGCGGAAACATTAAAGCTAATTTGGTTATTAGCTTTAAATTCACCGAAAGTCTTAGATATATTTTTAAGCTCTAAAATATTCATTTAAGTGTTTTTAAAAATTGATTGTATGCCTTTTCGTCGGCAGGGGGCTTAATTTTTCCATCAGCTATTTTTTTCTTAAGCTCAGTTGCTTCCGCAAATAATTGAGATGAAATCATTTTATTTGTTGTTGGAGCAATATCAACGGCCCCATCTTTTAGTCCAAAATTTAGAGTTGTTCCGCCTTTGAATTGACCATTTTTTAAATTTTCAACAACTTTAAAAATAGCATTATCAACTCGTTTCATTGAAGAAGTGATTACGTTTTTAGGCGCAAGATAGTTTTGGTCACGATCAACTCCAACGGCCATGACGTTTTTTTCTTTTACGGCCTCAATTACGCCATCGCCAACTGCACCGGCAGCATGAAAAATAACATCAGCTTTTTTTCCGATCATAGAGTTTGCAATTGCTTTCCCTTTAGCAGCATCAGTAAAAGATTCAGAGTACTGCTCAATGATGGTTATTTTAGGATTGGCAAACTTTGCCCCGGCCTTATACCCATATTGGAAAGCGTGAATTATCGGAACGCTCATTCCTCCAATAAATCCAATCGAATTTGTCTTAGAGCTTTTTGCGGCAATATAGCCAGCGACAAATGCCCCCTCTTCTGCTTTAAACATGACTCCAATAACATTAGGAGGAGTCTTGTCTCCAAAAGAGAAGTCAATAATTGCATATTTTTGCTTAGGATTTTGTTTGGCCGCCTTTAAAATACTATCTGCCATTTTAAATCCAATTCCCCAAATCAAGTCATTATTAGCATCGAGTAAAGTATCTAGATTAGATGCATAATCAGCATCTTGCTTTGATTCTTGATAACTTGCTTTTATGCCAAGTTCTTTTTTGGCCTTTTGTAAACCTTCCCATGCTGACTGGTTAAAAGATTGGTCATTGACACCCCCGACATCTGTAACCATTCCTACGCGAATTGGTTTGGTCTCTGCGTAAGAAAAATTTGTACTTAATAGGGAAATTAAAAGCATAAGTTTTAGTTTGTGCATCTTCGTACCTCGTAAGTGGTTTTATTAAAAAAAAGTTATCAGATTATACAGCGATTGAACAGCATTTACACCCTGATTTAACAGTGTTTTAATTTAAAAAATTTTATTCATAGAGGACGTCATGTCAAAAATTAGTTTAATACATTTGGCCATTTTATTTTTAGTATTTGGCCAATCAAAATTGGCATTTTCGCGTGAGATATCATTGACAGATGCATTTAATTTGGCGCTCAAAGAAAATTACGCAAAAAATGAAAATGAAATGAAAATAAAAAGCGCAAATGAGACTATTGTCCAAGGAAGATCAGCTTTCTTTCCTAAAATAGCTCTTAAGGGGACTTATAATAAGCAAGAAAATTTAAATGATTCACATTATGCCAATTTAAATATGACTTATAATCTTTACCGTGGTGGTAAAGATTCGCTTGCAATTGATGCCGCTAAATTAGCACTAGAGGCCAGCAAAAATAATGGAGATTATAATAAGATTAATGTCTATCAAACATTGATTCCTATTTACTACAATCTTTTTTTGTACTCCAACGATGCAAAAAATTTAACTGCACTTCTACAACAGAGCCAGGATCGAGTATTTGAACTAGAAAAAAGAGTGGCGATTGGTAGATCAAGACCTGGAGAGTTGTTGCAGGCGAAATCTCAATTAGCTCAAGTCCGTGCTCAAATTGAAAACAACTCTGGAAGCTTAGAAGATTATCGAAAAAGATTCGAGGCATATCTTGGCGGAATTGATCTCCTGCCAATAATTGATATAAATGAATCTATTAAAATTTCAACTCTGGATGAATTGAAAAAAAGAATTGATCAGCGCGGTGATTTAAAATCAAAAGAATTAAAAATAAGTGAAGCTGATATTGGAGTGAGCTCTGCGTTTCGTGGACATTTTCCAACTCTTGATTTGACTTCAAATTATTATCTTACTGATCGAACGGGAACAAGTTATTCAAAAACCACATGGGATATTGGTCTTGTATTAAGTTTTCCTTTGTTTGAAGGAGGAAGTGCGCAGTCAAAGGTAAATGAGCAGGTTTACAAAAAACATGAAGCAAGATTTTCTTATATGGATTATAAGAAAAGTATTGAGCTTGATTTGATTTCAAAGTACGAGACACTACAAAGATACATACGACAGGTTGAGAGTTTGGAAGTCGCTGAGGATTTATCATTAAAAAGTTATAATGAAGCACTCAAAGACTATCGCTTAGGTATGGTCTCAAATCTAGAGGTTATTTCTGCAATGAATTTGTATATAGATTCTAAACGTGCTTCAGAAAAAAATAAAATTATGGCCTTAATGACATTGAAATTACTTTCTGCAAGTGTAGGAGAATTGCCATGAGCTTATCAGATATTTCAATTAAAAATCCTGTCTTTGCTTGGATGCTCATGATTGCAATGATCCTTTTTGGATTTTTGGCCTATCGAGAGATGGGGGTTTCTCAGTTACCAGATGTTGATATGCCAATGGTTAACGTCTCCATTAGTTGGTCAGGTGCAAGTCCTGAAGTTGTAGAAAGTGATGTTGTTGATGTAATTGAAAGTGCTCTGATGGGAGTTGAAGGAGTTGAATCTATTTCTTCATCTGTCAGGCGAGGTGGAGCAAATGTATCGGTTGAGTTTTCTCTTGACCGCAATATCGATTCGGCACTAACAGATGTTCAAAGTAAAATTTCAGGCACGATGAGGCGATTGCCAAAAGACATGGATGCACCAACCATTTCAAAAGTTAATCCCGATGATCAACCAATTATGTGGTTAGCGGTTACAACAGATCAGATGGATAAGAAAAGTTTGATGAGTTACACCCGTGACAATATTAAGGATAAATTCTTAAACACTGAGGGGGTTGCTGATGTAATGCTATCTGGTTATGTCGACCCAAGCTTAAGGGTATGGGTTAATCAAAAAAAGCTAGACCAATACCAATTAGCAGTGGGAGATATCATCTCTGCCATTTCATCTGAACATGTGGAAATCCCCGGTGGAAAATTGGAAAATGATCGCGTTGAGTATGTCATTCGCACACTTTCAGAAACTAAGACGGTTAAAGATTTTGAAAATATCAATATAAATAAACGCGGTGGAGCCACTAATTTTACAAGCCTTCCTTTAAAAACAGTTGCAAGAGTTGAGGATGGGCTAGAAGATATTCAACGTATTTCTCGCGTTAATGGAAAACCTTCGATCGGGATAGGAATAAGAAAGCAACGTGGATCTAATGCTGTCTCAGTAGCTACAAATGTAAAGGCCAAAATGGATGAACTAAATAAAGTACTTCCAAACGGCATGAACATTGGGATTAATTTTGATACGACCGTTTTTATTAAAGAATCAGTAAAAGAATTGACGACAACTCTCATGCTATCAGCAATATTAACAGCGCTTGTATGTTGGGCATTTTTAGGTTCATGGTCAGCTACGTTCAATGTTATTTTAGCAATTCCAACTTCTATTCTCGGTTCGTTTATTGTCTTAAAGTACTTAGGGTTTACTCTAAATTATTTCACACTACTTGCACTGTCACTGTCTATTGGAATAGTTGTAGATGATGCAATTATGGTTTTAGAAAATATCTTTCGCCATTTTGAAATGGGAAAAGATAAACGAACTGCATCTTTAGATGGGGCACGTGAAATTACTTTTGCTGCCATGGCCGCGACAGTTGCAATTATTGCTATTTTTCTTCCTGTTGCCTATATGAAAGGTATTATTGGAAAGTATTTTTATCAGTTTGGTGTAACCATCTCTGTTGCCGTTTTTCTTTCACTTGTTGAAGCGTTGACTCTAACTCCGATGCGAACGTCACAGTTTATTGCTAAAACTTCAAAACGCAGTAAGCTTGGATCAATGATGGATCAATGGTTTTTAAAGACTGAATCGCTCTATGAAAAAATATTGCCTGCGATTTTAAATGCACGTGTTTGGGTCATAATTTCATCTATCGTTATTTTTGGTTTAAGTTTATTAATTATTCCTGCATTAAAAAAAGAGTTTATCCCAGCTCAAGATCAAAGTTCACTTATGATGAGAATTAAAACGAAAGAAGGATCATCGCTTAAGTTTACGGATATAAAAGTGCTTGAAGTAGAGAAATATTTATTAAGTAGGCCAGAGATTAAAAGATATTTTGTTGCAGTTGGTGGATTTGGCGGTGGAGAGTCTAGTTCGGCCACAATCTTTATCAGTTTAAAGGATAAGCATGAAAGAAAACTGAGTCAGCAAGATTTACTAGATGTATTTCGTTCTGAATTAAAAGAAAAAATTAAAGGAGCTCGAATTACAGTTTTAGATACTTCTCTTTCATCTTTTGCAGGAGGAGGCGGAAGAGGATTCCCACTTGAGTTTGCCGTTTCTGGAAGTAACTGGGAGGCATTAATTAAGACAATCAAAGATTCAATGGGAGAAATGGAGAAAACTGGAAATTATCCCGATCTTGATTCAAATTTTTTAGAAAGTGTAAAAGAATTAAATATTATTCCAGATCGTAAAATGGCCCAAAGCTATGGGGTTGCGATAAATGATTTGGCCACGACTATTAATGCGCTTGTTGGTGGAACGATTGTTGGGAAGTTTACTTCTGATGGGCATAGGTATGATATTCGTCTGCGACTAGATGGAATGAATGCTGATGAAGCAAATATTGAAAAAATTAAATCGATTAAAATACGCAATAATCGTGGGGAATTAATTACAATAGGATCTTTTTCTAAAATTGAATTCATAGATGCTCCACAATCGATATCAAGGCAAGATCGATTAAGAACATTAAAAATTTACTCAAATATTAAAAAAGGTGAATCTCAAGCAAAGCTTTTAGAAGATGCGAAAAAAATAATTTCTAAAAACCTAGCTCCCGGAGTGAAGTTGCTTGATACCGGAAGTTCGAAAACATTTGAAGAGTCATTTAATAGTTTAATATTTGTATTAGTTTTAGGAATAATTATTTCCTATATGGTTCTTGCAAGCCAATTTAATAGTTTTACTGATCCAGTAACGGTCCTTGTAGCACTGCCATTTTCAGTCTCAGGAGCATTGTTGGCCCTTTTGATTAGTAATCAGTCGATTAATATTTATTCAATGATTGGAGTTATTTTACTCATGGGGATTGTTAAAAAGAACTCAATTATGCTTGTCGATTTTTCAAAGCAACTAGAAGCAGAGGGAGCATCGTTACGTGATTCAATTTTAAAAGCAAGCCCTAAACGATTGCGACCAATACTAATGACTTCCTTTGCTACAATTGCAGGCGCAATTCCTGCGGCACTTTCTATAGGGGCGGGGGCCGAAAGCTTGTCTCCAATGGCCACTGCGGTAATCGGTGGGGTTGTTGTTTCAACTTTTTTGACCTTAATTGCGGTGCCAGCATTTCATTCGCTTTTATCGACAAAAGGAACTAGGAATTAACTAATGAGTGCCATTTTAACTTTGCAGAAAAATGCAAGTGACTTTTTTACAAAATTTTCATCTAAATATGCTGATCAGATGAGTTGTAAAAAATCATGTGCGGATTGCTGTTATACTGACATCGGTGTATTTGAAGTTGAAGCAGAGCTTATTTCAAATTGGTTTAAAGCACTAGATCAAAAAGACAAAGACAGCTTAAAGTCGCTTTGGGAAACTTCGCCAGAAAAAAAAGCCTGTAGTTTTTTGTATCAAAATATTTGCACAATTTATCCTGTAAGACCTCTTATTTGTCGAACACAAGGAGTTGCAATTTATCTTCCGCTTGAGGAGAAGATTGATTTTTGTCCTCTTAATTTTAAAGAGAAAAAACCTGAGTTTTCTGACACATTAAATCTAGAGCGTTTAAACACACTGCTTTCCTTGGCCGCTAAAAGTGAAAATAAAGATCAACGAATAAAACTTAAAAAACTAAAGTTAAATATTTTAAAGGACAATGAATGATTAGATTATATTTTCTTTTATCAATCATCTTTTTTTCTTCTGCATTTGCGCAAAATTCAAAAATAGATGAGCGCTTTAGAACTCCAAGATTGACGATGATGATTTTTATCGAAAGTATGGAACGAGTAAAAGAAGGTGATAGTGGCAAGATTAAAGATGCTATTTTGACTTTAGATCTTTCTCTTATTGATATGGGATCAAGAAATCTTGTTGGAAAACTTACAGCAGAAAGATTAATTAATACGATTGATAGAATCTCAAAAGTCGATTTTGATTCAGTTCCAAATTATGAATCAGGTGCAACTTGGTATTTTAGAAAACAATCGATCAACGTTAATGGTGCAATAAAAGATGTGGAAATTGCGCTTTATAAAACTGAATCCGGTTGGAAATTTACACCTCAAACTGTTTTATCGATTGAAGATTTTTATCACTCAGTTGAAGACTTAAAAGTCGTTTCGGGCGTAACTGAATTTGTTAGCTTGAAAACGAAAATTAAAAACATGTTTCCCCATTGGACAGGTAAGCGTTTTTTTGTTTTAAAAAACGGCCAATGGCTTTCACTTGTAGTTTTGGGATTGTTTTCTATTTTTATATACTTTATCGTTCGCTTTTTGATTGGTTTTGTTGTTAAAAACAAGTCAGAAGTAAAAGAGAGATATAAATCAACTCTTCCTTTTGGTATTTTAGCATCATCTCTTTTTGTAAAATATACGGTAATTTTTTTAGAATTAGATATTGAATTTTTAGAAATTATCTTAAGGATAAACTATATCGTACTCGCTTTTTCTGCAGTATGGTCAAGTTTAAAGCTAGTTGATTATGTAAGCTTTGAGTTTGAGAAAAAGGCATTAATTTCACCAAATAAATTTGATGATGTTTTAGTTCCTATGCTCAAAAAAACAGCTAAGGTTTTTGTCGTTTCATTTGGGGCATTATTTGTCGCTCACAGTATGACTTTTGATGTTGCCTCTATCTTGGCCGGGTTAGGGATTGGAGGGGTGGCCGTTGCACTTGCAGCTAAAGATACAATTTCAAATCTTTTTGGTTCAGTAACAGTTATCTTAGATCGTCCTTTTAATATTGGTGATTATATTGTGTTAGATAAAAATATCGAAGGCACGGTTGAGCAAGTAGGGTTTCGTAGTACTCGAATTCGTACTCCAATTAATTCTTTGGTTTCAATGCCCAATTCTGTTCTGGCAAACCTTGCAATAGACAATTATGGAATGAGAAATTACCGACGATTTAGAACAGTGCTTGGAATCGAGTACACTACAAAATTTGAAGACGTTGAAAATTTTATTCAAGAAGTCCGTTATCGTTTAGGTTTAAATCCAAATGTAGAAAAAGAAGAGATGCCCATTCAGGTTTATGTCCATGAATTGGGAGAAAGTTCGATAAATATATTATTGAATATTTATCTAAAGGCAGTAAGTGCAAAAGATGAACTTGAAGAAAGACATAATATTATTTTAGAGATAATGAAGATTGCCAATAATACAAATATAAATTTTGCTTATCCAACTCGAACGTTATTTATGAAGAAAGAGTAGCGCCAAAGTAAGTAACTATGCTTCTTTCGCCATCAATCTCTGCTGCCTTCTTGAAAAATAGACTGCGATCAGTATAATCCCTACAGGTTGAGGAAAAGTTTAATTTATCTTGAGATTCTAGAGTAAAAAATTTTAGTTTTTTAATTAAACAATCTGGCCATCAAAAAGTTTTTCTAAAAACAGATTATAAGGCAGGCAAGTAATACCTTTTTTTATATGTACTTTTGGATCTTGAGATATAAGGTAAAAATTTTTGCAGATTTTTTCTTCATTAAGCGCGAGTAAACCTTTCAAGTCATCATCATTTACTTTTGTTGTTGCTTTTACTTCGATGGCCACTTGTTCATCTAAAATAAAATCGACTTCATGGTCTGAAACAGAACGCCAATATCGAATGTCGCAATCTTTTATGTAATTTTTATACGCAAGTAATTCATGAAAAATAAATGCTTCAAAGTAATCGCCATAGTCAGCATCACTTTTGTGAATTTTAGTTTTTTTAAGAAGCGCTCTCACCACACCATTGTCAAAAAAATAAAATTTAGAAGTTTGTATTGGTTTTCTTTTAATTGTTTTTCCAAGAGCAAGTAGTTCGTGGCCAATAAGCGTATCACATAAAAGTTTAAAGTACTCGGTTACAGTACTAGGAGGTACACCAGCATCTTTAGCTACTTTTGCATAGTTAATCATTTTTCCATGAGAAATTGCCGCAATATCTAAGAATGCAGAAAAGGCATTTAGATTTCTAACTAATCCTTCGGCCATGATTTCTTCTTTCAAGTAAAGGCCCACATAATCCTTTAATTCAGCATCTGGCATATTAGAAAGATAAACCGATGGCAAAAGGCCGTAGGAAAGTGCTCTTTCAAGTTTAAATTTATCTCCAAGTTCAAGTGAAATTAAAGGATGAAAGTGGATTTTTGCAGCCCTACCCGCCAGAAGGTTTACACCTTCTTTTTTTAGCTTTCTAGCACTTGATCCAGTTAAAATAAATCTATGCTGGCATTCTTCTATTAAATAATGAACATTGTTTAATAGTTCGGGCAGCCTTTGTATCTCATCTATAATGATTAATTCTTTCTTTAGTTGTTCATATTCTTGAATTAAAAGATCGGGTTCTCTTTGATATCTCAAAAATTCTGAATTTTTTAATAAGTTGATAATTTTAGCGTTTGGAAATGTATTCTTTAAAAGAGTCGATTTACCACTTTGGCGTGGACCGAGTAGGAAGATTGATTTTCTTTTTATAAATTTATTTAGATCAAGTAATCGTTTGAGCATTTTATTCACCACCAATTTAAGTATTATAACATTCCACAGGTCTATTGTGAATTATAATTATAAACCACAGCAGTCTTGTGGGTTATAATCAAGGTAAATACTCAAAAAATGGGCACTTTAAAGAGTCTCAATCTCAGACTATTTAGATTTAAGTGACTAAAATTAGATTTAAAAAAATTAAATTTAGAGAAATTGTTAAGCACGAATATAATAGCTTGATCGCGGGTCAAAGAATTGGACGACCGTGCGGTAATAGGAGTGGGACGTATGATGATTTCTAAAAATCAAGGTGGTACCGATGCAAACTCTTTTTATGGAGTGTTTACGATTGTTTTAAGTACCTTGATATTTGTTGATGCATTTTTTGGAGGTTTTCTTAGAGAGTATTTTTCTCTAAGAGTGGTTGAATACTCAGTGGTTGTATTTTTTATGATTGCTGCTTTCAGAGGTCTTGTTAAAAACACGGGACCAGGTGGGCGGTTACTGAGATCGTACTCCGAACATGGCTTATGAATTTTTTAAAAAATTAGGATAATACCTAGGGGCCCAATCAGTTTACTTGAAGGGCCCTTTTTTTTATCAATTTATGTGAATGCAAACAAGCACCAGTTAATTTATAGAGTAGTCTCATTCCAACATTTGCATCCCATTCATTATCTTTATTTTTAGGGTCAGGAGATACTTCTACAAGGTCAAAACCTACCAACATCTTTTTTTGATTGGAAATTTCATTAACGATGGCAATCAACTCAAAGTACTCAAGTCCACCTGGGACAGGGGTTCCTGTATTCGGGCAATAGCGCGGATCGAGTCCGTCAATATCAAAGGAGATATAGATGTGCTTTGGAAGTTTTGCAACTATTTCCGAGGCTATTTTTAAGAAATTTTCTCCGGCCAACTTTCTTTTTTTTAAGTCATGATCAAAGTAGGTTTCAATTTTTGAATTGCTTGAAGTGAAATCAAATTCTTCTTCACAAAAATCACGAATACCAACTTGGACTAGTTTTTTTATTTTAGGAATTTTGACAATAACATTTCTCATGATTGAGGCATGTGAGTCGGAAAAGCCCATGTAGGCGTCTCTGGTGTCAGAGTGAGCATCAAAGTGCAGGATACCTAAATCAGAAAATTTTTCAGCATAGGCCTTTATTGCTCCGAATGGGGTTGAGTGGTCACCACCAACGATAATCGGAATTTTTTTTAGATCGAGTAGTTTTTTAGTATTTTCGTAAACGTATTCGTTAAGCTTGGTAGAGTTCTCATTCACTTTTTTTAGTGCAAGCTTTAAGGTCTTGTTCTTTTTTAGTGAATCTTCATCTGCATTAATTATTTTTAAGGCAAGTTTTCGAGTTTCAGAATTCATTTTTTTTATTTTTGGATCTTCATTTTTCATGAAAAGGCCTTGAGTATAAGCATCTATAAAATCAAGATCAAAAAAATCAATTTGATCGCTAGCATTTTTAATGGCCGTCGGGCCATTTTTGGTTCCTGCTTTGTATGATGTAGTGGCATCCCATGGAATGGGAAGATAAATTACTTTGCAATCTTTCTCTTTAAATGGAAGTCCAAAGACTCCATCTTTTGCACTTGCCTTTTGATTTGGATCTATTTTTAAAGTCATTTCTTACCTCAGTATTAATAAGTTTTTGGGTTATGGTATAATAAATACTTTGCTGTCTCATAGAGACCTTCACTTAAAGCATTTAATTCATCATGTTTTTTTATTTCTGATTCTTTGATATTTGTAGCACCAGATTTATTATAATTAAAGAGGAGAGTATTGTTGTTGTATGGAATTTTTTCAAAGTAAAAGTTTTCATCAATTAAACTTAAATGGTGCGGCGGATACCAGTTGTAAGAAAAAGCAAAACGGTATTGATCTAGTTCCTTATTAAATAAATCTTTTCCAAATGATCGCGTTTGATATTTTATGCCAATTAATCCTGCGGCCGTAGGCATAACATCCATCTCTGTTGCAATTTTCTTTTCGACACCATTTTTGATATAGCGTGGAGAGTGAATGATTAATGGAACATGATAGCCATTGGCCTGTGTCTTTTCCCATTCTAATACGTTGGCAGCATTATTATGAGGTAGGCCGTGATCACCAAAAATAATAAAAATAGTATTGTCATACCATGAAGACTTTTTAGCTTCTGCTATAAATTTACCTAGAGAGTAGTCTTGCAATCTCATCGCGTTATACTGGGCCATTGATTCAAAGCCATATTTATTAATTTCATTTTTAATATTTTGATCTTCAGGAATAATTTTAAATTCTTTATTAAGAGGTGGAATTGTATAGGGCCTGTGATAGCCGGCGGTTTGAATAACGGCAAAAAATGATTTTTCTTTTTGGTTTTGTTGGTCAAGTTCTTTTTTTGCTTCCAAGAACAAATCTAGATCTGAAATTCCCCAAACATCAACAGTTGGACTTTGATACGATCCTTCTTCAAAAATTTTTAGATCTTTTATATTGTATGAAAGTACTCCTCGTATATTTCCCCAATTGGCAGAGCCTCCCAAGAAATAATATTTATCATAGTCAAAGGCCTGTCCCATGATTGTATTTTGATTAACAATTAATGGATTTCTTGTACCTGTTTTTATTTTAGAAATATCGGGAAGTGAGGTTATGGCCGCAAAAACTGAGCGAGCAGTTGCAACTGTTGGAGTATAAAATTGCGTGAATAATAAGGAATCTTTTGAAAGAGAGTCAAGATTTGGGGTTGGATTAACTTTTGATCCGCCAACTCCCGTTTGAAAATAGGCCATCGACTCCATGATGACAATAATAATATTTGGACGCATTTTTTTTCTTGCCATATTCTCAGGATAACTTCTTAGAAAATTAAGATTTTTTAGATCTGGGTTTTTAACTCCTAAGTAGCTTGCGACGAGATCATAATTTTTTTTCACTTTTTCAATTTCGTAGTCAGATTTTCTAAAGGAATAGGTGTCTACAAAGTAGAGGATTGGATTTAAGGCCAGATTAGATAAAAATGCATTGGTAGTATTATAGGCTTCAGACCATCGCAAAGGATACATCTTTAAACTTCCATAACCACCGAATGATAAAATGCAGACAAAAATAAAACCTCTTGCAAATTTTAATTTTTTGGAGTCGACATTTGCATCCTTAACGATATTTTTTTTATCAATCAAAAAATGTTTAAGGCATATAAAGCAGATACTTGCCAAAAGAATACCTATAAAAATTAAAAACCAAGGGTAAGATTCTTTTACCATGTGAAATGAAATGATTGGGTTGGCGAAAAAAGAACTTACTGTTGAGTTAATCCGTGATCTTAAATAGGAATAATAGCCTAAATCAACGGCATAAAATAAATTGACTATAAAAATTAATACAAAAATGAAGATATTTTCAATTTTTATCGCAAGAGCTTTTAATGGGAGTAGTGAGATGAGAATTGTTGGAATGAGAAGAAAAATTGATAGTCGTAGATCAAATCTAGCACCCAGTAAAAAAGAGTTTAAGATTGATTGAAATGATTGGTTTTGAAGTTCATTTTTAAAGACAATATAAAAAATGAATCGGTATAGAGTCAGGGTGAACAAGTATAAAAAGAGTATCTGATAGAAATGCTTCAGTTTGGGAGAAGTAAGTACGCGCATTACAAAATCCTTCTAGTTATTCTAAAGTTCTTTTTTTCCATATAGTTAATATAAAAAAATTGTTTAGAATATTGTATATGAAGAAAGAACCGGTCGTCATTATTTATGAGCCTAGGGTTGATTATTTGAATCTGTATTGCTTAAATTTGCAGGTTTATGTCAACGCTCAGTATATAGTGTGTGAAAAATTTGATGATTTAATATCGGAATTGCGTAAAAAAAGTCCTGACTTAATATTGGCCAATCTTTTTGATGACCCAAAACTTAGTGAAAAATTATCTAAGTTAAATCAGATGCTCAAAGATAAGTTTGTTAAGCCCATTACCTATGTCTCAGCAAAATCTTCAGAAAAATATTCTGAGGTAACTATTTTTGGCCAAGATATAAAGGTTAAAGAATTAATATCAACAATTGCTAAAAAAATGGGAATAACAGCAAAATATATGAGCGAGCAAGATGTCGGTGAGTACTACCCATTGCCAATAAAGTATCTGCTTCCTGGTTGGCAGGCGACTCAAACAATCTTTAAAAAAAATGCTCAGTCTGAATTTGTGGTGGTATTGGCCAAAGGAAAAATTTTTACAAAAGAATTTATTAATAGCCATTCACATTTTTTTCCTGAACTGTATTGTAAATCGAGCATGAGACTCGAAGTAATCAATTCGTTTACAAGCAATATACAAGATATCTTAGAGAGTGAAATTTTATCTAACGAAGATCGCTTTGTTCAAACAGAAATTGCCTTTGAAATGATTTCAGAGTCGGTTAGAAATATTGGTCTTCCTGAAACCACGATGAGCTTGGCAAAAACAAGTATTCGATCCATGGAAAAAGTAATTACAGGTATAAGTAGTCTATCAAAGCTTTATAAAATGCTTATTGAAGAAAACTCATCACTTCGCTTTAAGCATTCCATAATCTCATCATATATAGGGCAATTTGTACTTAAAGATCAGAGTTGGAATAATCCAAATATTACTCAGCAATGGAGCTATCTCTGTTTTTTTCACGACATTATTTTAGACCGAGATGAATTGGCCCTTTTTGAATATGATGACGACGTTAAAAAATCAAGTCTGTCAGATCGTGAAAAAGCACTGGTGTTAAACCATGCTCAAATGGCCGCGAAGATAATATCTCAGACCAAGGAGATCCCGATTGGTATAGATGTTCTCATTAAGCAACATCACGGCTCAAAAATGGGGAATTCTCTTTCAGAGATCTCCATGTCGATTTCTCCACTTAGCATAATTTTTATCCTAGTTGAAAATTATGTAAAATACATACTATCGGAAGGAGAGAGACCGAAAAAACCAGAAGAAGTAATAGGTTATATAGATAGTTTATTTAAGAAATATCCTTATCCTAATTATAAGAAATTAATACCTGTCCTTAGGACAATTCCACTTAAGGACTAAAAGTGGCCAAGTTTTATACGGCCCTGAAATAAATACAAGCTTCAATCTAAATATCTAAAAACTGTCATATTCTAATAATATATGAATACCTTTAAAATTTTGCTTTTTATGGCCTTTATTGCATGTATTAGACCTCTTTATTCAGATGTCTATGACTTTACATCAAATAACTCAATAGAGTTGTTAAAAGATTCAAAAAACGCACTAGAAATAAAATTAGAGCTAATTAAAAAAGCTAAGCATCATATCCATATCATGAGTTATTTTTTGGATAATTCAAAATATCCTCAAAGAGTCTATGAAGAATTGCATAAGGCCCACCAGCGTGGGGTAGAAGTAAGGATTGTAACAACTTTTATTCCAACCTTTGTAAAGGATTTAACATTAAAAACAAAGCGAGAGTTAAAAGAGAAAGATACTGATATCGTTTTTAGTTATTTACTTTTGGGGCCGAGCGGAAAGCTTACAGTTACTAATAATATTCATGAAAAAGTGCTTCTTGTTGATGGGGATGTCGCTGTCATTGGCGGAAGAAACTTATCCGATAGTGCTTACAATGCAAAAGATTTGGAAGTGCTTGTAAGAGGTGGAATAGTTAATCAGTTACAAGAGCATTTCTTAAAGATATATACTTTTGCTTTAAATCGAAAGATTAAAAAGTTTTGCGCTTATAAAAATAAAAGTTGTATCAATAGACTTAGAAGTACATTATTTGAAAGAGAAAATGAAATCTACTTTCCTAAACTTGCAGTAACCAATGGAGTTAAGGCCAGACTACTTACGCATAATGCAGTGTTAATACAGGATGAAAAAGGATACAAGCATGATGATAAAATTACGATGGATGATGATATTGTAAATGCAGTAACAAGTGTTAAGTTTAATAAAATGCGGGCCTATAATTATTATATTTTGCCAACTCCTAAATATAAAAAATTTCTTATCTCAAATATAAATGAAAATAAAGATATTAAAATAATTACAAACAGCTTAGAGACTTCAGGAATTGTAAGCAATAAAGGTTACATTTATTCATTGCCTATAATGAATGAGCTCGTAAAAGAAGGAATAGAAATTTACCAATGGCAAGGGCCAGATGGACTTCAGTATTTGCATGAGAAAGTAATATTATTTGATGATGAACAAGTGTTTATTGGTTCACATAATTTTGGAACGGGATCAACGGCAACTAGCAATGAACTTTGTATAGAATTTTTTTCACCTGAACTTGCTTTGGATTTGATCACAATTTTTGATGATGAAACAAAAGATCTTTCAAAGACAATCAAGGCCACTAATATAAGTTTGGCCCATGAAATACAAGATAATTTAAAAATGATTAAATTTTTAAATAAGACTTTTATAGGTGATTTTCTTGAAGAGTCTTACTAAAAGCGTAAATGAATTGAGTGAACTCGGACTAAATCTCTTTTATGCCTATAAGGGAAATGAATTATCGTCAATTTCAGAAAAATTTAAGCTCGATTTAAAGAATAAGACACTCATTCTTGTAGGAATGGGGGGGGGTAAATTTTTTAATAAAAATGCAGCACATTTTTTAAAAACTAAAAATCCAATGGATGATACGGCCAAAGACTTCATCATTAAAAAACTTGATTTAAGCATTGATCATATACATTCAATTTACCCAGATTCTAATTATCATTTTCCTTTGCAGAAACTTTCAAGAGAGCTTGGAATATCAAAGATGAGTCCTCTTGGAATTGATATACACCCACGTTTTGGTCTATGGTTTTCATTTCGTTTTGTCTTTATTTATCCTGAACTTGAGCTTAGTATTAATTCTCTTGAATTCATTTCTCCATGCGAGTCTTGTGTGGAAAAAAAATGTCTAAGAAGTGGTCAAAGTTTTACAGAAGCACGTTTGAGCTGCCCATTTAAAAGTGAAGAACGATATAGTGATGCCCAAATTTTATTTCACCAAGAGCAATTAGAGAGAAACTTCAAAAGTCTTGTATGAATTATCAATGGTATTAAAGTAAAGATCCCAGTAAGGTGACAAGAGAGAAAAATTTGAATTGGCATTCTTTTTCTGGCGATAGAAATAAAACTTTTGCATTTTTTGCAGGTGACCCGTCTTATGAATCTTTATATGAATTGCAGAAAAAATATATTCAGTCAGTAAATATCCGACGAGGATTCCTAGCATAAAAAAAGATGTTGCAAACCAAGCATTTAATAATAAAAAAGCGATTGAAAAAATTAAAAAGTAAAAAAGATAAAAGCTATAGAGACCGTGTTTTATAATCCAATCAAGTACCGAAATTACATGCGGCTCAAATTTTTGTCCTTTGACCATTTTTAGAATACGACAGTGTTCTCGATGATATAGTAAAAGATTTTTTTGAATGAAGTACTCAACTAATGACCAAGAAATAAATCCTAACGTTAAAAAAACAAAGGCAGCAATAAAAGCAAATGCACTTATCTCGGTAACAATTATAATCTTAATTAGAGTTATCAAAATTAGTGGAGCAGTAAGAATTGTTGCCAGTTTAAAGTTATTTTGTCCAAATAGTCTAGATAGTGGCATTGACCTTAGTTGTTTAAAGCTGTCTTTTATTTCATTAATCATCATAACATTTATTATAAAATCAATTTAAACCGTAAACAACATTATTTATTATTATAAAACCGTGATTATGCTTTTTTTGATTTGGGCTCTTGTGGACCCAGTGTATGATTGCTTTATTTTTTGAGTAGTGATCGACAATATAGTCACCACACATAACGATCTCTTCTCCGCCTTTAATTTCTGGAAGAACTCCATACTGATTATTGAAGATTAGTTCAATTTGATCATCATTATCTTCTGAGCTCAAATTTAAATCGACTTCGATATGGGTATGGCCTTGTGATTTTTTAATTTCCTGAATGGCGATACCTTTTAAGTATGCCCTTGTTTTAAAACCATGGTCTTGAAATAGTTTAATATTTATCGCTTTGTTATTATCAATTTGCAGTGGCTCTTTTTTATCTAAACAGGAAAAGTTTGCATAGGATAGCGTTTGAAATAAATATAGTAGAGCAGAGTATAGATATGCTTTATTCATGCAAGCTTATTACATGAACTGGTAGGCTTTTAAAATAATGTGTGAAAAATTAACCGAGGTAAAAGTTAAACTTTTTTTTCGTCGTCAGTGTTTCCGTCTTTTCCCTTTTTGAACTCATTTATCGATTGGCCTAATCCGCGTGCTAGTTCAGGTAATTTTTTTGGCCCAAAAAATAAAATGGCCACACCTAATATTAATAATAGCTCACCTGCACCCAAACCAAACATAAATACTCCAATAAAGTGGTTATAACTATAATTTATTTGAAAATGGCTTATGTGGCCATGATCTGTATCAGTTTTGAAGTGCCATACGACAATGGGGATAGGTGGTTTTCTCTATCTCGAAGAAAATGATTGTTTTTAAATACCTGGCAAGCTTGACCGATCATTTTAAAGCATAGCTTCTCAAATGCCTCAATCGACTTGCTTATTTAGTTAGCCAACATTGCGAATAGAGGCGATAGTTTAGATAACTTTCCTTGTTTTATCCCCATTGTTGTATGGCAGTTTATATGTTTTTTCTTAGGGCCTCTACAATATCCATACGAGATGCCCTAAGTGCAGGAATGTAAGTAGCGATAATTGCAGTGATCATCGACAAAGCGCTTGAATAAATAACTGCTGAATTTAAAAAATGGATTTTTATTTGAAAAGGAATAGAGGCGCCTGGCATTTCCGTCATAATATGGCCTGCATGGATCAATTGAATGACCAACAGGGAGCCAATTATTCCACAGATAATCCCAATTAAAGAGATTAGAACTGACTCGATAAGAAACTGTTTTATGATGTCTTTTCGAGATTCTCCTAAAGAGCGAAGGGTTCCAATTTCTCCAGTTCGTTCTACAACTGTCATTGAAACTGTGTTTAATATTCCAAGGAACATGAGTGCCAGAAGGATGGATTCAACTACCATATTTTGAACGCCGTAGAATTTATCTACTTGCCTAAATAAAACGGCGAGATCTTTCCACGTTCGTGCTTTAAAACTGGTGCTGATTGATTTTAGTGATTTTGAAATCGGTTCAATTAATTTGAGAGGAACATTTAAATGATCAAATTTTAATACTGCAATATCCACACTGGTTGTATCGAGTATTTCTTGAGTGGTTTTTAATGGGAGATAGACGACTTGTCCGTCGATTTCATCAATTCCTGCAGAGTAGATACCTGCAACAGTTAGATCCATGGCATTCATCACTCCATCAATTGTATTCGTGAGAACTGTTATATAATCACCTGGTGAAACATTTAACTGTTTTGCAAGAAGACTACCAACGAGTATCTCCTTACTGTCATTGGTCGAAAAGGAAGTGCCTGCTAACATTTTCATTGAACTTATAAAATTTGGTTCATTATTGCTGTCTACGCCAATGATTTTGCCGCCAACTGATAGATCGCCATTTGATAGAAGGCCAAAAAAACTTAAACGGCCAGAAATATTTTTAATTTCAGGATGTGAGTTTTTTAAAGTTTCAATTTGACTGAGTTCAAATATCTTTTCTTTTCTAGATTCTTTTCCCGGTGACCAGTACTTATCAATCGCAATTTGCATATGCCCATACTGATTTTCGGCAGCAATCTTTTTTAATGCGGTTAAAGAGTAGTCAGAAAATCCTCTGAAGACAATAATTGAGATGACAGCTCCTGCAATCATTCCTATTGATAATAATGAGCGGAGTCTGTGACGAGTAATATTTCTTATAGCTAATTGAATGCGCATAATGAATTCCTAGTTAATTATTTGGCCATCGCTAATTCTAATTTGTCTTTTGGTCAGATTAATCAAATCAGGGTCGTGGCTACAAAGCATAATAGTGACATTTAAATTTTTCTGTAGATTTAAGAGAATATCAAAAATTTCTTCTGATGTTTTGGTATCTAGATTGGCCGTTGGTTCATCTGCCAATATGAGGCTTGGATTTTTTACTATTGCTCTGGCAATGGCGACGCGCTGGCGTTGGCCTCCTGAAAGCTGAGAAGGTCTATGGTGAATGAAATCTTTTAATCCAACTAGTTCTAATGCATATAATGCTTTTTCTTGGCATTCTTTTTTGGAGTGCTTTAAAAGAGTCATAACATACTCAACATTTTCAAATGCACTAAGAAGCGGAAGTAAATTGAATGTTTGAAATATAAAGCCTATTTCTTTTCCTCTTATTTTAGAAAGTTCATCGTCTGAAAGGTCTTTGATATTTCTTCCTTTTACAAATAGATCTCCAGTACTTGGAGGATCGATCAGTCCCGCAATGTTTAGCAAGCTAGTTTTTCCGCTCCCGGACTTTCCCGATAATCCAATTAATTCACCTTGAAAAATGTCTAAGCTAACATTGTTGAGTGCTTTAAATGAGGTTTCGTCGGTCTTAAAAGTTTTATGGATGTTTACAAATTTTATAATTGAATCGTTCATAGTTTTCCAATGGTTAAAGATCAAAATGATTCTTTAATCCAAAAAATATATTATTAATTGTTTTTATTTTACTCATATTGCTAGCGGTGTCTCCAAAGTAAAACTCACCACCAAATTTTAATTCTGTTGTGTTGGAAACTGGCCAAAAAATTTGAGTCTGTATTCCATTTCCTTTTGTAAATGTTTCAGTTGTAAACGAAAAATCGATTGTTTTTTCATTTCCAAGTTGGCGGCTCAGTTTGAAAATTAAATATCGTTCTTCTACAGGGAGAAGAGTTGAAGATATAATTGTGTCATTTTTTCTTCCGGCCACAATGAAATAAAAAGTATTATTGTTGTAAGTAGGAGAGTCGATTCCAATCACATATTCAAATGTATTTGAAAGATAATTGTCAAGTAGGCTCCCATTTAGATAATTATATTTTTTACTCTCATGTAGAATGAAGTCGGAGCGAAATACAAAATCAAAAAATGTTTTTGTAAGTGAGAATGTCTTTGAATTAATGCGTGTGTGTTTTTCAGTTAAAATTAATGTGTTTGCCGTTGCTGAGCTAATTTCATAGTAAGGGCTTCGGTCAAGGTAATCAAAATAGGAGAAACTTAGATCAAGACCACTAAAGGTATGTGAAAATTTTAGTCCATATTCACTTTCATTAAAAAAACCTGGAGCGCTTTCTTTTTGAATAGAAATTTCCCCTTGAGGGATTGAATTTAAAAAAAGATCGACAGGAAGGTTTTTTGAAAAGGCCGGTTTTGCTCCATAAATAAGTTGTACAGAGCCATTTGTATAAAATAGTTTTGTATTAAAAAGACAAATCGGAATTTTTGTTTCATTTTGATCATCGTATAAAGTAACTCGATTATCTTTAGGGTTAATGATGTCGGCATAGTTTTGCCCAAAAGCTTCCCCCCAAGTAATTTCCTGAAAACCAACTTGAGAAATTTGCCAGTTATTTTTATAACGAATGTAATTTTCACCTAAATAAGTTTCAAAATCAGATTTTTTTTGGGCCTTTACTTTGTTTCTGATGTCACTTTCTCTAGATTGAGCATTGGAGCGAAGCTGATTTACTCCTATTAATTCTTCACTAAATTTCGCTTTTTGTTCAAGGTTGAAGTGAAAATAATTTCCAAAATCAGAGTTACTATTGTCGGTGTAACCTTGAACCTTGGTATTAACACTTCCACTCAATTTATATTGAGTTGCTTTAACATTTGTTCCCCAAAAAAGAGCAAGTAAAATTAAATATCGCATTAAAATTCTAGGCTGTCTTTATTGAATAACATATCACTAAATGTCTCCACCTTATGCTCTGAAAAAGTCATTGTTGAGACTTTATTTTTCATTAAATGGTCTGTGATAATCATTTGGGTTGATCTCATCATACCTTTGATATTTTTAAATCCCTCAAAGCTTGCTCTTTTTAAAGGCTTTCCAGAGAGTGCAAAAAAGGTAGCCTCTAAAGGTGTAGAATCTTTTTTTGAAACAAAATACTCAATTCTTCCGTAGGTAACTTTTTTATTTTTTGCTTTTAATTCAATTTTATAGCAGTCTTCGTTTTTAATTTTTTCTTCACCAATAATTGTAGCTGAATAATCCTCAGCATAATTAGTTTTAGCAATATCACCATAGCTAACTTCACCAGTGAGCTTTTGCTCCAGTGAAATTCGAATAGGCTTTTTTATATTAGGAGTGAAAAGCCACATATCATATTCTTTCATCAGCATTTTTCTTCCACGTGCACGTTCAGGTTCAAGCTGTTCAGATAGTGAACTATTCATATCTTTGAAACTTACTTTATATACTTCAGTCTTTGTGTCTCCGAGATTTTTGATAGTGACATTAAAGGAGTGTGAAATATTTCCAAGACCTCTTTTTTGATCGGCCTTTTTGACAATATCATTTGCATCGACTTCAAGTGCATGTGAGTTAAAACAAAAAAGCGTAGCCGCAAATAATAAGAAATTCTTCATTAGTTAATCCCCTAAATTTTTATCTATATTAGTCTTAATTCTAAAATAAAACTCTCTATTTAAAAACTTATGGAAGATATGATCAGCTACCTACACAATAGTCGACTATTTTAGTTCGAAATTCCGCAAGACCCCCTTTATATCCATTAAAAATAAATCATCATCTTTTATTGAAACGGCAGCATAGGTTTTATTCCATTTCTTATTATAGTGATATTTTACGTCACCATTAAGTGGAGAAAATGCAAATAGTCCATTGTCTAGGCTGGGATACCAAAGTACTCCTCTTTTAGGGTCAAATTCAAAACTTGAAAGGGCGTAGTGAGTTTTATCATTTCCAGTTTTGTGACACCATATTTTCTCTTTTTTTGATAGACTTACTCCACAGGCATTACCTTTGAAATCGGCAAGGTACACGAATTCTTCTCCTGCTATTTCTAGATAAACTGGTTTGGATGCCAGAGGTGCATCAAAGGGAATAGAGTATCGCGATTGCCCTGTCGTTTTATCTAAGCAATACAGAAGCCCAACATTTGAAGGAAAATAAATCTCACCTAAGGCATAGCAAACTTCCTTCTTACCAACAACTGGATGCATCCAATTTGAAAGAGGAAGTTCTGTTTTCCAAATTTTCTTTCCGGTTGAAAAATCATAAACAATTGCATAGCTGCGCTCTCTTAAGCTGCCCTTTTCAATGCCAGTACCAGAATAAATAAAATTATTTTCAATACTAACAGTTGCATCTAGGTGGCCATCATTTTGGTGCCACACTTCCTTTAATGTGTTTGGGTCGAGAGCATACAGTCCATCTTTTCCCGCCGGAGCAAATAGGAGTGCCTGATTGTTAAAAATTCCAATTTGAGGCTGTCCTTCCGTGTGACCTTTGGTTTGAAAATGATTTTTTAGTTTACCAGTAGACAGATCGTATGAGTAAATTCTTGCATGATGTGTGTCGTGCGTACCTTCACCTGTAAATATTGCATTGTTATAAATTATTGGCCGCGTGATTGTTGGAGTACCTAAGTAAAAACTTCGATTTTCTTTTAAGTCAGAAAGATTTAATTCTACGATATTTCCAGAATCTAATGCGAAAAAGATCGAGTTATCGATAATCGCACCTGATCGAAAAGCTCCCGATGGTAAACTGACTTCCTTCTTCAGAGTAACTGTAAATGGTTCCGATACAAGCTTTGACGTTTTGTAATGATGGATACGTAAAAGTGAATTTGAATAAGTTAGGCCACTACTTTTTTTAGTTTTTTCTAAATTTCGTTCAATTGTAAAAATAAACTTAGGCATATTTTTAACATAAACATAGAGACGATAAAAACCAAAACTTAGAAGGTTAAAAATTAGAATTGAAATGAGAACTCTTTTTTTGAGCAACACTTCAAGAAATTGCTTTGGCCCCTCTGTATTTAACTTAATCCCAAACCAACCTGCGATGATTCCAGCAATCGAAGTTAGAAGCACCGTAACTGTAGTCAGAGGAATTAACACCATTGGGATAATACTCATCTGAATTTTTTCTGGATTAAGCGAGTGTAACACGTCCATTATTTCCATCGACCCATACCTTTTCACCATCTTTAAATTTTAGATGGCATTGTTTAATTCCACTTATCGCCGGTAGATTCATTTCACGGGCAACAATTGCACAATGAGATAAAACACCGCCTTTTTCAACGATAACTGCTTTAGATTTTAAAAATAACCCTGTCCAACCTGGATCAGTAGACTCTGCAACTAGAATTGTATTTTGAGGCCAAGAATCTGTTTGGACAGTCTCAGGATTAATGACCACCCTAATTTCTCCATAAACTAATCCTGGAGATAGCGCCTCTCCAGTTTGAACTTTTGATCCTTGAACATCTTTAGAGTTAATAATACGTTCAATTTTTTCTAGCTGAACAATTTTTGGAAGATAGAGTGACTTACTAAGTTCAGAGTGATTTTTTCTTTTCTCTGCTCGTTTTAGATCAAAGTCGCGATTAATTATTTCTTCAAAATTATGCCAAAAAATTAAGTCAGACAAATTAAATCTTTTTTGGATTTCTAGAGTAATAAAGCGAATGTGAGCATAAGGTGAAAGTAAGCTCATCTTAAATCGCTCGCGGAGCTCAAGCATTTCCTTTAAAAGCAACCATTCTTTTAAGATAACTTCTTTTTTTAATGTTTTAAGTGACTTTATTTCATCTTCAACACTTAATCGCTCATCTTTTTTTATTGATTGCGAAGTTTTATTTTGAACTGTAAAAAATGCTTTTTCATTTAGTTCAATCCATCTTGGATGAGATAGTTCTAGTTCTCCAGGCCCGCGATGGCCATACTTTTCAAAAAAGAGAGGGCGCAGTTCAGTGTTGGTACAAGCTTTTTGATATTCACTATTCATATCCATTGTGATTGTGTGAATTCCTCGCCCAAGCCATTCATTAAACTTGTGATCAATTTCTAAATCGGGAATAACTCCTTTTAGTAAGGCCTTTAATCCGTGAGTTGTTGATTCAATTAAGCTAATTAAAACGAGAGGCCAGATGAGATGATGGCCGTAAAAATCTCTAACTTCTTTTTGAAAGAGATTAAAAAGCTCATCAGTTTCTACTTGTGCATATCTTGTGAGATCTTTAGAGCGAAAAGAGATGTCTTTAAATTTAATGAGTTCAAGATTGGCCTGATTTAGCCAAAATTTTCTTTCAGAAGACATGGTGAAAGAAACTTTAATCATTCTAAAAATGGTTATTGGAGTTTGAATAAAAGTTTTAAAATTCATTTTTTTAAAATCGAATTTTAATTTCGGTTCCGGTAGCATTTCAAGTCGGTATGGGATTGGCCCAAAATAAAGGGGGGCCATCATTGAAATGTTAACATAGGCACGATCAAAAATGCGCTCAAGTAGCGAATGAGATTCATTTGATAGCTCTTCATTGATTCCAAGGTAGCCTAAGATTTGTAAGGCCTTGGAGAAAGAATGATTTTTAGCAAAGGCCTCCTTCCAAATTGAGAAACTAAGTTCAGTAGGAGCCCCACTCCATTCTGCAAAAGTACTCCCATCCCAAATAGTCTCAGAAGGGTATACTTTTTTTAGTCGGGCTATTTCAGCTTCAATCATACGTTTTTCTTCTGATTTTCCGCCTAAGGCAGTAATTGGACGCGCCTGCAATACAAATAACTCTTTATTTTTTGAAATCGCCCATTCCATATCGATTTCAAGTTTAAAAAAGTCCCGCACTCTATTTCCAACATTAACTAAGTTGTTTAAGTCAAAAATATTAGTGGTGTTATTTTTTAATTGCTCAAAATGCCAAGGTGTTTTTTTACCAGAAACGAGATCTTCGCCCAGGCCTACAATGGCCTCAACGATCCAATTATCTTTATTGGTTCTAGGGTCGATACTAAAAAAAACTCCTGATACAAAAGGATCAACCATTAATTGAATGACGACATTCATCTGGTTTTTTTGTTCAGTGTTTTTTAAAAAGTGATCGCGATAGATTACGCTAGATTTTTTGTTAATTGAATTAAAGCAATTTGAAATTGCCTCTTTTAATTCAGAGCGATTCATCACATTTAAAAAGGTAGAATTCTGTCCTGCAAAACTTTGTTCACTTGAATCCTCTCCAACTGCAGAGCTTCTTACTGCAAGTGGAGAATTAAAGTGTTCATTCCACCAACTCATAATTTTTTCAAATTCAACTTCGGTGGGAACGGCATCTAAGATCAATCCATCTGGAACATTAAATCCAGCATTTTTAAGGCGTCCAAGGGCATAGCCTTTGCCACCAAGATAGGCGTGTTTTTCAGTAATTTCATCAAAATAATACAGTGTCATCTTATCCCTCGTTACATGTCAATCTTAGGAATTTGTTATTACTAAAAACATGATTTAGCTTATTTTTATTAAATATTATTTAATTGAAGGCCCAAGGCAGTGCTCAGGATAAAAAGGGATGGCGACTGTAAAATTATTTTTTTTGGAAGTTAAAAAGAGTCTAATTTTTAATAGTTTATATCTAAAATTAGGTGTTTCTTCCTCAAGTTTTGAAGTAAAAAATTGGTCGACAATTAAATCTGTATTTTCTGGGAAAGTAATTGTTCCCTTGGTATCGCAACTAATTAATTCGGGATGCTCATTGTCTTTTCGACAATTCGTGATGGGCCATCGAATCTCCATTCTATTTTCGATCATTTTTAATTCGGTCTTTATTAGACGAAGAAAATTCAATAAGTCTTCGGTGACATTGCCATCAAATAGCGAAAGAATTTTTGTTCCCTTTGGCGCTTCAAGATTTAGTACTAATTGCTCATCTGTATGCTTTATGGTGACAGATTTTTTCGTGGATAAATCCTGACAACTTAGTGCAATTGTTTCTGTGCTAGAAAATGCAAGAGTCGACATGGCCAAGCTTAAAATAAGAGTGATACACTTCATACTAATATCTTATGGGGTAGAATTTTATAAGTAAAGTCAGGAGTTGGTTTTGATTTTGTTACTTAGAGGTCTGGGACGGAGTAAGGGGCATTGGCATCACTTTCCTAATCAATTAAAAGAAATTGATCAATTAGTTTATTCATTAGATTTACCCGGTAACGGTGAATTGTCTAAGATTAATTCTCCTCAAAATATTTCAGATTATACTGATTTTTTGCGCACTAGTTTTCAAAAGATTGACCATGGGCATGGCCCTAAAATTTTAATTGCAATTAGTCTGGGAGGAATGGTTGCCCTTGACTGGATTAGTCGTCACTCTTTTGATTTTGATCAAGTCTTTGTGATTAATTCATCTGCTAAAAATGTAATTCCAATTTTTAAACGATTTAACTTATCAATGCTTAAAAATATAAAATCTATTTTTTTATCTACGCCCTATCAAAGAGAAAAGGCGATTTTGGAATTTACGCTAAATTTGAAACAGGTAGATGATGATCTAATCAATTCTAATATTAGAGCTGTAAGTGAAACATCTGCTTTTAAAAACTATTTCAATCAAATCCTGGCCGCAAGTAAGTTTTCGTTGCCAAAAATTAATGATACTAAAAAATTGCATATTATTACATCAAAAGGCGATCGCCTTGTATCATTCGAATCTTCAATCAATATTTCAAATTTTTATAACTGCAGTCTAGATATTCACCCAACCGCAGGACATGATTTACCACTTGATGACCCTGAGTGGTTATTTAAGATTATAAAATCGTATTTATAATAGACAAGAGCGTAATTGTTGACATTTGTCTTCCTTAATTTCAAGGCCTTACTAGACTTTTGTTGGCATTTTTATTGCAATTTATTTCTTAGTTTATTTATGCTTGGAGATTGTCATGAAATATTTTATTTTATGGGTCATAATTTTAATTAGCTCTAGTAATATTCATGCGGATTACTTTAATTCTATGCCTAAAGAGCAAGAATTTAATCTAGATAAAGCACTTGAAACAAACCCGTATAGCTACAATGGGTACATAAATAATCTCTACTCTTGTCAGAAAAAAGTAGAAGGATGTTCGCAGCAGGAGCAAGCGAAAATTGATGAATATGAAATTTCAGAAAAGGCGATAACTTCAAGGGATTTTTCATCTTTAATTAAAAGTTCATCAGTTGGATTTGAGCGAGGATATTTTATTCCACTTTCTCTTTCAGAAAAAGAATTGCTTTTATTGGCAGCTGGAACGAGTTTGGGGCTAGTGGTATTTAATCAAGACCAAGAATTAATGGATTTTATTCAAGAGCATAAAACTGAGACGACTGATCGAATTGCAACGGTTGGAAACTTGCTTGGACGTGAGGCCATTATGCCGATTGCTTTAGGTTCATATTTTATGGGAGTCGTCTTAAAAAATGGAAAATTAAAAGAGGTGGGACTCTTTACCGTTACTGCTGGACTAGCAACTCAAATTGTAGCAACTGCATTTAAGGAAGGCTTTCATCGAATGCGCCCTAATGAAAATGAAGGGCCATATCGTTTCTTTGAACCCGGTAATAAATCTTTTTTTTCAGGACATTCATCAGCTGCTTTTTCATTGGCAACTGTTATCGCAATGACCTTTAAAGAAAAAAAATGGGTTCCTTATGTTGCTTATGGATTGGCGACAATTACTGCTTATGCTCGTATGCATGATCATAAACACTGGGCCTCTGATGTGCTTGCGGGAGCAATTATGGGAACTCTTATTACGAGGGCCACCATTCGTATGATAAATAGAGATAGTAGTGAAGGTGGCTTAATGGTTTATCCAAGTTTTAATCCTGCGAATGGAGATTTTATGATTTACATCGAGTACTCAGGAAAAAAACATCCAAGAGAATTAAAGTGTGCAAGCATGCCTGACGGTCCTTCGAAGATTGAAGCTTGTATCGAAGAGGCCACAAGTTTTTAAATTAGGATTCACTATTTTAAATGAGATTGATTTATTCAACTATCAGGTGGATTGTAAAAAATACTTCAACTTACACTTTCTTACAATCTGCCCCTATGTTAATTTTCTCTTTAATATTAATAACTTTAGCAACCTTTGTAAGTTGTAAATTAATTTCGAATATTTAATTAGAGGAGGGTTTTTTTGCCTTTTTTAAAATTTCTTTTGAAGATTTCTTGAACTTAAGAGACAATTTAAAGTGAGACCCTCTAGATCCCAAATACGTTCTAGAATTGATAGTGAGTTGGGATGGTGAGAGAGAACATTTAGTGCAGGAGGTACTATGTCGCAATCTTGGTCTGAGTCTAAAAAGTTTCCGCTTCTTCCACTTCGGGACATGATTATTTTCCCACACATGGTAGTTCCACTCTTTGTTGGACGTGAAAAGTCCATTGCAGCCTTAGAAGAAGCTCAGAAAAACAACAATGAGATTTTTCTAGTTACTCAAAAAGATGCGAGTGTTTTAAATCCAGATCGAGAAGATATTTACGACGTTGGAGTCGTGGTAAATATTATTCAAATGCTTCGATTGCCGGATAACACTGTTAAAGTTTTAATTGAAGGTAAATATAGAGCAAAAATAAAATCGTTTGAATCTAGTATCGAAGGATACTATGCGGAAGTCGAGAAATGTGTCACAGAAAATAAGGATCCAGTAACTCTAGAAGCGACAATCAGAAGCATCAAAGGAATCTTTGAACAGTATGTAAAGCTTAATAAGAGAATTCCTCCTGAACTTCTGATGAGCATTTCTTCGATTACTGATCCATCACGTCTTGCTGATATTATGGTTGCTCATCTAACAATGAAAATCCCTGAGAAACAAGAGATACTTGAAGCAGTAGAAGTTGGAAGAAGACTTGAGTTGCTTTTAGAAAAAATGCAAGGTGAGATTGAAATCATCAATGTTGAAAGAAGAATTAGAACTCGTGTAAAAACTCAAATGGAAAAATCTCAAAAAGAGTACTATCTAAATGAGCAAATGAATGCGATTCAAAAAGAACTTGGACAAAAAGAAGATGGCAAAACTGATATTCAAGAAATGGAAGAGAAGCTTGCCGCCAAAAAGATGCCTGACGAGGCTCGCGAGAAGACAACAAAAGAACTTAAAAAACTTAAATCAATGTCGCCGATGTCTGCCGAATCAGCAGTCGTTAGAAATTATGTAGATTGGATGTTATCGCTACCTTGGGAAGAGTATACGACTGATAATAATTCAGTAACTCGTGCTCGCGAAATTCTTGATGATCATCATTATGGAATGAAAGATGTTAAAGAAAGAATCGTAGAATATTTAGCCGTTCGTTCTTTACTAAAAGAAGAAGGTAAGGGGACAATTTTATGTCTTTCAGGTCCTCCGGGAGTTGGTAAGACATCGATTGCAAAATCGCTGGCCGAATCTTTAGGGAGATCATTTCAACGAATCGCTCTTGGTGGTGTTCGTGATGAATCTGAAATTAGAGGACATAGAAGAACTTATGTTGGAGCTATGCCTGGAAAAATAATGATGGCACTTAAGAAAGCGGGAACATCAAATCCACTTATTCTATTAGATGAAATTGATAAAATGTCATCTGATATGCGTGGCGATCCTTCTGCAGCAATGCTTGAAGTTTTAGATCCTGAGCAAAATAGAACTTTTTCTGATCACTATATTGAAGTGGAATACGACTTATCTAAGGTTATGTTTGTTATGACAGCTAACGACCTTTCAAAAATTCCAGGTCCATTGCGTGATCGTATGGAGATCATCCATTTATCTGGATATACTCCACAAGAGAAGATGGAAATTGGAAAACGCTATCTTTTGAAAAAGGCCATTAAAAATAACGGTCTATCAGAACATGAAGTGCAAATTGGCGACACATGTATGATGGATATTATTCGAGGCTGGTCTAAGGAAGCGGGTGTTCGAGAATTTGAAAGATTGGTAAATACAGTCGTAAGAAAAATAGCGACAGAAGTTGTGACAAAAGAAATTCAGGCCGGAAAAAAGTTTAATGTAACTTCTAAACAGTTACCAAAATATTTAGGGCCAAGAAGATTTGATGCAACTGATATTGAAGGTGAAGCACAAGTTGGATTGGTCAACGGGTTGGCCTGGACTTCAGTTGGTGGTGAACTTCTACATATCGAAGTATCTACAGTTGAAGGAAATGGTAAATTGCAAATTACAGGAAAGCTAGGCGATGTTATGCAAGAGTCAGCGAGAACTGCACTGTCATTTGTAAGATCAATTTCTCCTCGCTTAGGTATCAGTGCTGACTGGTATAATAAAAATGACATACATATTCACGTACCAGAAGGAGCAACTCCAAAAGATGGACCTTCAGCAGGTATTACGATGGTAACTGCACTTACTTCGGCCATTACTGGAATAAAAGTTTTCCAAAATGTAGCGATGACAGGTGAAGTAACTTTACGTGGACGAGTGTTACCGATTGGTGGATTGAAAGAAAAACTTTTAGCTGCAAAGCAAGCGGGAGTTAAAACGATTTTAATTCCGGCTAAAAACGTAAAAGATTTAGCTGATATCCCAGAAGAAATTCAAAATGGATTAGATATTCATCCATGTGAGCATGTTGAACAAGTGCTAAAAGTCGCGCTTGATTTAACAAATCCAGAAAAATTCCTTCAACCAATTTCTCCTACACTTACTGTTGTGGATGGGGCCCGTAGCCTTGAAGTTGCAAATTAAAAAGCTTGCTTAAAATCATAAAAAAAGGGCCAAGATTTTCTTGGCCTTTTTTTTGTCTAGAGTTAAAATGGATATATAAGATCAGATAAAACACGGAGGTTTTATGAAGGGTATTAAATTACTTCTCGTATCTATTTTCACACTATCACTTTCGCACGCTGGAATTTTAATCGAACCACAACTGGGATATATTGTTTCAGGTGGTGGGGAGTTTACAGTCAGCGGTGCTAATTATGATGATTCTTATTCAGGACTAACTTATGGTGCTCGTCTTGGATATCAGGCATTAGGACTTATGGCCGGAGTAAGTTATTTTGCGACATCTTATGAAACTGAATCAAAATGTTCGAACTGTAGTCCAACGTCAGCTAAGACAGATTATGATCAAACTTCAATTGGTGCATTTGCCGGATATAATTTTCCAATCATGCTTCGCGCTTGGGTTGGATATCATTTTTCTGTAAAAGAAGAAGCTACAAAAGCATCTAGTTATTCGAATAAAGGCGATTACTGGAAGGGATCAGCAACCGAAATTGGTATTGGATTTACTCCGCTCCCATTAGTAAGCTTAAATTTAATTTATAAGATGTTTGATTATGACAAATTTAAAAATGGTGTAAGTGGAGTAGAGTCTTCTCCAAGTGGATATGAGCCTAAAGAAATCCAATTAGCAGTTTCTGTTCCTTTTAACATTCTTTAAAAAAAATCAAAAGGCCAAGTATATGAACTTGGCCTAAGACTTTAGTATTATCGAGAGACTTTGCAACTTGCATAAGTGTTCATGTCGTTTCCTCTGTGGTCGAGTAAAATTGTGACGATGAAAACTTCGACTTCATTTGTGTTAGTTGTTCTAACAAAAAGATTTTTAGTTCCACCGCTAATATATCTTGGAAAGCGCAGTGATGTTGAAGCTGCAATTTCACCTTTAACTTCATCTACTGAATAATTGTTAATTAAATTTACGAGAGCAAATGAGTCATGGTTATTTAGCGATTGAATAGATACAGTAACAGAATCAGATTTCACATTTACATCTACAGTACATTCACCATTCTCTCCTGCACCACTATATGTTCCAGTTGGAAGGATTTGGTTAAATCCGTCAGTTGCAAGGGTTTTTGCACTTAGATTCACTGATAAAATCAAGGCAAGTGACATAACTAAACTTTTCATTTTTACTCCTTCATTTTTTTTTAATAATGAGCTTCTACCCCTTGTAGGGCCAAATTTAAAATAAAAATGAATTATAGTGTGAATTTTATATGCTCTAGGACTTAAAAATTTTATTGACAGTTCTTTGGCCCAAATTTATTATGAGCTTCACAAATTTCTTAAATGGGCGTTTAGCTCAGCTGGGAGAGCGCTACCCTTACAAGGTAGATGTCGGGGGTTCGAACCCCTCAACGCCCACCATTTAAGACCTAGAAAATCCCACACATTTTTATAGTTTCAAAAAGAGTTAATTATATGAACGACTTCAGGCAATTTATTAAAGCAGTTGGTACAGGTCCAAAAGGCAATAGAGACTTAACTTTTGATGAAAGTAAAAAGGCCATGGATTTAATTCTAAGTGGAGATGTGCCTCATGAGGCCATTGCTGCCTTTTTAATTGGTTTTAGATTAAAACCAGAGACCGTGACAGAATATCAAGGATGCCTTGCGTCGCTTCTTGAAAAAACCCCAAAAAAAGAAATCCAAAATTCAATTGAATTAGGGTTTCCTTTTGATGGAAAAAATAGATTTCCTTATCTCTTTCCATTAACTGCAAAGTTTTTACAACCTTTTGAAATAAATTTTGTTTTGGTGGGGGATGAGCGAGTTCCTTCTAAAGAAGGAGTGACAGTAAAAGAAATGGTCAATTCAATTTCTTTACCAGAAAATATTTTTTATTTTGACCGCCAAAATTTTCTTCCTTCCCTTTCTTCACTGACTACTCTTCGAAATCATTTGGGGTTAAGAACAGCATTAAATACACTAGAAAAAGCCTCCGGAGTTGGCAGTAGTCAACATGCGGCCATTGGAGTTTTTCATAAGCCTTATATTGAAAAATATAGTGAAATTTTTAAAGATAAATTTAAAAGTATATTAATCGTACAGGCCAATGAAGGCAGTCCAGAAGTTATAAAAAAGTGCAAAGTATTCAAGTCCTCACAGTCAAAATTGGAAGAAGAATTAATTGATCCGTCTTTTTTTGGTGTGGATGTTTCCAAGTATGAATTTGAAAATATAAGCGTCCAGGAATCACTTGATATTTATAAAGACCCGTCGAGCGATATTGTAAAATTGGCCAAGATGAACGCTGCGTTGATGTTATGGCTAAAATCTAATGATCTAAGTCTTAAAAAATGTCTCGAAAATGTAGACATGTAAGAGCTATTCTTCAAAAACAGCTAAAAATTTGAGTAAAATTTTACATTGCTTATTTTTTGTTAAATTATGCCCATTGCTTTATGAACCAATAGGATGGGCAAATGAAATTAATGGTTATAGATGATATGCAGTATAATCTTGAGTTATTCCAAGATATGCTAGGTCATGAATTTAACTTAGCACTATTTTCAGATCCAAAAGAAGCAATTTTACAGTTGAATAAGATCAATCCAGATCTCGTATTACTAGACTGTATTATGCCAGGTCTCGACGGGCATAAGGTTTTATCTACGATAAAGACTCATAATCCATTTTTGCCCGTAATAATGATTTCAGGTTATCGAATTGAGGAAAATTTACTTCAAGCTCTTGATAATCAAGTTGACGATTTTATCTATAAGCCCGTCTTTGTGGATGAATTAGTTGCTCGAATAAAAAATAAAATTCAGAAATCTCAAAATCGTTTTGCTGGTGCTAGTAAGGCCGATTTTAAAGATTTTGATGATGTGATTTTAGACGATGCAGAGGAATCGATAAAAATTGAAGATAATATTATTCGTCTTAAAGGAAAAGAGTATCGTTTGTTTAAGTATTTGTATGGCAGAAGAAATCAACTCGTCACTCGAGAAGAGTTATTCGTAAATGTATGGGACGATATTTACGTAAGTCCTGCAACTCTTGATACTCACCTATGTCAGTTGCGAAAGAAGCTTGATCATTTTGGCGAAAGAATAGTAACTAGAAAAAACACTGGTTTTGTCTACAGTACTGAAGTTTTTCAATAAATATTTGAAAAATTAGTTTTAATAAGTTTTATGGCCATTGCAAGTAAAATGGTTCCAAAAAATTTTCTAAGGATTATACTTCCAGTTCTTCCTAAAATTTTTGAAATAAGTCTCGATGATTTCAGCACAAAATAAACAACGATTAAATTTACTAAAATACCAAGAACAATATTCACTTTTTGGTATTCAGCATTTAAAGAAATAAGTGTGGTCATTGAGCCTGCACCTGCAATCAATGGAAAAGCAAGAGGTACGATTGGGCTATTTTGCTCTGTATGGCCATCGTGTTTAAATATCTCAATATTTAAAACCATCTCAAAACCTAATAGAAACATAATTATTCCACCTGCGACTGCAAAAGATTTTACGTCAACTGAAAATAAAGAAAGTATCGATTCACCAATAAATAAAAATAAAAATAGGAGAACCCCTGATACCGCAGTAATTTTAAGATGTTCAAATTTTTTATATTTGTTTTGAAGGTCTATGATAAATGGTATCGACCCTAAAATATCTATAACTGAAAATAGAATGAGACTTACACTAAAAATTTCTCGAAAAATTATTTGATTAAGCATATTAGACAGATAACACCAAATACTTTGATCGTGGAGAGTCATCTGTAAGAATTACACACTCGACTTTCGTAGTTAAATAACTGCTTATTTTTTGATAGCTAGACTCAATATATTTATTACAAGGGGGAATTATGCCAAAAGTTGTATGGGGAGCAATCTTCTTTAGCTTGCTAATGTCAATAAAATTAGCATTAGCTTTTGATGAAGTGTATCTGAGTGAAGTTGAAAATAAGTTGATTGGAGTGCGTTTAAATGATCTGATCAATGTGCATCCAAATGCTTTTATTGGAGCTGCTAATTTAAATGAAGTAGTTAATAAAAATTCAGATAAGATTTTAGCAAGTGAAAATATTGAATTGGTACATTCAATATTTTTAGCTAAAAAACCTGAAGCAAGAGGCGGTGCAATTGCTTTGGAGTTAAGTTATTTTGTTAAAACCAAAAGTGGTCAATTTAAATTTTTAACATTTGAAGTAACATATTCAAATTTTAATTCGATCGATTTTAATCAGTTTCAATTTAGTATTTTAAAAACAGTAAACCTTGAAGATACTTCTTTAAGTGCAGCTGTAGGTTTGGTTGATCGCAAGCTTATTATAGATGATAAAGAAAAAAATATAAAAATGGTTATGCCAATTGGAGTTGGATCTTTTGATGAAGGAGTTATGAATGAAGGAAAAGTTTCTTTATTAACTCCAAGATTTAACAATGGCTTTTTAGATAAACGTGTAGTTGATAGCAAGAGAGAAAAGCCAAAGTACTTTAAGGGAAAACCATTTATTCGATTACTAAAGGGGAGCGATCCTATTAGCGATCGTACGCCAATAGGATTTCATATTGAAATCAATGACAGTTTTGTAAGGGGATTTGACTCTCATGGGTGCATGCGCTTAAGAGAAATGGATCTTATGAGTTTACATGATCTAGTCATGGGAGGAAGTAATATTCAAATTCCTATAATCGTAAAATACCGTCTGCAAGACTTATCAGATTCACCAATTTTAAAAAGAAACAAAGTATTTAAAACTATTTTAAATAAAGGATCAAAGTCGAGTCCATTTTTTATTCTTGATCGGGATAATTTAGTGCAGACAACTCTTGCTTCTGAGCGAGAGTTACCAGTAAATCAACTTGTCGATGATCTTCTAGATAATTATGAGGACCAATTTAGCTATGATACTCAGTCACAATTAAGTGAGCAAGAGAAGAGACGCGAAAAAGAATGTAAATTAAAAGCAGAAAATGGAACGATAAAAAATAATGAGAAAAAAATAAGAGAGTGTATTGATGAAGGAAAACGCAAAGACACTCTTGCAGATAAAATTTATCGAAAATTTATGGGGATCGATTCATTTTTATTTTCTATCTAAGTAATCGGGGGTGAAAGAAAGGGGCATTAAGTCGATAAATTTAATTCTCTTTTCTTCACCCTTTTCATTTCCGATAATAATTTCTAGGTCATTTGCTGCAAATTCGCTAATAACTTGTCGACAAAGTCCGCATGGAGGCCATCCATCTTTGCTGTAGACATATACTTTACTAAGTAAGACTTTTTTCTCACTAATTGCCTTAAAAATAGCAACACGTTCAGCACATACAGTTCCACCATAGCTTGAATTTTCAATATTGCAGCCAGAATAAATTTTATTTTCAGAAGTTAAAACGGCGCTACCGACACAAGCTTTAGAGTAGGGCGAGTAAGCATGTTTTGAAGCAGTCGATGCAGCTTCTCTCAATTCTTGGATAATATCTTTCATACGAGTTCCTTAAATTTAATCAGTGATTGGGTGAGTAATGTACTAAAATTACCATAGGCCCGCGCAGCTTCATCTTTAATATGATCATGACTTAGTTTTTGATCGATAATTCCGGCGCCAAAATTTGTAATACAAGAAATGGCACACACAGATAATCCCATATGGTTAGCTGCGATCGTTTCAAAAACAGTACTCATTCCGACTAAGTCGCCACCTAAAATTCGCACCATTTTGATTTCAGAAGGAGTTTCATAGCATGGGCCAGTTAGACCAGCATAGACTCCTTCATGCAGAAGAATATTGTTTTTTTCGGCCGTATTTTTTATGATGTTATTTAATTCCTTATTATAGGCTTCTGACATATCTGGAAAGCGAGGACCTAGTTCATCAATATTTTCCCCGATAAGAGGACTTGTTCCCATTAAATTTAAATGATCTTTTATCAGACACAGATCACCTGGTTTATAAGTTAAATTAACACTGCCGGCGGCATTTGTTAAAATGAGAATTTTTATTCCAAGCTTTGCAAGAACGCGAGTTGGGTGAATAACTTCATGACAGCTATGACCTTCATAGAAATGATAGCGTCCTGACATGACCAAAACATCTACACCATTGACATTTCCTAAGACTAGTTTGCCATCATGGCCTTTTACCGTCGTCGGTTTAAAATGGGGAATCGTGGAGTATGGAATGCATACTTGATTTAAAAGAGTCTGTGTAAATTCACCAAGTCCTGAGCCCAAAATAATGGCAATTTTAGGATTGGTTTTCATTTTACTTTTAATAAATTGGCAACTTTCCTCAATTTTTTTTAGCATAAACTATTTACCTTTTTTCTTTTTTACTTTTTGAACTTTTGTCTCAATGATTAGTTTGGGTTTCGTTTTTGGTTTAGCTTTTCCGATCGTGAGATTCTTATTGATAATATCATTTGCAATGATTGATGCTAATTCAATTTGATGATCGCGACAGAATATCGTTGCTATGGTGTCACCTTTTGAAACGAAGTCGCCAATTTTTGAATGTAAGAGTAATCCAACTCCGAAGTCGATTTTATCAGTGGTTTTTTTACGACCTCCACCTAAACTCACACAGTGAAGTCCGAATGCTTTGCAATCCATTTTTTGAATAAAACCAGATTTAGTCGATAAAACTTTTATCTGATTGTTGGCAATATCTAATTTAGAATAATCATCTATAAAGGCCGGCTCTCCGCCTTGATTTAAAATCAGTTCTCTAAATTTTAAAAGTGCAGAGCCATCACTGATGGACGCTTGAGCTTTTTTTATTCCTTCTTTTAGATCTTTTGAGAGGCCTGCAAGATAGATCATTCCTCCCGCTAAGTGAATTGATATGTCAGTTATATCTTTAGGTCCATTGCCTTTTAAAACTTCCACGCATTCGATTATTTCAAGCGAGTTTCCAATGGCATCACCTAGTGGTTGGTTCATATCACTTATAACGGTCATCATGTTTTTATTGAATCGAAGTCCGGTATCAGAAATACTTTTAGCTAATTTTTTAGCAGAGCTAAGTTTAGACATAAATGCGCCATTCCCGCATTTTATATCCATTACGATTCCCTTTGCTCCTTCAGCTAATTTTTTACTCATAATAGAGGCAGTGATTAGTGGGATAGATTCAACCGTGGCCGTAACGTCACGAAGTGAGTAAATGATTTTATCTGCTGGCGCAATTTCTTTTGTCTGTCCAATGAGGACTAGACCTCGCTCTTTTAAGAGCCTTTCAAATTCAGTGAGGGTAATATCAGTTTTAAATCCTTTAACAGCTTCAATTTTATCAACTGTTCCACCGGTATGTCCTAAGCCTCTCCCTGCAATCATTGGAACTTTTACTCCGCAAGCTGCGGCAATAGGAGCTAGAATAAATGAAGTCTTATCGCCGACACCTCCGGTAGAATGTTTGTCGATATATCTGTCATCTTTAAAATCTAATACTGTTCCAGAGTAAAGCATGGCATCCGTCAGGGCCTTAGTTTCAGACGCATCAAATCCATTTATAAAAATGGCCATGAGGAGTGCAGACATTTGATAGTGTTCAATTGATCCATCGAGAAGAGATTTTATTACCCACTTAATTTCTTCTTCACTAAGTTTTTGTTTATCTCTTTTTTTTTGTATAATATTATAAATAGAAAATTGAGCGACCATGCTGTATCCTTGTATTAAATGATTTAAAAGATCGTCAGTTTATCAGGAAAGCAGAAGATTTTGCAAACGATTGCCAGATAAATAGTAATGAGAAATTATAAAGTGAAAAGAGGACTTATGAGATTACAAAAATTAGCTAGTGTGTTGATAATTTTTTTATTAATTTTGACTTCATTTTCGGGAATGGCACAGGAGGAGAAAAACTCTGGCTTCGTAGATGATTCCTTGCAAGATATGAGTATCGTTTTAGGGAGTGGGCTTGCTGGTGCTGTTTTAGGACTTTCCACCTTGTCATTTGTTGAAAAACCGTCAGAGCACATGAAAAATATCGCAGTCGGTGGTGCTATCGGAATTGTAATTGGGGTTGGCGTGGTCATTTTTGGTCAAGCGACAAAAACGACAATAACAGATTATCGTCAACCATTAAATGAATATAATTTTGATTCAATTAAGCGTTTAGAGTTTAGCTCAAAACGAATTGCAGAACAGAATAATAAGCCAAGCGTTAATTTTAATTTCAAGTTCTAGTATTCAGTAAATATCAGACCTTTTTTGTATGGAAAGGATTTTGCCCTTTTGTCGTATTGAATTTTAACTGTTAGACTTAAAAAGATTTTAAATTTAAACAGGATTTTTTTCATGGCAAAGCAATTAATAGTGAACCAGACACTTGGTGAGTGTCGGGCAGCGCTTATTGAAAATGGGGAAATTGTAGATTTTCTCATGGAGCGAAGTTTCTCTTACGTTAATCAAGAAAATGACAGTTTCCCTCTTGTAGGAAATATTTATAAGGGAAAAGTTGTGCGCGTTCTCCCTGGAATGCAATCTGCCTTTGTCGATATTGGGTATGAGAAAGCAGCTTTTTTATATGTTGATGATGCCTATCTTCCGACGCTTGAAGAGCAAAGAGAGATGGCAGAAAAAAGTAAAAAAAATTTAGAAGAAAATACGCGACTCGGTGAGGTTATTCCCGATGAATTATCTACTTTGTCTGAAGCAGTCAATATGCGCTTTCGTCCAGACGTTTCAATTGAATCATTTATTAAAGAAGGTGATGAGATAATTGTTCAAGTTGCAAAAGAGCCAATTTCGACAAAAGGTCCTAGAGTCACTCGGCATATCACTTTTGCCGGAAGACATATTGTTTTTATGCCACTAATTGAACACACCGGAGTCTCTAGACGAATTGAGAGCGAAAAAGAGCGCGAACGCCTGAAAGAAATTTTAGAGACAATTCGGCCTCTTGGAACTGGAATAATTGCGAGAACAGTGGCCGAGGGGCAGTCTTATAAAGTCTTAAAATTTGATTACAATATGCTTGTAAAAATTTGGAAGGATGTTTTAAAAAATTCTGAAAAAGAGAAAGCTCCAAGTTTAATTTTTAAAGATTTAAGTTTTATCCAACGAGTGTTGCGAGATATTACAGATGAAGATGTAGAAGAAATTGTTGTTGATTCTAAAGAAAACCAAAAAGAAGCAGATAAATTTATATTTAAATATCTTCCAGGGCTAAAAGGAAAGCTAAAATTTTACTCCAATGGAGAGACACCGCTTTTTGAAAAATATGGAATAGATAATGAAATCGAGAAAGCAATCGATAATCGTGTTCAGTTGAAGTCTGGTGGTTCTTTAAATATTGATCAGACTGAGGCCCTTGTATCCATTGATGTGAATACTGGAAAATTTATCGGTCGCAAAACGTTTGAAGAAACTATTTTAAAAAATAACCTAGAAGCAGTAAAAGAAATTGCATATCAGTTGAGACTTAGAAATTGTGGCGGAATAATTATTATTGATTTCATTGATATGGAGTCAGAGGAAAATCGCCAGATTGTTTACAATGCCCTTTTAGAAGAATTAAAAAAAGATAGAGCAAAGACAAATGTGCTCCCGATTTCAGGATTGGGGCTTGTGGAAATGACTCGAAAACGTACGCGAGATACACTGTCGCGTATTATGTGTGAGCCATGCCCGTATTGTGAAGGAACTGGGCGAGTTAAATCAACTCAAACTGTTTGCTTTGAGCTTATAAGAAATTTAAACAGAGCGTTGGCTAAAACCAAAGGAAGCAAGGTGTCGATTTATGCACATCCTGAAGTTACTGCAGCGTTATGTAGCGAAGATTTTGATTTGATTGAAACTCTTGAAGAGGCCCATGGGAAATCCATCCAAATCAGATCAGAAAATAATTATCACATAGAGCAATACGAAATTTTTTCGCAAGAAAGTTAAATCAAAAAAGTACTTTGGCGCTTTACTAACATCTTAAATCCATGTAATTTTTGATGAAATTTGGAGGCACAAATGAAGTTAATAGCATTTTGTTTAACGTTATTTTTATCAATTAATGGATACGCAAAAGCAGTCGATACTTTTAAGACGATATTGCGGCCTGGAGTGTATAAAGGCGAAGCCTTCCTGGGGGAATGTACCGTAATTGTAGAAGATGTAAATTTTCCAGATAATGCAATTAGTGTAACAGTAAATCAAAATGGTGTAGAAGTTTTTAAAGTATTTAATGATGATGCCCTTTTTGCTGTTAATAAAGAAAGACAATTCTTTTTTCAAACAGATCGAATCTATATTGGTGCCAATAAAAAAAGTTATGTTGAAAAAATTCTAAAGACTGTTCAAACAGCTGAAGGCGCACTCAATGTAACTGTTGCTGAAACACTTGTAGTTGCAACGAACTATGAAGAGCGAATCGCAGAGTGTAATCTAACTATAAAAAAAGTAATGAAAAAATAAAAAAGGGGCACGATTATTTCGTGCCCTTTTTTATATCTAAAGTAAGTTTAAATTCATCGATCTCAAATTTTAAATTAAGTTCAGATTTCTCTTTTACAAAATTCATTGCAAGTGTTTCATTTCCAATATGGGACTTAAACTTTTCAATTACGGCCTCAATTTCGGCCGTGCCTTGATAGTGAACAATAATTCTATCGCCAACATTGAAATTTAAATCTTTTCTGGATTTTTGAATTCTATTTACGACTTCACGAGCAAGGCCCTCGTCGATTAAATTTTGATCAAGCGATGTATCCATGTCAATTGAAATGAGGCGATTACTCATGGCCTCTGTTCCTGCTTTTGCTTCTCTAAAAATTAAGATTTCTGATTGATCAAAGTTAATGCCATCTAAGGTGATAGTACCTTTTACTTCCAATTCATTTAATTGGACTGAAGACAATTTTTCAATCAAAGCTTTATATTTACCCATATCTTTTCCAAGCTTTTTACCTAGTACTGGTAAGTTCGGTTTGGCAAAGAGATCGATAAATTCATCTTCTTTTGTTGATAGCTTCACTTCTTTAACATTCAATTCAACTTTGATGTAATCAGACAGCTTGTTGATTTCATCTAGAAGTTTTTGATCTTTGTGAATAATTGTCAGACTTCTTAGAGGGGTTTTAACTTTTATATTTACTAAGTTTCTTTTTTGACGGCCTAAAAGGATAAGCTGCTGCATTCTACCTACAGCGTCTTCAAGATCGCGATTGATTAGCTTCTCATCTGCAATAGGATAAGAGCACAAATGAACAGATTCTACTTCTGCAGGATTTAGTTTTCGAAGATTTTGGAAAACATACTCAGAGAAAAATGGTGCAAATGGCGCCATAGAAATAGTTAGTTCTCTTAGGGCCGTATATAGAGTCGAATAGGCTGCACACTTATCGTCTGTTAAACCTTCTCCCCAAAAACGTGCACGATTTAAACGGATGTACCAGTTTGTTAAGTCTTCTATGAAAGTAAAAAGCGCCGGAACCACATTGTATAAATGGTATGCTTCCATTTCAACGGCAATATTTTTTTTCAAAGTTTGAAGATTTGATAATAACCATCTATCAACAATGTTGTCAGATGTTTTGAAATTTTTAACTGGCGACCAACTATCGACAGTGGCGTATGTATGAAAAAATTTAAAAGAGTTTTGCCATGGCAGAAGAGCCTTTCTAACCATGTCTTTTACTCCCTCATCTAAGAAGCGTTGTTCTTCACCCTTTACTAATCCCGAGTTGATTAAGTATAAACGAAGAGCATCTGCACCAAAGTTTTCCATTAATTCATCTGGTGGAGTGTAGTTTTTTAACCGCTTACTCATTTTCTTTCCGTCGCCGGCCAGAACTAATCCGTTGACGATAACATTTTTAAAAGCAGGTTTATTAAATAGGGCAGTTGATAAAACTGTTAATGTGTAAAACCAGCCGCGAGTTTGGTCTAGGCCTTCAGCAATAAATTCTGCCGGAAAACCTTGTTCAAACATAGATTTGTTTTCAAAAGGGTAGTGGAGTTGAGCGTATGGCATTGATCCAGATTCAAACCAACAGTCTAGTACTTCTGGAATTCGTTTGTATGTTCCTTCTTCCCCTGGAAGTTTAAAAACTAAATCATCGACGTTCTCTTTGTGAAGATCAGTGACTTTTGTTCCAGTTAATTTGTGAAGTTCTTCAATACTTCCAATGCAAATTCGTTTGTCTGTAACATCGTTAATCCAAATAGGAATTGGTGTACCCCAAACTCTGTTTCTTGAGATGTTCCAGTCGCGCGCACCTTCAAGCCATTTACCAAAACGCCCTTCTCTAATATGTGATGGGGTCCAATTAATTTGCTCATTTGATTTTAATAATTGTTCTTTAATTTTTTCAACGCTTACATACCAAGATGGGATTGAGCGATAAATTAATGGGGTATCCGAGCGTGGACAGAATGGATAGCTGTGAACTAAAACGCCTTGGTCGTATAAAACGCCTTCGTCTTTTAATTTTTTAATAATATCTTTATCGGCCGTTTTAACATGAATGCCAACAAAGTCAGAAATTTCACTAGTAAATTTTCCAGCATCGTCTACGGGACATTCAAGAAAATTTAACCCAGCCTCTTTCATAATCCGATTATCGTCTTCACCAAATGCTGGGGCAGTGTGAACAACACCGGTACCATCAGTCGTTGTAACGTAGTTGTCGTTTAAAACAACGAAAGCCCCATCGGCCTTTCTGTGTTTGAAGTATGGGAACATTGGTTCGTAGCGGAGACCTTTTAAATCAGATCCTTTGTATGATTCTAAAATTTCTAAATTTCTTTTTTTGGAATAAGCAAGAACTCGATCCTTGGCGATAATAAATTTGATGTCTTTGTCTTTATCATGAATTTTTACATATTCAATGTCAGGGCCAACACAGAGTGCGAGGTTTGATGGAAGAGTCCAAGGAGTAGTTGTCCAAGCAGCGATATAGTAATCTTTGCCTTCAACTTTAAATAGAACTGTGACAGCAGGATCTTGTACATCTTGATAATTTGAGCTTGCCTCAAAGTTTGATAATACAGTTCCAAGTGCCGTTGAAAAAGGTACAACTCTTGTTCCTTGATAAATTAAATCTTTTTTCCAAAGTTCACTTATTACCCACCAAACAGATTCCATAAATGGTGTGTCCATAGTCTTGTAGTCATTTTTAAAATCAACCCAACGGCCTAAACGAGTAACTGTTCTTTCCCATTCACTGGTAAAACGTTGAACAATTGCTCTACATTCGTCGTTGTAGCCTTTGACTCCAATTTTTTTTACAGCGTCTTGAGCAGACATCCCAAGTTTTTTATCTATTTCATGTTCAATTGGAAGTCCGTGACAGTCCCAACCAAATCTTCTAGAAACAAAACGCCCTTTCATTGTCCAATAGCGAGGAACGATGTCTTTTAAAGTACCTGCAAGCAAGTGGCCGTGGTGAGGAAGACCGGTCGCAAATGGAGGGCCATCATAGAAAATATAAGGTGAATTTGATTTTGTTTGATCCAAAGATTTTTGAAAAATATTTTTTTCTTTCCAAAATTTTAGAATGTTATGCTCATTTTCAACAAAGGAAAAAGAGGTGTTTTCCGACTCATTTACTTCAGTATCTTGACTCACAATTACTCCATTTCTAGATTGTTTTGCACTAGATGCATATTTGGACCTTAGAATTTTAGCATTAGTGATGCCAATTGGATAGCTAAAGCCTTTATTTATATAGAAAAATGCCGAACAAATTAATATGAAAATGGCAGTTTTTTTACTTTTTATCTCATTTTTTTATTGGGAACAATTGTCGGCAGAAGAATCATCTCTAATTGATGACCCGTTTAATGAGTTAAATCCAGTCGTAGATATTGGCCCTATTAGTTATAAGAACATAAAAAAATCTAATTTTAATTGGGATAAATTAGATCATGAAAAATTACTTTCTTTTAAACTTTGGAAAGAGGACATAGATGAGAAGGCCTTGTATCCAGATTGGGAAAATACCATTCGTGAGAGAAAAAATAAAGAGCTCATTGGCCATTTTTATGATTGCAATGGTACTTGTAGAATAGATCGAGGTGAGAGTTTTTTTCATCCACAATTTCGTTCAAATCTATATGAGGGAGATGAAGTACTTACTCAAAAAGATTCTTATGCATGGATTATTCTTCTCGATGGCACAATGATCAGACTGGCACCTTATTCTTCTATAACTTTAAATGAATTAAATATTGGCACTCAGGAAAATTTTTTAAATGCAAGAGTGAATCAAGGCAATATTGTTTGGTTATCTCGACTTGAGCAAAAATATAAATTAGATAATCGAAAGGAGACTGATGGTCTTTTTTTTCCCATGAAACTTGTTGAAGCAGGGCCGCGCATTGATGAGTTTGTTTATAATGAAGCCAGAATTGAATGGTTTTTAGATGAACCAAAAACAACAGAGTATCAGTTTGAGCGCTTAAATAAAGAGATTGAAGTCAATAATAAAATCAGCAAAGGAAAAAAAACATTTGCTTTTATTATTATGCCAAATTTGACCGTGATGGGATATTCTCCTATGGTTGAGATAATTTCTATTTTGGGTGGAAGAAGTTTCATTAAGTTAAAAACAGCAGAAGATTTAGGAATTGATGGAGAAGTTGAAAATGATCTTGAGTATCAACTTCGTGGTTATGAAAATAAAGAACAGCAAAAAATGCCAAAAGGGGAGTGGCAAGAAATTGATGAAAAAGGAAGAATTATTCGATTGGCCGATGATATTTCAATGAAGGTTGCGGCCGAAATTTTAGTCTCAAGAATTCCAAGTCTTAATCTTGCTCGAGAGTTTTTTTTCAGAGACTATGCTGAAATATTGTACCGAGAAACTTACGACCGCCTCGTTTTGGCCAAGATCGATGGATATCGTTTGTGGGGAAGTATAACTCCGCAAGAAAATAAAAAAGATGATTTATATTTGAGGCTTGAATATCTAAAAGAATATTTCAGAAGGGTTGAAACAACGAATCTTTTAGTTGCTGAGCGTTTTAGAGAGAGACTAAAAGAACGAGGAGAAGCGTCTTCTAAAATGGAATACGGGGCTTATTTTTTTAAAAAAGCTCTAGAATATTATTACACATATCAACCATATTCAGATAAATTGGATACAGGGCCTGAACTTAATTCAACTAAAAAAATAATTTGGAAGAGAATGCATGGAATCCAATAATAAATTTCAACTTGTCTTAGCTTCACAAAGTCCGAGAAGAAAAGAGTTACTTAGTTATTTAAATATTCCTTTTAAGATATGTGTGGCCGATATTCTTGAAGAGTCAGGTGAAAAAGAACCGTATTTATTTGCTTTAGACATTGCTAAGCAGAAGGCTTGCGCCATTTTCAGTTCAGAAAAAAATGAAAGAAATCATTTTATAATTTCATCTGATACGATTGTTACTCTCGATAGCATTATTTACGGCAAGCCTAAAAATAGAGAAGATGCCAAACGTATACTTTTAGAATTGTCGGGAAGAAAGCATCTCGTTATCACTGCTGTTTGTTTCTATTTTTTAGATCACACTGGCAAAGCAGTGACCCATCTTTTTTATGATCAAACTGAAGTAGAATTTGATCAAATTGATGAGATACGACTTGAAAATTATTTATCTACTAATGATTCACTTGATAAGGCAGGTGCTTATGGCATTCAAGGGCCGAGTCTGACATTTATTTCCAAAGTGAATGGATCCTACTCCAATGTCGTTGGCTTTCCTTTAAGCCTAGTAGTTTCCGAGCTTGAAAAACTTTTGGGCCCAAAATGGAGAATTCGTTTTGAGCAAAATTCTTGAATTTTTAAAAAATAAAAAACTTACGCTTTATTCTTCTTTGTCGACTGAAATTGAACTTAAGTTTGAATTTGATTTGCGGGCAAAACCAGGCTCAAAGTTTGAACAAATTGTAATTGATTCAGAGACAAATCAAATCGTGATTAAAACTCAAAAAAGGCCAGTGGAAGGAGCTGCGAATAAAGATATTGTTGAAAAGGTTTCAGAACTTTTTTATGTCGCCAAAAATAATGTGGCCATATTGAAAGGAGAAAAATCTAAAATAAAGAGAATACAAGTTCACCTTATTTTTTCCAAACAAAAAACGGAAGACTATTTTTTAGAGAAAATTACTTCAACTTTAAAGGATTAGGTCTTAATCCAGAAGCTCTTTTTAAAGACCTTGTTGGCTTTAAACTTAAAGCTTTCATCGTTGATTTTTTTGATACATCTCGATGTGTTTTTAAAAGATTCTTTTTTTCTAATTGTAAATTCTGTGCTTTTGATTTCATATTGTCCTCATTGTTTTAATTGTTTTTCTCACAACCATTAAAACAAGAGAACTTGTTATCGATGGTTACGAGAGGCGGCTAATCTTTAAATTAGTGTTCAATACTCTCTCCTTTATTATTTTTAAACCCGAGTAAAGTGGTATATTTATCGGTTCAAAAATGACTAAACTTAACTCTATCTTAGCACTTGCTTTAAAAATTTGCTAGTCCGTAAGATATTGCCCTATTTTAAGCTCTGCTAATTGTTGTAAATTACTAGCTTTTGAGGCATTCTATAAGCTCTTATAAAATTTACACTTCGAGGGAATTATGAAGTCTAAATCACTCATTTTAGGGATTTTAATCCTAGTATCTTCTTGTTCGGGTTTTTATCGAACTGCAATCAATGCAAGCTCAAATTTGCTTTATAAGGCATCCGCGAGCGTTGAAGGAGAGGGAAATCTTGATATGGCCAGGCTTTCTATTCCAGGAAATTTACTTTTAATTGAAGGGTTATTAGCGGAAAGTCCAAATAATGATGAGATATTGGCCATTTTGATTAAGGGATATGCTGGGTATGCTTTTGCCATTAATGAAACAGATTTATTAAGCGATCAGCTGGAAAATAAGTCAGATGAAATAAATAAAAAAAGTGCGCTATTAAATTATACAAAAGCATTTAACTTTGGCCGTCGCTACTTAAAGCAAAGAAATATTGATTGGAAAGTTTTTGAAGATCGAGTTTTCACTGAGCAAAAAGGTGAGGCTTATTTAGGGCAATTTTTGTCATCTTCAAAAATAGACTTAGAGGTTGTTTTATTTACAGCGCATGCACTTGCCTCAATGATCAATCTTCAAAAAGATGACATCGGAGTTATCGCAAAACTTCCAATCGCAAAAACAATGTTTGATTGGGTATGCAGCAAAGATTCAACAATTAATTTTGGTACCTGTGATATTTTTATGGCAAGTTACGAAGCTGGGCGCCCTAAAATGCTAGGAGGAAATCCAGAAAAAGGAAAAGAGATATTTGTTCGTGCAATGGAAAAATACCCACATAATTGGCTGATTAGATTAAGCTATATTCAGTACTATCTTATCCCTCAAGGTGACGAAGAGGGATTTAAAAAAGAGATGGAAGTATTAAGTCAAAAAAACATAGAATTTTATAAACAGCAAATTTACTCAGTTAACGATGGATCGCCAGCTTGGGCCCTTGAAAGTCGATTAAGGCTTTATCAATCTCTTGCATTGAAAAGATATCAAATAATTGAAAAAAATAAGAAGAATTTATTTTAAAGGAACGATCATGAAAAAAATCTTACTAACGACTTGTGCCCTTGTTTCATTCTCTGCATTTTCTGCACCAATAAAAGTTGGAGTACTAGCTCCTGAAGGTACTGGCTGGGCCAAAATAATCAAAAAAATGGTTACAGAAATTAAAGATCAGACCAAAGGCGCTGTTGAATTTAAAGTTTACTTCAATGGTTCACAAGGTGATGAGCAAGATGTACTACGAAAAATTCGTTTAGGAAGTTTGCAAGGGGGAATATTTACCGGCAAGACATTGGGTGATATTAACGGTGATGTAAGAGCTCTCGAAGTTCCTTTTACTTTTAATCATAACCGCGAAAAAGCACTTCGCACTCTTAATTCATTAATGCCGTACTTTGATCAAAATTTTGCAAAAAATAAATTCAAACAAATTGCGATGTTTGAAATAGGGCAAGTCTATCTTGTGTCACAAAAAAAAGTGAGCGATTTAAATGGAATGAAGTCTTTAAAAATTTGGTCATGGGATGGAGATCCTGTTGTTTCAACTTTATTTGAGTCCATGAATTTAAATGGAGTTCCTCTTGCGCTTCCAGACGTACTTTCGTCATTGACTACAGGAGTTGTCGAGGCTGCTTATGCTCCACCTCTTGGAATTATTGCTTTACAATGGAATACAAAGGTTAAATATATTGTAGATTTCCCAATAACATATTCTGTAGGAGCATTTGTTATTACAAGTGACGTATGGTCTAAAATTAGTCCTGAAAATCAAAAAGCACTTCTAATGGTTTCTAAAAAATATGAAACAGAAATTAATAATTCAAATATCAAAGACAATGACGATGCGATGAAGTCAATGCTGGCCCAAAAAATTGAAGCGGTTAAGTTTAATGACAATGATATTAAAACAGCACAAGGTTATCGCCAAACAATTATCAACAAATTAAAGGGAAAGTTAATTTCTGATGAAGTATTAAAACGTCTCGAAATTGAATTAAAAAAGAAATAAAAAGTATTTAGGAAAGTAAATAAATGAAGTTACTAATAAAATTAGATCACCTTATAGAAAAAATATGCTCGGCTAGTTTAGTTGTGAGTATATTAACAATTTTATTGTTTAGCACGCTTTCAATTGTCTTTCGTTGGCTTCATGTTAATTTAATGTGGATTGAACCCTTTGTTCGTCATCTCGTCTTCTTGAGTACTTTTCTTGGAGGTGTTGTAGCAACAGGAAGAGGAACACATATTGCGATTGATCTTGTAAGTAAGGTTTTGGAATTAAAAAATCTACATGCCTATCAAATTTGGATCAATCGGGTAATCTATTTATTTTCAGCATTTGCTCTCTTATGGTTATTTAAGTCAGGCTACGATTTTACGCGTGTTGAATTTGAATTTGCAAAAGAGGAGTTTTTAGGAATCTCAAGTGGAGTACTTGTGGCCATTATTCCATTTGGAATGGGGCTTATCTCATTTAGGTTTTTTCTAATGTTTATTAAAACGTTTTCAGCTCCAGTATTAAATGAGGAAAAAGTCGTATGAATCAATATTTAGTGATTCCAGCAATTTTGTTTTTGGCCAGTATTGGTGTTCCACTTTTTATCATCATGGGGTTTGCAGCATTAATTGCTTTTACTCTTTCGGGTGGAGAGGCATCAGTTGTTGCTTCTGAAATTTATCGTATAGCGGCCCAACCGACAATTGCAACGATTCCACTTTTTACTTTTGCTGGGTATTTAATAGCAGAAAGTAGATCGCCACAACGATTGATGAGATTGGCCGAGACAGGTCTTGGATGGTTTCCTGGTGGTATTTCAATAGTTACTCTAATTGTTTGTGCTTTTTTTACAGCATTTACAGGAGCATCTGGAGTAACAATAATCGCACTTGGTGGGATCATTTATCCGATCTTAAAAAAAGAAGGCTATACAGACAAATATACATTAGGTGCAATTTCGGCTTCAGGATCTCTAGGATTATTGTTTCCTCCTTCGCTGCCAATCATTTTATACGGACTGGTTGCAAAAGTTGATATTGATAAAATGTTTAAAGCTGGAATTGTTCCAGGTATTATTATTATTTTAATACTTTCTCTTTGGTCAATTTACAATGCACCAAAATTGACGGCACATTCTAAATTTATTGCAGCTGATTTTATAAATGCCTTCAAAGATGCATGGCTTGAAATAATGCTACCTATTCTAGTACTAGTTGGAATCTATGGGGGATATGTAACAGTGACTGAAGCTGCTGCATTAACGGCCTTATATGCATTTGTAGTTGAAGTGTTTATTTATAGAGATATTTCAATTTTTAAAGATTTGCCAAAAATTGCAATTGAATCAATGAGCTTGGTTTCAACTATTCTCCTCGTTCTCTGTTGTGCTCTCGGCTTTACTAATTTTTTAATTGATGAGGATATCCCTTTAAAAATTTTTGAACTCATGAAAACTTACTTGCATGATAAGTATTCTTTTCTAATGTTTTTGAATCTTTTTTTATTAGTTGTTGGCTGCTTGATGGATATTTTTTCGGCAATTGTTGTCGTCGTTCCACTTATTGTTCCAGTGGCCGTGGATTTTGGAGTTGATCCAATTCATTTGGCAATTATTTTTCTAACTAACCTTGAAATTGGTTACCTAACGCCGCCAGTAGGTATTAATTTATTTATTGCAAGTAATCGCTTTAAAAAACCAGTAACGGAAATGTATAAGGCCAGTATCCCTTTTATTATTCTTCAGTTATTTGCATTGGCACTTATAACTTATTTTCCAAAGCTATCATTATTTTGGTTTGAGTAGATGAAGATCTTTCTTTGTTTTATTTTATTTTTTAACTTGGTAAAATTGGCAAAGTCAGAAGAGACAAGTGCACTAGATTTAGTCTATAAAAATTTTTACCTCGGTGAAAAAAAGACTACAGACTATGTTGGCCCTAATGATCAAAGAGCAATTTTTAATCGGACTTTAGCTAGCCTTAGCAATTTGGATGAACTATTTAATAAAAATTATCTAAATTCTAATATTTCAAGTGATGCCTTTTATTTAAATCATTTTTGGAACACTAAAATTCTCGAAGAATCTACCTGTCCTGATTTTGAACTGGGTGAGAATATAGAATATATTCGTTATTTATTTAGATTGTTTTCGATAAGCTATCTTTTTGAAGGCATTAAAAATAATGACAGAATTTTAGAGGAATTGGGAAGTCATAAGAATAGTTGTCGGCTGAAATATTCTGAAATTTTTGGGAGTTGTGGGCCTAAGAGTGAAGATATGAAAAAGTTTCATGAAAGGGTTTATGCTAAGTTTGCAAATGAATATGAAAAACTAAGATATAATACACTTTCAAAAAATGAAATAGAGAATTGGCTCGATCTATTTCATAAATCCTCAATTGATAGTTCAGATTCAACTTTTTTGCGACTGCATTTATTTTGTGAGCAAAATAAAGAAAACTGCAAAACTTTAAAGATCGACAAACTAAAATTTGAACTTGAAAAAAGTTGTATTGAAGATAAAAAGTTAATTTTAAATATTTGCAATGAGAATGATGATTTGTGGGGAATAGAGAAAAGCAGTATTGCTTTTTATCGTATTAAGCTTTCAAATGCATTTAACATCATTAATCAGCACGGAATGGGGGAAGATTGCCTTAATCGCTTTGTAAAGATGGGGAAAGGGAAAGAGTTTGGTTACAAAAACATAGATAAAGTTTTTGGATTTATTTATAAAAGCTTAGAAAAAGAAAAGTCGCCGTATTTAGAAGGGCCATTATTTTTACCAGGGGCCTTAAAAGAGTTTGATAAGAAAGGTTTAAGTGATTTTCTTATCGCACTTAGACCACCTAAAGAAGAAGTAAAAGTGATTAAAAAAATTGCAGTTGTAAAAAAAATCGCACCAGTGAAACCTATAAAAGTAGTCCCAGTTGTAAAAGTAGAGGAGCCTATAAAGGTTGAAGTGCCAGTTGAAATTCCAGAGGTATATGTTTCAGAGTTTGAACTAAAAAGAAAAATATGGAAAGAAGGAAAAGAGTCTGTGATTTCGCTCGATATGGATACATTTAGTTCAGATTTTGAATTTACTTCTAAAATGATTAGTAAGCTATCCATTCCAATTAAAAAATTTCAAACAAGACAGGCCTTAACAGATATGAAAGAGTATGATAAGCTTGGTTCAAGTGAAGCACCTGTTGGGATCATTTTTTTAAAATACTTAATAGATACTGAAAACCATCAAGGTCTGTATAATGTACTTGGAGTCTTGGGCGATAAATTTTATGTATCCAATGACTTTGAGGGAATTGATGGTGCAATTTTTGTGGAATTAAAAAATGATTCTTCAACAAAAAATCGTTGGCAAATTAACTTCATTAAAGAAAAAAAATAGGGAGAAAGTTTTATTTCTCCCTATTTGGATATACCTCTAATCAAAAAACTTTTAGATTTTAGCTAAAGATTTTAATTTATTTTGTGTTTGAGTACTCATATCAAGCAATAGTAACAATCCAGAGTTTTCACCATTTTGATCTTCACCTACGATTGAAATGTTTCCAACTCGAGTTGAAGAGATATAGTATCTAGCTGTTAGCATTGTCCCTTGCATATTTAAATGTAATGGAATGAACACTCCAAAAAGTTTTGGACCGATATAAAATGCCATGTTGTGAAATTTTTCGATTGTAAATGCAACCGCTGGCAATCTTCCACCGTTAACACCCGGTAAGGCTCTTCCTCCAGGAAGTGTTTGAGGGTCTAGCATTTGTAAATTTGTATTTAGAGCATCTTTGATACTTACATTAATGGCCATAAGTGTACCGGCCGATTGAAGATCTGGTGAAATTTCTAAATACGAATTTGGATATTTCGGAATATTGTAACGAAGCCCACCATCGAGTTGGATATTTTCAAAAACAAACGTAATTAGAACTGCATCGTTATTAAGAGTAATTGCAGATTTACTTACCCCTGGAATTTGAATGTTTTTTGCTGAAGTACCACTACCGCAAGATGTTGTCAGTAGACCGATCGATAAAAGCATTGTTACAAGGAGAGTTTTAGATTTCAAAAAAGCTGTTCTCATATATATTTTCCATTTTTGTTGTGACTCTACCTTTAAACAAAAGAAGCATGAGCGTACGTACCGCGGAAAAATCACAAACGTTTTAATTTAATCAGTCTAGAGTCTAGCAAAGAGAGAAATGAATTCAATAGAATGCAAGCTTGTGAGTAATTTTAAGTACTTAAAAAATAGATCAATTTTACAAAATGCCTCATAAACTAGTCAGTGGGGTCTAAGTGTAGAAAATTGCAAGTATCTAAAGATAGAGCGAAGTGGAAAGGATAAGTTATAAGCAATTCAAAAAATTTTAGGAATAGAACTTTAAAGACGATAGGTTATTTATTTCTCTTGGAGTTGCGATGAAAGTTTTCACTATTGTAATGCATTTATTTTTTGTTTTAGCTAGAGCAACTGAGAGTGATGAAATCAAAAGCTTGAGTGAGATAAATGATAAAATCGATTTTATCGACAGTTTCAAGGTCAGTAATCGTAGGTTAATTGAAATTGATTTAACTAAAACAATAGAGGAAGCAAAAATCTTTAGTCATTCAAAGTTTTTAGATCATGAGGAAGAAATAAAAAATGATGCCATTGCTAGACTATCTCAGTTCAAAAAGAAGTTTGATGATATGGAGTATGATCTCGACATTGAAACACTCAAGAAAAAGCGAGATAGTTTGGCAGGTTTAATTGATGAAAGAAGGAAATATCTAAAAGCACAGCAAATAATCGATGAGTTGCCAAATGATGAGAAGGTAAGTAAAAAATTTAAAAAGTACTGCCAGTTAATTCAAGTAGGCAAAAACACGGAAGCGAGTTTGCTTAAAATAATTCTCAGCAAAGAAGAAAAGGAAAAAGTAAAAATTTTTGATGAAAATTTTAAACTAGTGGCCATAAATAAAAGCAATCAGAAATTTAGGATTGAGCAAATTAAAGATGAGTATCATAAACTAAGTAAGTCATTATCTTACCCACTCCAATCAATTGATCAGATGAATTTAATCAAAACACAGATGGCTAAGATCAACGAAGAACAAAAAAATATTATAAAAAATTTAGACCAAGTCATACAGTATGATTTTCAGTTGCCAAATATTTATGAAACTGGTTTTTTTTCATGTGAACAAGAAACGGCTAAATATCTTCGTTTTAAAAAATATCCAGACTTGGTAGTCTTAGACAAAGACGGTACCTATAACAGTATTATTAAATTAGATCAGAAAAACCCTAAGTCTCTTAATATCGTTTACCATTGTAAAGAAATGGGAATGTTTGGTAACTGCCTTGAGGATAAAGAGAAGAAGCTTTGCCAGTTGGATACTGATTGCAAGAGTGTCTTAGATGAAGCTGAAAATATTTTTAAAGAACATAACTTTTTTAGTGATGTAAAACAAAACTTTTTATTTTCGATTCTTAACTCTAAAAAAAATGAATTTTTAAACCAGGAAAACTTTTCAGTAATTAATGAATTTGCACGTCTAAATCGGTTAGGCATTTTTAATCGTGAGAAAATTGATAAAACTATTCAGAATTTAATTAGTAAATTATCTAAAGTTGAAGCCGCAACCCCAGAGATGTTGCACAAAAAGTTACAGACAATCGTGAAACAAATGCAGCAGCAAGATTTAGAAATAATTAAAAAAAATAATCCGAACGACAAAGATTCTGAAACTGTTTTAAGTTATATTTATGCCTCAGTTGGTTCTGAACTGCAAAAAATTGCTGATACTGAATTAATACAAAAATTTATTATTGAACATTGCCAAGAGTATCCAGCGGCTTTGGCATTTTGCTCAAAGTATAATGAGTTTAAAAGACAAGTTCGATCTTTTGATGAAGTAGAAGAAATTAAAAACTATACTCCGAAAGCTTGTCCACGGTTTGTCTTTAGAATTGAGGACACAGGTCAAGGGGGGCACTCCTCTTTAAAGGAAACAACTCCATGTCAGGCTCAGAATATAGAGGACAAAAAAATAATGCAACTACAAGATGATGTAGATAAAATAACTACCAAAGTTTCAAATTAATTAATTTTAAAATTTTTCATAATCTGGCTTGAAATAGGATTCTCTATTTTTCTTGTGTTAGAGAGGAGATAAATGTCTTCATAGACATTCGGTATTTGTCCAATTTTATAGAGTGATTTATTTTTTAGATGTGACTCAGTTGTAAACTCAGGGAGAGGGACAAGTGCTAGCTCTTCTGTTCCAAAGATTTTTTGTAAGGCCGTATCTTGAGTTTCTGCAATAATATCAACTGATATATTGTTATGTTTAAAGTAGTTTTGTAGGTCGTAATTTAACTTGCTGTGATTTGTTGGTATGACAAAAGGTTGGTCTTGTAAACTCAATGGGAAGTTGTTTTTTAGTTTTGAAAATTTCTTCCCACCATAAATTGAAATTGGCAGACTCGCAATGTGCTTTGAATAAATCTTTCGATCCCCATCTATTGGTGGTAAATAATTTGAAACAATTAAGTCTATCTTATGCCTTTGCATCTCAATTAATAGTTCTTGAGCAGAGCCTTCGAGTAGAGTAATTGTACATCTTGAAATTTTCAAAGCTTCTTTTGTTAGAGCAAAAATTATATTTTTAGGAACGCTATCGAGTGCACCGATTTGAACATGTGGTCTTGATGGAACCACTCTATCATGAAGCACTTCAATGAGCTCTCCACCCATTTTAAATATTTCATTTGCATAATCTAAGGCAACTTGACCGGCTTCTGTGAGAATTAATTTTTTATGTCGACGTTCAAATAAATTAACTCCAATTGTCTCTTCAAATTGCTTAAGCTGCGCACTCAGTGCTGGCTGTCCAATTTTTAGCTTTTCAGAAGCTTTTGAAATACTTCCTTCGATTGCAATAACCCTAAAATAATTTAAGTGGTGATAATTTATCCAGTAGTCCATAATTGCCTTAGAAAATTGCGTTTACCGTAAATGATCCTGCATGATCTTCATTATCTTTAGCGAAGCGGCCATAGGCTACATTAAGATTTAAATTTTTTGTGAGTGAAAAATTTAAAAATGAATCAATTACATTGTTTTTTTCAAGCGGAGTAGAGGTAGAAATAAAGAGTTTGGCGGTACCAATACCAAGGCCAAGGTTTAAATTTTCAGTCATTTTTTTTGAAAATCGCAACATGTGAACATATTCATCTGCCGACTTATTTCCAAGTCCAGAGCCAATACTTCTAAGTTTAATCCCAGATTGATTATGATCAGGACTATTGTTAATTATCGATGAAAGTGAATCAAATCCGCTTGCAACAAGTCCACCATCTTTAGTGATAATTGTTTGAGCTTCAACTTTCATCATTTCTAGATCTTTAGAAAGTTTAAGTGCAACTGAGTGGTGATCGTTTTTGTAAAGTGTTGAGCCACCCCATAAAATCGTGTAATAAAAATCAAAATTTAAGTTCATTGCAGTTAATGATAGTTGAGGAGTAAATTGCTTTATATTATCTAGACTTGCACCAGGAGTGGGATTTTTTTGAATCCAGTAACCAGACTGAAGAGCGTATTTTATTTGATTATAATTTCCGTAGTAATTTACAGAATACATATTTAAATCATCTCTTTCATTTGTTTTTACTCCTTCGTAGCGTTTGTCAAAAACGACAACAAATGCGTCGTAAGTAGGAGTTAGTTTCATAACTTGAATACGATCTCGTCTATCATCAAAAGTTAAAAAGCCCCCAGGTGAAGTGACGGCCATTCTACCAATTGATCCAATATATCCATCTTTATTATATTCAATGAAAGCGTGATCAAGTCTTGTCGTATCACCTTTGCCTAAACCATCTTCATGTGTACCACCTACGGCATCAGTCGAATGAGTATCGCCTTCCCAACTGTTTCCAGAAAGAACGAGGCCAGATTTCACGCTAAGATTTTCATCGGCTTTTGCATCTACTTTTAACCGAAAAAATTGGTTGAAATTTTTTGTTCCATTATTGCCAGAAGAGTTTTTAAAAAGCCCTTTAACATATGCATCACCTGAAAGATTAAATTTTGTTTCAGCTTTGGCGCCAAACGATATGGCCACAATCACTATTAATAATGATTTCATTTTTTGCTCCAGTGTTAATTTTGAAAAGAAGTCTATTTATTCTGGGGTGTTTTTGTCAAATGATGTTTAAGAAATTCTTGATCTCAAAAAATTCAGATTTCTTGTTGTCATGAGTAAACTCCGTAATTCGAACAACTTGGGCATGTGAACCTTTTGCAGAAGCCAACCCTGTTGGAGAATCTTCAAAAATAATGGAGTTATTGGGGGTAGTAGAAAGTAATTTCATTGCATATTCGTAGGGGGCTGGGTCTGGCTTCGTTTTTGTAGTCTGACCTCGACCTAGTTGAATATTCATAAAAGGAGAAATTTCAAAGGCCTTGAGAGTTTCGTGTACGACAACGTCTTCACTTGCACTGACTACTGCAAGTTTGTACTCTTTTTTCTTTAAGTAGGATAAAAATTCAAAGAGTCCTGGAGTTGTAAGTTTGCTTTTATCATTTTGATTTAAATTTTTTAAAAGTTCTATAAGTACAATATTTTTTTTATTAATCGTTTGAGCAATCTCTTTTTCAGACATACCAGGGCATTCAATTTTTAAGATAGAGGTGTCGGTCATTCCATAGTATTTTTCTAAGCAGCTCATCAGATCAATTTTTATTCCAAGGTCTGCTAAGACCTCTATTGCGGCTTTGGCGTGCAAAGGTTCAGTATTAACAAGTGTTCCATCCATATCAAAAAGAACAGTATTAAGGGTATTTAGTAGATTTTTTAAGTCAAGCATTGTCGGCCTTTGCCTCATACATTTGTTTTTAAAGCTATGCTAAGATTGTAGAGAGGAATAGGTGATTTTCCTATGAAAATATTCGATAAAAGTATCAATCAATTTGAAAAAAACAGTGCTTCTACTGAAGTTGCACTCAAAAAGTCAGGAAAAACTAAAAAAAATTCAGGCACAAATAAGCCGGCCAAGCTTAGCGCAGAAGAAGTTCGTGAAAAAATTGGTGCACATTTAGAGTTAAGTCGCACCTCAAAAGAAAAGGCAATGTTAAAAAATCAAGAGAAGCTTGGAGCAGGCTTTCTAAATTCAGACAAAGAAGTAAATTCAGATCCAAATTTTCCAGATAAAATAATGCGTTCTGATGTTGGACTTAATAATCCAGATGATTCCAATACAAAAGAAAAGTTAAAAAGTGCACTATCTATGGGAGCATTTAACTTTAATCCTAAAGAACGTGAAGTTTTAGATAGGATTTTAAAAGATAGTTGAATATCCTATCTAAATGAAACAAGTAATTTTATTGCGAAGTAATGAAAAAGATAATCTTGAAAGTGAGATTACAAAAAAGCTTAGCGCCGAGCTTGACCTAGAATTTAATGTTATTTTTGATCCTGATAAGGCCAAAACATTAGTCGGTATTTTACCGGATTTAGATTTTATCATCTGCTTTTCAACCAAAGAAAATGAAGTTGCAATAAAAATGTTTGAAAAACATCTTATCGATGTAGAAGATAAGCATATATTATTTATTATCGGAGAATATTTTTCAGCAAGAAAAAATACAAAAGTTTTTACATTGGATACTGACGTTGAAAAAATAGTAAGGATGGCCGAGGAGATTTCTGTAAAAAATGATATTAATAAATCTTCTGCTAAGCTATCAAGCTTTGTCCCTGTCAGGTTTGATTTTATATTAAGTTTTAAAAAGGTACCCTTTCCCGTTGATTTTTATCTAAGAATTAAAATAAGTGAAGATGAATTTCAATATATTAAGCGTCTTTTTAAAAATGATATTTTTAAAGAGGAAGAATTGCAAAAATTAATTTCGTTCAATTTAAAAGAAATATATATTCTAAAAAATGAATATCTTACTTTTATTGATTTTTCTATGAAGTTAACTAGTAAGATCAATAATAATTTAAGTCTAAGCAATTTAGATTATAGTTATCATTTATCGAGAGACAGTTTTATTTTACTTGGTATTACCGATGAAAATGTCGAGTATACAAAAAAATATATTGGAAAAATGGAAGAGAGTATTGCAAAAGATGGAGCTCTTTTAGATTATTTTAAGTTTTTAATTGGAAACCCTCTTAGTTTTGCTTACTCACATTCCTACTTAATTTCAATCTTTCTTTCAAAGATTGTATTAAAATTTGATTGGGATTCAAAAGCAATTCGAGAAAAGATCTGCTATATTGCTTTTTTTCACGATATTTCTTTAGAAAGTGATCAGTTAATAAAAGTGCACTCAGACGAAGAGTTAAACATTGTAGTTCCTGTTGAATATCAGTTTACCCATGACTCGAAAATAAAAGATTCAAAATTATCAAAAGAAGATCGAGAGTTGGTGCTAAACCATGCGAGTCAGTCGAGCTTTGTTCTTGATAAATTTCCTTCTCTTCCAATCGGTGTTGTCCAGGTCATAAAAGAGCATCATGGAAGTAAAAGTGGGGTTGGGTTTAACGAGTCACAGAGTATTTCGCTTCAGCCTCTAGCGATGCTTTTTATAGTAGTTGAGGACTTTGTAATACAATTTTTAAATATTGAGAGACCTAAACTTACTGATATTGAAAATATTTTTATTAAATTAAAAAATAAATATAATAAAGGTAGCTATAAAAAGGCAGTGGAATATTTAGAAGAATTTTTAAAATCTAAATGATTGGTGATTATATTAAGGATAGAATTTTAAGAATTTATTTTTCGATCTACATGTTTGTTTCTAAGGTTCGCTTAGAAAAAAAAGATACAGCTGAAAGATTTATTCACACTCATCTTGTTTCAGTTTTATCTACTGGAATATTGATGTGGGGCTATGCGATTTTGGCCTATTTTACAATTGATCATCCTGCACCGACCTATATCGGTTTTATTTCAAGTATTATTCACTTACTTTCACCTTTAATGTATAGATTTTCGAATAATCATTTATTAAATTCTTCAGTTTTTATAGGCAGTGGGCTTTGTCACCAATTGGCCTTTGCATTTTACACTGGTGGATTTGATTCTAACATTATTATTTGGCTTGGTATTTTACCTATGCTTGCTGGGGTCATCAGTGGAAGAGTGGGAACGATTATTTGGTCAATACTTACTTCTTTATTTGTGCTCACACTTTTTATTTTAAAATTAAATGGATTTGAAGCACCAAATTTAATTTCAGAAAATGGTCGAATTATTTCTCAAGCAATGATCGCATTTGGTTGGATATTTATTAGCACGGTTGTCATTTGGGTTTACGTCTTACTCGATGAAATTCACAGCGAAGAGTTAGAGGTCAAAAACCAAAGTATCCAGAATTTGGTATTTATTTTGGCACACGATATTTCAAATCATTTGATGGTTGTTATTTCTAGGATTATATTGGCCCAAAGAAGGATTGGCTTTAATTCAGACAAATCAAAAATCGAACTTCCACTCACTGAAAAAGAGAATATTGATCGAGTGCTTAAGGCCGCAAGATCTATTGAGGCAATTGTTGAAAATGTAAAAGATTTATATTCGACTGAGCTTGGAAAAAAAGAAATCCCAATTGAATCAATAGAGTTACAAGAAGTACTAGATGAAATTAAAGAAAATTTCCATGATAAACTGGCATACAAAAATATTGATTTACAGATTAGATCCCCATTAGAGAAGGTTTTTTTTGATTGCAATCGCAGCCTTTTAATTCATCAAATATTAGGTAATTTGATTTCAAATGCAATCAAGTTTTCTAAAGAATCAGACAAAATTGCATTAATTGGCGAATCAGAGAGTTCGCTTGTGAAGATTTGTATCTCTGATAATGGTATTGGAATTCCAAAATCAATCAGAGAAAAGCTTTTTGATTTACATTCCCATACCTCTAGAAAAGGAACATTGGGGGAAGTTGGGACAGGTTTTGGACTTCCCATCGTAAAAGTTTATGTAGAAAAACTTGGTGGAAAAATTAGCTTTGAATCTAAAACGGTTGAAGATAATACCAGCAATACGGGAACAAAATTCATAATCACATTTCCAAGAGAATTAAAAAATGAAGAAGAAAAATTATTCTAACTCATCACCAAAAGATTTTCTATATGAAAGAAAAGGGCCATGGCCCCAGCCAAGTCCAGCTCATCCTATTGGGGAATCAGCGGCAGTTATTCATCTTCCTTTTTGTGAAAAAATGGATTGGTGGATGTTTGTTGGATCTCGTTATTTATTAACTCTTGCTTATACTCCAGTAGCTTATTTGAAAGGATTATGCTTGAAGGGATTAGCGCCTGTCAGCGATGATGAGTTTATTGAAATGTTTGAACGAACGATGCTTTCAAAGTTTATCTGCGAAAAATTTGATCAAAATGAACTCGAATTATTTAAAGATGATATGATTTCAGGTGAGAAATATTTTTATATTGATATGACTCCTGTAAAAACAGTTAAAACTTTTCCTGGAATTTATTGTAGTGGTACTAAAACATTAATTAAAGAAGTTGGAAAATTTAAATACCGACCAGTGGCGATTTGGGTTGAAAAAACAAATGAAATTATTCGACCTAACGACCCAGGATTTGATTTAGCAAAATATTATGTACTACAAGGAGGGGCACTCTGTGCAACTCTTGTCATTCACCCATTATTGCATTTTCCACTTGATGCAATTAATGCAATTACTAAAACGGCCCTTCCTAAAGATCATGTACTATTTAAACTAATATATCCTCATACTCGATTTACATTGCCACTTGAAAATGCAGTATTGACATTTAAATCATCACTCTTACAAGCGAAATGGTGGATGCCTTATGCTCCTTATCCAGGGGAAAAAGAAGGGTTAAGAGAATTATTAGTTGAGGGATATATGGGAATAAAAAATGAATCTTCATACCCTAAATTTGAATATCCCAAAAGACCACCTCAAATATTTTCGACTTATGGTGAATTTCAAGATGCTTATTTTGAAGTTTTTAAATCATTTGTGAGCAAGGTCGTAAAGGAAATTCCCAACGATGACTATTATGTTTCTTGTTGGGCCAATTGGTGCTCGCAATTTATTCCTGGATTTCCAGCAGGAGATGTTATTTTCAAAGATGATAATTTGGTTAATGCCGTCGCATTTTATTTATGGGGTGTAACTGTCGGCCATACAGTTGACCATTATAACTATGGAAATATGGATGCTCGCAAGATACCGTTAAGACTTCGCCAAGCGCCACCAAAAAAACAAGATAAGATTATCGACCGAAGAGCTCTTACAACGTTTTGGGACAATGGTAAGTATTATATGGCCCAAAAATTATTCTTTAAAGCAACGACTGTTACTTCACTTCCAGATACTGAATATGAATTTGAATCAGTAAAATTGAAAGAAATTGTTGCTGAATTTAAATCAGAACTTCAAAGAGTTGATAAGATGATGAATGAACGAGGAATTTGCTATATACCTCTTGAAAAAATTGCAAGATCAATTCAGTCTTAAATTTATTTTTCAGAATGGAGGAGCATTTCATGAACTTTATTGACAGTTGTTCTAATAACTTCGTCTAGTTCACCTTCAATAATCGTTGCTGCAGAGTGATCATGTCCACCGCCACCAAGAGCAGAGGCCATTACTCCAACATCAACATTTCCTGTAGAGCGGAGTGATACTTTAATTGCCTTTCCCATTTCTCTAAACATGATGGCAACTTTAATATTATCTAATACTAAAAGATGATTTACAAAAGCATGTGTATCTTCAGTGTCAACATTGAATTTATCCATCATATCTTCTTTTAAAATTAGCCAGGCGACTTTTTCATCTTTGGTGTTGTGAACTGAACTTAGTACTTTTCCAAGCAGTCTCATGTAGGTTAATTTCTTTGTTCCATAAATCATATTGTAAGCATGAGGAGGAGCAACGCCTGTATCCATCGCACTTGCTATAATTCGATGGGTATTTCCAGTAACAGTGGGGTAACGAAAACTAGAGGTATCAATTAAAATTGCAGTGTAGATCGGAAGGGCCATGTCGTAATTAAGAGTAACCCCTAGATGCAAGATTAAGTCTCCGGCCAGTTCACCAGTCGCGGCCTTGGTTGTATCTATGCAATGGATACTCATAATTTCTGGATCACAAGGATGATGATCAACAAATAGCAATTCACTTGCTGATTTAGCAATACTTTTCGTCTTCTCACCAATTCGATAAAGCGAATTTGTGTCAGTAACTATAAATAAATCAATTGGCGTATCTGGATAAAAATCGATGTATTCATCGGCCGAAATAACCACGCCTTTTCGATCAAGATAATTATAGCGATCAAGTAGCGGTTCTTCATTAACACAAATGGCATTTTTTCCAATTGCACGCAAAGCAAGGCAAAGTGCAATTTGACTTCCAATTCCGTCCGCATCTGGAAAGATGTGGGTTGAAATTACAATATTGTCGGCCTTTTTAGTCAGGCATTTGAATCGCTCATAAACATTCATTACATAATACTTTAAAGTTACATATATCTTTTTTCAATCTATATAAGTTTTGTTAGCATTTTTTTATGGAAATATCGATTGAAGCAAAAGAATTAAAAAAAGAATATCCGTCAAGACTTGCTGTTAGCAATTTGAGCTTTCAGGTCAAGAAAGGAAGCATTCATGGCTTTTTAGGGCCTAATGGTGCAGGTAAGACTACAACTCTAAAAATGTTAGCAGGACTGCTCTCTCCGAGCCAAGGAAGTTTTCATTTGTCTGGGCGATTAGGATTTCTTCCTGAAAATCCACCGCTCTATGGAAATATGACGGTTAATGACTACCTTAAATTTGTTTATGAAATTTCAGGCCTTAAATTTAATCCAGAGAGAATTCTAGAAGTTAAAAAAATGTGTGGATTAAGTGAGGTTGGAGAGAGACTCATCGCCAACTTATCAAAAGGATATAAACAGAGAGTTGGAATCGCTCAAAGTATTGTGTTTGATCCAGAAATTATAATTTTAGATGAACCAACGACTGGTCTTGATCCTGTTGCTTTAATTGAAGTGAGAAATCTTATTTTGAGTCTAAAGGGAAGACATACCATTTTATTCTCTTCTCACCAGTTGCATGAAGTAGAATTTTTATGTGAGGACATCACTTTAATTAATCAAGGAAAAGTTTTGTATTCTGGTGAAATGAAGTCCATCGGTGAAAAAATTATTAGTGATAAAATTTTTAAGGCAAAAGTAAAAAATTTTAATCAGTCGATCAATTCAAAATTAAAATCAGATTTTCCCATTGAGTCCATTGAGCATACAATTGATGAAAATGGAACATTTATGTTATCAATTTATGGGAAAAATAATTTTTCAAAAAGCACCGATTTGATCAAATTGACTCAGGCTTTGTCAGATACAGAGATTGGGTTGTTTGAATTTTATGAAGAAGCACTTTCGTTGGAAGAAATATTTAAGCGATTAACACTTAAGGATTCAAATGCGTAATATTTTTATTATTTTAAAAAAAGAGTTAAAAGATATTTTTACTTCACCAATGATTTATTCTCTTGCTGCTCTTTTTTCTTTTATCACTGGGTGGCTATTTTTTAATTATTTGGCCGGAGCAAAAGATTTGACAAGCTTGGGGATGAAGGATGCTGTTTTGATTCCAATTTTTGGAAATATAAATTTTTTATTTATTTTTCTTGCTCCATTACTATCAATGAAATGCTTTGCAGAAGAAAAAAAGCAATCGACTCTCGATCTACTTTTCACTTTGGGAGTTAGTGAGATTGAGCTTATTTTTGGTAAATATTTAGCGTTGGTCATTTCGGCATTTTTTTTACTTTCATTTACTTGTGTTTTTCCTATTGTCATTTCTTTTTCAGGGTATAGTGATTGGGGACTTATTTTTAGTTCTTATTTTGGAATTGCAGCTTCAATAATGTGCTACTTGGCAGTAGGGCAATTTTGCTCTAGCTTAAGTGATAATCAAATTGTTTCAAGTGTTCTGGCCTTTGTGATTCTTTTGGCCTCAATGTTACTTGTTGCCTCAGTTAACATTACAAATAACTTTATTTTTGGACAAATGGTACAATATTTATCAGTTCCTTTTCATTACGAAGGATTTACTCAAGGTCTTATAAAATCTTATAGTGTGATTTTTTTTATTTCTTATATTAGCTTTTTCTTTTTATTAAGTTTAAAAGTCCTTCAAGCGAGAAAATGGTAATGAAGAGAAATTATAACTTACTATTATCGACATTAAATGCTGTATTATACTTAGTGGTCATCTTATTGTGGCTTGCGATTCCAGAGAGTACCGTTTTAAATTTAGCAGTCAGTACATCCGCGATTACATTAAGCCTATTTTTAATCTATTTAAATCATGAAAAGTTTAAGGCCTTCTATGAGAGCAGTCTTTTTAAAAGAGTAAGTGAAACAATCATTTTTGTCATTCTCATTTTTTCACTTCTTGGCGTATTAAATTATTGGTTTTTTAAACATCCAAAACAAGCAGATTTAAGCCTATATCGATTAAATTCTCTCACAGAGCAAAGTAAATCTATTTTAAAAAAGATTGATGGAAAAATTCATTTTAAAATTTTTGCAAGAAAAAATGAAAGTTTCCTGTGGTATACACTTTTAGATCTTTATCGCTTTCATAAATCAGATATAACAATTGAAAAAATTGATATTGATGTCAGACCAGATTTGGTGCTGGAATATGGGATTAACTCTGATTCTGTTGTCGTTATTGAATTTAAAAATAAAAAGCAATTTGTCACAGAACGAGACGAATTAAATATAACAAATGGTTTAATTAAAATAAGTCGAGACCATGACCCTGTTGTATACTTTGCTTCGGGAGTAGGAGAGGCAGATTTTAGATCGAAAGAGCAAGATGGACTTCAGTATATCTTTTCTGCGATTTCAAACTCTGCTATCGATGTCAGAACTATTAACTTAAAAACGGCACAAGAAATTCCATTTGATGCAAAAGTATTAATTGTTTGGGGCCCTAAAGAAGAATTAAGTTCGAACGAAATCAGTGTTTTAAAAAAGTTTTTAGAGCGCGGAGGGAATTTAATGATAGGACTAGATCCTAACCTAAATATTGATGCTCATAAAAATATTCGTTCATTTATGCTTGATTATCATATTAACTGGAGAAACGATCTCGTTTTGGATAAGCGAAACTTTGTAAATGGTTCCAATGGAACGATTCCTCTCGTTGAAAATTTTAACCAGAAGCATGCCATAACAGAAAAGATGAAGGGACAAGTTTTTTTCCCACTCGTTTCTTCCGTTGAAGTTTATGATGAAGGGAGCAAAGAAGCAGATGAATCAATTGAGTTTTTAACCCAGGGAGGAAATTTTCCTGATAGTTGGGGAGAAACAAGCATTAAAGAAATTGCCTCGGGAAAGCCGAGTTATTCTGCAGGTGTTGATTTGGCCGGACCTTTGAGCCTAGCGCTTTCATATTCTTCTAATAAAAATAAAATAGTTGTATGGGGGAATTCAACATTTGTTTTAAATGCTTATATGAAATACGGTAGTAATTATAACTTATTTCTGAATGCATTATCCTGGCTAGTTGATGAAGATCGATTAATTTCTTTTAATTTACCAATTATTCAAAATGAAAAAATGTTTATATCAGCGCCACAGTTTGGAACAATTTTTTATTTTTCAGTTATTTTTTCTCCGCTTCTTTTGTTTGCCACATCCTTTTTTATGTATCGCCGTAGGAGAACAAAATGAAATGGTTTAAGGAACATCGAAATTTAAGCTTATTTATAATTTTAATAATTGCCCTTTCTTTAACATATTTATTTGAAGAAAAAAGAAATAAGGACCGTGAAGAGTTAAAGAAGCGAGAGCTTTCAATTCTTGACGTTGACTCCCTAGGGGATTTGGATCGTTTTACAGGAATAAAAATTAATGTACTAAAAAAAGAGACAGGATATTTTAGTGCAGACAATAATCTATTACTTTCAAATAAAAAAATAGAAGAGTTTCTTAGAATACTTTCTGGGCTAAAAATTCAAAAAATTCTCCGACCAGAAGAATATAAAGATATTCCCATCGATCAATTTATTCCTAACAAAGATTTGAGTTTAAGTTTTTATTTTAAAGCAGGTTTTTTGCGCTTTACTCTGGGAAAAAAGCTAGATTATGACCAGAGCTTTTATATGGAAGTGGAAAGAGAGAATGAGAGAAAACTCATGATCGTTAGAGATGATTCGCCAGATCCGAACGTCTATACAGACAATACTGAATATCGTACATCAAGTTTTAAGTATCAAAGATTGCAAATGCTTTTTTATCTGACCAATATATTTTTCTATGAAACGCGAGTTTTAAAAGATTTTGAGTATGCAGAGACACAGATAAATTTCAAAAAAATTGAAATTGCTACTTTTAGAAATAAAAAATTTTTGATTGATTTTGAAAAGACTCAAACTAATCCACCAAAGCTTAATGGGCTTGAATATTTTGAGGATAATTGGCTTTCTTTTCACAATGCACTTATTAACCTAGAAGCAAAAACAATTTATTTTCCCTACGACTCGTCTAAACTTGATGAAATCCTTTCAGTATTTAATGTTGAAGATAGAAAAGGCCGTAAGTACACTTTAGAGCTTTATAAAAAATATGGAAGTCTTGGGGGGTATTTTTTAAAAACTGACTTTGATAAAAACTTATATGAACTTAATATGGAGCTAGCAAAGTATTTTTTTGTGAATGTTCAGGATTTTTGGCAGAAAAAAGTTGTAAATTTTGAATCTAATTATAGTCTTAAACTGATTTTTCCCAGAGAAAAAAATCGCGAAGTTGAATTAAGCATTTCCGATCAAGAACTATTCGATGCTAAAAATCCATCAGGAAAAAGCGTTATTGTAAGCAATGTAAAAATGTTAATGGATTTTTTAAAGCGACCTGCAGACCATGTGGATTCCTTAGAGGGGGTCAAAGAAGGAGCAGATGAAAAGAAAATATTATTCAATCTTCAATTTAAAAATTCTAAACTCGGTGTTATGCTTTTAGATAATGAAATAGTTTTTATCGATCTAGTAAACAAGGTAAAGTTTCATTTCTACCAAGGTGGTACAATTCCATTTGGTACAAAAATAGGTGATTATATAAAAAATGAGTAATATAATAGTAAGTCTAAAAAATCACTTAGTAACACCCTTTACTCTTTCCGAAGAAGATAAGTTGGATTATCTCCAGTTGATGGGCCTGTCTTGGCTTTTTCACTTCATTCAAGTTTTTTACTTAGTTTTTTCAGTTTATATAGGTGTTCATGCGATCATTTTGGCAGAAGATAATAATATTATTACTCGTGCCATTTATAATAATTTTGAACTTAGCCTTCAGAAGATGAATTTAATTCTTGCTGTAAGCGAGGCCATTTTATATCCAATGGTTTTTTATTTCTCATATAAATTTTGGAAAGTTCTAATTGGATTTTATTCACAAGTTTTTGGCGTAACAGTTGAAGAATCTGTCTATGAGGAAGTTATCAATCCAATTTATACGGCCAATGTTTTTTTGATAATTCCCATCGGGGGAAAACTAATTAGTTTTTTAGCTCAAGCTTATTACTTGTTTAAGGGGCTAAAAGAAAAATGTTCATTTACAAATTTGCAAGCATTTTTAGTGCTTTTAACTCCAATTTTTATTGCTTTTATTTTATTTGTACTAGTTATATCATATTTCATCATGCTTTTTAGTTTTCTCTAATGCATAGATTCAATCAACTCTAGTAAATGTTAGATTTTTTAAACATTAAATGGATTTTTGACAGTTTACTTGGATTCAAATCTTTGTCATATTCACTAAACACACACACGTTTATATATGATTAGGACATTTTTGGGAGAGATTTATGGCCTTAAATTCGATTCATTCACATTCTGGAAGTATTGAAGTCGTTTGCGGACCTATGTTTTCTGGAAAGACAGAAGAATTAATCAGAAGAGTAAAGAGATCACAAATCGCTCGCCAAAAAGTCCAAATTTTTAAACCATCAATCGACAACAGATACCATGAATCAGAAGTTGTTTCTCATTCCTCGCTTTCAATTGAAGCTATCCCTGTCAGTAGTTCAGTTGAAATCCTACAGAAGGTATTAGATTCGACAAGAGTTGTGGCCATAGATGAGGTTCAATTTTTTGATAACTTTATAATTAAGGTCGTAGAGAAATTGGCCCGACGAGGCGTAAGAGTGATATGCGCAGGCCTTGACCAAGACTACATGGGAAAACCGTTTGGGCCGATGGCAAATCTTTTGGCCATCGCTGATTCTGTTAATAAAATTCAGGCAATTTGTACTATTTGTGGGGCACCGGCCTCAAAGACATTTAGAAAAAATCCAGCCAACTCTGACCAAGTTCTCGTGGGAGAAGCAGATCTTTATGAGGCCCGATGTCGAAGCCATGCTGATTTTTTTGGTGAAGATGAAGACCAGCTTCTATTCTTTGTAAAATTAAATTCTTCGGATGAAAAAAACATAAATTTATAGTACACTTTTTGTAGTTAATTCTACTAAGGAAGTGTTATGGCAAACTCAGTAAATGTGTTCATTTCAACCGAGGAAATCAATCGTCGTATTGATGAATTGGCATTAATGATCAATAACGATTTCAAGGGCCAAGAAGTCATCATTGTAGGTGTTTTATCCGGCTCATTTATTTTTTGTGCAGATTTAATGCGAAAAATTACAGTTCCTGTGCAAATTGAATTTGTTTCACTTTCATCATATGAAGGAACGGAGTCGTCAGGACAAATTAGTTTTAGACTAGATGTAAAGCAATCTCTTGAAGGAAAAAATGTCATCGTTGTCGAAGATATTGTCGATACAGGACTTACGATTAGCTTTCTTATGAAACATTTAAAACTAAAACAACCAAAAACATTAAAACTTTGTTCGTTGTTATTAAAAGAAGCGCGACTTAAAACTAAGGTAGAGATTGATTATTTAGGTTTTAATATTGAAGATAAATTTGTAATTGGCTACGGACTTGACTTTGATGGGCTTTACCGTGAATTACCATATATCGGTGTCTACGGAGGAAATTAGTGAGTGTAGAAGTTAGTGGTTCTGTTCGGGTAGATTTGTTGGGAGGAACTCTCGATCTTGTTCCAATTAATTTAATTCTTCCAAATGTTGTTACATTGAATTTAGCAACGTCACTCAAAGCAAAAGTTAAATTAATAGAGATTAACTTTGATGGAATCGAAATTTATTCAAAAGATTACAATACTGAGGCTAAATTTACGAGTAATGAGCTAAATGCAATTAATCTGAAAAACAATTATTTTGGCAATTTGAATTTTATCGTGATGCTGTTGGATCTTTTCTCAATTCGTTCAGGAGTGAGGATTGAATTAGAATCGGGCTCACCTCCAGGGGCAGGGCTTGGTGGTTCTAGCGCGATGGGGGTAACACTTTTTAAGGCCTTAACAAAATTTCAAAAAAAAGAACTTAATAAAAAAGAAGCAATTTCAAAAGTAAATTCACTAGAGGCGGTTGTTATTGATTGTCCTGCTGGTTACCAAGATTATCACCCCGCACTTTACGGGGGAGTTTTGGGGCTAACGCCTGTTCCGGGAGACATTGTTGTTCATCAACTTTTTACACCGAAATTGAAAGATTATTTAGAGCGACACCTAACCTTGGTTTATAGTGGTGAAACTCGTCTATCTGGAATAAATAATTGGGAAGTCTATAAAGCATTTTTTAATAAAGATGAAACAGTACGTGCTGGACTTTTAAAAATTGCAAGCCTTTCACATCAGGCTTTTTTAAACCTTAAAGAAAATCGTTATGATGAATTGTGTGAATTAATTAATAAAGAAGGTGAGGAAAGAAGAAAACTTTTTCCAAATATTTTAACTCCTAAAATGAATGAACTTCGCGAGGAGTTGGTAGGGGCCAATCGAGGGTTGGGTTTAAAAATTTGTGGTGCTGGTGGAGGAGGGTGTTTTATTATCACTCACCCAGAAGCTGAAAGGGATTTTGTTTCGAGTGTGATTTCAAAATACGAGATGAAGAAACTAGACTTCTTCGTGGAAGCTCCAATTGAATAACCAAATAAAAAATATCGGTTCATTGAGCATGCGCGGAGGAAGAAACGATAATTTTTATTTTTCTTTGATTGAATTTTATCCAGAAAATAATCGATGGTTTTTAAAATCTCTTCTACCGGTTAAAGACGAAGACGCCTTAAATAATGATGATGCCATTCGAGATTGGATTTTAAATTATGATGTCAAGCAATTGGTTGTCGATTTTCCTCTCTCGCGTCCAGCTTGTTCAAAGTGTGAATTAGATTGCCCCGGTTCAGAAAACTGCGATGTTGACTCGGTAAAATTTGTTCGAACTAAAATTAAAGATCTTTTAAATGAAGACCAAAAGCTAATAAATCAAAACCCTAAAAAATATGAGCAAGAGAGAAATAAGGCCGATGAAATTGTCTTTAATCGAAATATTTTTGAGAAGGAAACTCATCACCATCTCTTGACGAGATCTTTTAAGCGGCGGCTTAAAAAAGGTTTTATTCCTTATTGGAATAGACCACTTGATTTTTTTGTTTGGAAGTACTATTACGATCCAATTCTAGAAATGTTTAATTCATCATTTGATTCGTTTGGAACGACTTCGCTTATGACTCTTTCTCGTTTTGATTATATCAAGCGGCATTTTCCAAAAGGGCTAGAGTTGTTTGAGGCCAATCAGTACATTATCATTATTGAATTACTTCGATCTAAAATTCTATTAAAAAAAGATGTAGAAATGATTTCAGATGTTGAATTGGGAATCGAAGTTAGATTGGATATAATTAAAAAATTAGAAACAAATTTAAATTTATTTATCTATAATCATGATCTTGAAATTTTAGTTAAAAACCCACGCGCTTTTGATTCTTTTATTTTGTCGCTTGCAGGGCAAAATATTCTTCAAAAGAAGTTTTTGTCACTTCCCCCTTGGGCCGAACCTGAAACAACAAAATTTATTATTCCCCAGTTCTAATTTTATAGCTTAGATAGAATGCCCAAAAATAAAGGCCTGTGGGAACAATCAGACCGATAGAAGGCGTAAAAATGAGGCTTAAAAGAAGTGAAATGGCCGCAAGAAGTGAGTAATATAAAACATATCTTTGAGCTAATTTTTTATTTTTGTAAAAAAAATAATAAACAAAAAGATGAAAAACAAAAAGGCACAAAAGTATAAATATAGTTGTCTGTAAAAGTAATTTATAGATCTCAAATTGAGTAAAAGGTGAATCAATTTGCAAATAATTTTCAACTAAATATTTATATTCGCTAAAATTTTGAAGTTTTAAATAAGTGATTAGAATCAGTCCCAAATCAGAAAGGGATAAAAGCTTAATAATTAATATTTTTTTGTTCATGTATTAATTATAAGGAAACAAATGAATTTCTGATAGATTTATTTTTAATTGATGTCATAATAGTCTTATGAGAAAGCTTATTATTATCTTATTGTTTTTTATTATCGGCGGTTTGGCCGGGGTTTACACTCGTCCTAGTTACTTTCTAATTGGGCAATTAAACTGGGTTGATGTGGTGACAAAAGGTTACAATCTTTCAGTTATTCCTAAGATGTTTACAATGTCGATGGTTGATGAATCTTTTTATCACGTCTTAAAATTTGCTTTAGGCGGCGCAGGTCTCGGAGTATTTGCGATCTTTATCTTAGGCCCTGGCGGAAAAAAATCCAAAGCTTCTAAAAAGTAGACTTAATACTTCTTTCGTTGTCTCGTTTGGCGATTGCTTCTCTTTTATCAAACAATTTTTTACCACGAGCAAGAGCAATTTCAATTTTAACTTTGCTATCTTTAAAATAGATCATCGTAACAACGGTTGTGAGATTTTTGGCCTTCATCTCGTGGTAAATATGGGCAATTTCCTTCTGATTGAGCAGCAGTTTTTTTACTCTTTGCTCTTCGTGGTTGTGAATATTTCCAAAAGCATAGTGGGGAATAAGTACATTATAGGCCCAGGCCTCACCATTTTGATCAATGGTAACGTAAGAGTCATTTAGATTAACTTTTCCATCGCGAAGCACTTTTACTTCAGTACCTTGGAGTACAACTCCGGCCTCAATTTTTTCGATTAAGGTGTAGTCAAACCCTGCGCGCTTATTTTTTGCAATGATTTTTATTCCCATATTAAAAATTAAATTTTAGTCCTACGCTGGCACTTAATACATACCCACCGATTGTATAGCCAGGTCCACCAAGTTTTACTCCAGCATTTCCTTTCTCTGTATTTGGAGATTTTGTAACATTTTTTTCCTCGAGTTGATGATACTCTAAACTTGATCCAAGTGTCACATCTTTTGACCAAACAACAATTCGGTGTGAAAAACCAGTACTTAAGATAAAGCTATTGGTATCGATAGAGTTCCCGCTTCCGCTGAAATCGCCATCAAGTGGAGTTTGGCGATACATGAGCCCAAGCCCAAGATTAATCCGATCTGTAAGGCGATATTTTAGTCCAATTCTTGGATTGAATGTATTTCTAGTAATCAGATTTTCATAATTAACACTTGAATCAACAACTCCGCCATTTTTAATAACATGAATTTTGGAAGGCTGATAATTTGACCACATTAAATATTCAAGGCCTCCAAAGAATTCAAAATCACCCATCGGAAAATTTGTGCCAAAGCGAAAAGTGTGAGGATCATAAAAGATGACAGACTTGATATTGGCATCAAATAGACCGAGTGAAGGATTATTAATTTGCCCAGTTGCATGGGCATCGAGATTTGATTTCATTTCTTGCTGGTAGCTGAAGTATAGAGTAGATGGATTAATTTTATAAGCAATACTAAAAATTGCACCAAGGCTTGGACTCACCTTGGTTTTAGCATTGGCCCATGATCCATAGGTATTTCCATTTAAACTTAAATTAGTATTTACATCAGCACTTGCCTGAAAGCCAATAATTGTTCCAAGTGACCAAGCAAAATCTTCTGTCGATTTGTGCGCGAAATTAATATAGGCCGAAGTTCTTTGATAGCGCGACCGATACATAACATATTCTGGAAGAAAGGGATTGCCGGAATTAGTTTCGATGATTGAGCCAATTGGTAAATAGATTGAAATTCCCAATGTACCGATGGTGCCTTTTTCAGGATAACCGATAGGAAGGCCAAAGTGCAAACTTCCACCATAATATTTAATATAATCAGTACGAACATTACCATAGGTTGTGCTTGAAGCATTGGCCTCGTTGGTGATTACTACGTTTGAAATCGGTTCAAAGTGAGTGGCTGAACTTGTCGCCTGCATAAGTGCATTTACTCTTTGGGAGAATGCTAAAATAGCAGGAGAATAATAGTTGTTACTCGGATCATTGCTGTCTAGGTTCGACATATTTCCGATCATGCTTGTAGAATAGCTTGCTCCGAATGTTTCGGGAAAACTTGCATAAGCGATACTTGATGATAGTAGCACTAAAAAACATAAAATTTTCATTTCTTAAATTTCCTATAAAGAAGAATCACTTGATCAAAACTTAAGGCCTCGGCCCGAATATCAAGTGAAATATTTAATTCATTAAAAGTAGCTTCAATTAAATTGATCGGATAATTTGTCTTTAAAATTCCTTTCAGTTGCTTTCTTTTTTGAGAAAACATCAGGCGAAGAAATTTCTCGAGTTGATTAAATTCAGACAAAGGAACAACTGGTTCTAAATGTCTCTTAAAACTAATAACTGCAGAATCAACTTTTGGAGGAGGGGAAAAAGCTCCTGGAGGTGCTTTAATGAGAAGACTGCACTCAAAATAAGTCTGAGCGAGAACTAAAAGCGAGTTCATTACATTTTTTGTTTGTGAAAATGGATAAATTTTTTCAGCAACTTCTTTTTGAAACATCAATGTCATTAATTTTATCGAAGGACATTGAAGAAAATTTACAAAAAGTGGTGAGCCGACATTGTAAGGAAGATTTGAAACCAGCCAGAGCTGATTTGTTTTAAAATATTCATGGATAAATTTTTCAAGATCAACTTTAAGAGCATCTTCAAAATGAATTTGAGCTTCAACGATAAATTGCTCAAGATATTCTTTGAAGCGCAAATCTTTTTCGATAACACAAAACGGAAGTTGGTGAGCACTTAAAAATTCTGTTAAGATTCCAGGCCCTGGGCCTATTTCTAAAATAGCATCTGCAATTTTTGCATGATCTGAACAAATTTTAGAAATAATTTTTTCATCCTTTAAAAAATGCTGGCCAAGACTTTTATCGGCATAGGGAAGCGGCAATCTACTCATTTGGTGCTCTTCTTTTTAATAATTTTTCGCTCTTTGAAACAAATTGCCCTTTAGCATCGATGGATAAGCAATCAGGATATTCAATTTTTTTATCAAAGTTTAAGAGTGCATAGTTTGCGATCATGGCACCGTTATCTGTGCAAAATTTTGGTTCTACAAAATGCGAGTTTGCAAAGTGTGCGGCAATCGTCGATCGCAAATATGAGTTGCAGGCAACACCACCACCAACAACAATTGGCAATTCACTTTGCTTAGATTTTAAAAGTGCAATTTTATAGGCGACTTTTAATTTAGTTAATAGTGCCCAAATGATGGCCTCTTGATAAGAAGCTGCAACATCTTCAATTTTTGAGCTTGCATATTCATTAGAATTTTTAAAATTAAGCAATGCTGTTTTTACGCCCGAAAAACTTAAATCGGCTTCGTCTTTATTTAAAAGTGATACAGGAAATTTATATTTATTTTTGTCTCCTGTTTTGGCAAGATCATCAATTATTTTTCCCGCTGGATAACCAAGTCCTAAAATTTTTCCACCTTTATCAAATGCCTCACCTGAAGCATCATCAATTGTGTTTCCAAGTATTTCAAAATCAATTGTACTTTTAACTAAAAAATAAATTGTATGACCACCACTCACAAGCAAACCGAGGTATGGATAACTTACTTTCTTTGTTAAAAAAATTGCTTGGAGGTGAGCATAGAGATGGTTCACTGGAAATAGAGGCTTTTTATGAAAGAGGCAAAGCGTTTTGGCCGCATTAATTCCGGTCAAAAGTGGCCCTAAAAGGCCCGGATGAGAAGTCACGGCCACTAAATCGATATCGGCCAGTTTTATTTTGGAAGTTTCTAAAATATTTTCTAGCAAAGGTGGGATTTTTTCCAAATGACTTCTGGCGGCAATTTCTGGGACAACGCCCCCCCATTTAGAAAAGATCAATTCTTGAGAAAAACTTTGCATAGCAACAAGTTCCGTTGGACGATCATTTTCCTCCGGATTGCCTCTGACAATTGCGATTGAAGTATCATCGCAACTTGTTTCTATACCTAAAACCAGCTTTGTGCTCATAAACCTATTAACTTTATTTTGTTGAAATTTGAATGAATATACCTGAAGCTATTCATAATGAAAATAAACATGTAATCACGGAGGAATATCATGAAATTGTTACTAGTTTTATTGTCGATTGCTTTTTCAAGCTTAACTTTTGCTGGAGACTCGTCTTCTGGTTGTGGACTTGGGTGGCAAGTTTTACCAAAACAATCTCTAGTTTCATCTTTTACGAGAGCTTTAATCAATGCGACTTTCTCAAACACAATTGCCATGACTCTTGGAACATCTGGATGTGCAAGACACTCAATCGTTTATAATGAGAAAAAAGGGATTCATTTTGTTGAAGCTAATAAAAATGAATTGATGATTGAAATGGCCCAAGGACAAGGTGAAGTTTTAATGGCGATGGGAGAAGTTTTTGGTTGTACTAATGGCCAAGATTTCGGATCATTAGTGCAAAAAAACTATGAGAAAATAGTTCCATCTTCTTTAATTGAAAGTGCAGAGCTATATCAAAATTTAAAAAGTGAAATTATAAAGGATGCAAACCTGTCTAAAACTTGTACTGTTATTTAGTTTTTGTCTCATACCTCTGACCAATGTTAGGGGTATGAGTTCTCTTTATAAATCTAAAGATGATGAGGCTTATTGGAAATATCTTCTCCATTTAAATCAAAAAAATAAAAGTAAAATTGATAGTGAGCATTTCTTTTTATATAAAAATTCAGATTGGAACTATGATCGCGAGTTCGAAGCAACAATCAATGCTTTAAAAGAAGAAAACAAAGTAGCTGGTTGGTTTTCTTACCCTATTCAGTGCGTTTTTGTAGAGCGATTTCGTTTTCTTTTGGACAGAGGCTATATTAAAAATCCTCCCATCGTTGATTGCTCAATGTTTAATGATTGGAAAAATGGGTTAAATGCTGATTCACTTACGTTAGTTTTTTCTTCTTATTACCCCAATAATCCCTCATCAATGTTTGGACATACTCTGCTTCGAATAAATCAAAAAAACAAAAAATCTGATTTGCTTGATTATTCAGTAGCTTTTTCAGCAATACCAAATGCAAGCGATATTGGAATTGTCTTTGCACTTAAAGGTCTTTTTGGGGGATATCGAGGACTGATTGAACTCACAAAATATTATTCTAAAGTAAGTGAGTATAACAATTTTGAATCACGTGACTTATTTGAATATGATCTTAAAATAGCTCCAGAGGGAATTGAACGTTTTGTTAATCATCTCTGGGAAATTTATCAAACTAGTTATGCGGACTATTATTTTGCAGATGAAAATTGCTCATCTTTTCTTGCTGAGCTTTTACAAGTTGCACTTTATCAAGATGAAAATATCGCTAGGCCATATCGATTTTATTATTTGCCGGCAGACTTAATAAAACGAGTTGACGAAGTTCCAAATCTTGTTAGCAAGATTAATTATAGGCCTTCTTTAAAAAAAGAGTTAGAGTCAAGCTATAAAAAAATTGATGATAAAGTTTTAGATTCTAAAATAGAACAAATGGAATCAACAGAAGTAAAGTTTGATTCGTATGAGCTTGACTACTTAATCAATTTTTATGAATACAAAAAAAATAGAAATAAAATGTACTTGTCAGAAGCTGATCGTCTAAAGCTACATAAGTTTTTAGTTCTTAGAAGTAAAAATATAAAAGTTAATCCAACTTCATCTTTTTTTCGTCCAGATGATCCTAAGTCATCTCATCTCCCTCAGACTTTAAAATATTTCTTCTCCAATGGAAGACTTGATTCAGGTTTGGGGATAGGGTATCGGGCAGGTTTTCATGATTTTTATGACAATGACCAAGGTCTTCGTAAATTTTCAAAGTTTAATTTCTTTTCATTTGATCTCGCGTATTTTAACAAGGAAAAAAAATTAGAATTAAGTGAAGCAACGCTCGTAGATATTAGTTCTTTTCATCCTTATACTTTTTATGATCCGCAGTTTTCATGGAATGCAAAAGTAAATTTCGATCGAAAAAACTTAGCGTCCCCAATTGGATTAAATATTGTCTTTGATGGTGGAGTCAGTAAGGAATTTAATCACACTTCCTCAATAATTTCATTCTTGATCGGTTTAAGTGGTAGGAGAGACCATGAATATCGATTTGGGCCAATCGCTGAAGCAATTTATATTCAAAACATTGCCGATCAATTTAAGGTTCTTGGCCAGTTCAGTTTTGATATTGACTTGGAAAAACAGTGGAATAAATCCTACCAATTCCATCAGGAAATAGGGGTGAGTTATAATGCAAAAGTTAATTCAGTTTTAAGTTTAAAGTATAAAAGAGAATCTAAAATAAAATCTTTTAAAAGAGATTTTGATTCATTAAAATTGGCCCATGAAATTCATTTTTAAATTCCTATTTCTTATTTCAACTGTCTCTTGTACAAATCTACTTTACTACCCGGATAGATATTTATGGGGTGATCCACGTGTTCATGGATTTAATTATCATGAATACTTTGTGCCTTCATTTGATGGAACGAAGCTTTTATTTTGGGATGTACAATCTAAAACTCCTGATCCAGAAAATTTGATTTTGTATTTTCATGGCAACGCTCAAAATCTATCTTCCCATGTTTTTAATTTGCTCTGGCTTGCAGAAAAAAGTTCTGATCTTGTTGTATTTGATTATCGAGGTTATGGACTGTCTGAGGGGATGCCGTATCCTCAAGGGCTTGTTCGTGATGGATTAAAGGCCATTAATATTGGCTACGATAAATTTAAGGCCAATCCAAAATATAAGCGATTTATTATCTACACTCAAAGTCTTGGAGGATATGTTGCAATCACAGCGCTTAAAGAGTTTCAGTTTAAATCGGATATATCTTTGCTCGTGCTTGATTCTAGTTTTTTAAATCCGCAAGAAGTTGCTAGGAGCAAGGTAAATTTATTTGGATTTCTTATTTCATCTGAGTTTGCTTCAAAAAATCTTGATCATATTACAATGCCAACACTTGTTATTCATTCTAAACTTGACCCAGTCATCGACGTCAAATTTGGGCGCGATCTATACAATAAAATTTTGCATCATAAAAAAGACTTGTGGGAGATTGATGAAATCGGACATGGCAGTACTTTTTTTCTTGAAAAGGGAATTTATCGCGAAAAATTTCTTAATTATTTAAAGAAGTAGGGCAAGACATTTTTTTTAATGCAGCATTGAATATGTTCTCATCTAGCGGCCCAGCTTTGCCATCAGAATTTTTAGAATACCAATGAATTGATTGGTCGTTAGTGTGGCAATTTAAGCAAGCATTTTTGATATTTCTTTTTCGCTCGTCTCCTGTTCTTGGAGCTGTGCTTTCAAAAGGGTGGCCCTGGTCTTTTTGGTGACAATTTAAGCATTGGACGTGCGAAAAATTTTCCTTTACGGAAAACTTGCGATCTGTGAGGTCTATTTTAGTTCTAACTTTTTCAATTTCATTTGGTTTTAAATTACGAATTGATTTTATTTCGTCAGTAATTTTTCCGAGCTCTAAAAAATACTGATCGCGGTTTTCGGGAGATACATCGGTAATATCAGTTTTATTTTTAAAACCACCTGGAAGGTCCAATCCTAAACTGTGACAGCCGACACAGCTTAAATTGTTTTCTTCCTTAGATTTAATTAAAGTTAAAAATGCGAGTGAGTGAGGGGTTTTTTTCCAAAAATTATTTTGTTCTTTATGGCAACTGACGCAGGTTTCATTTGTTTTAATTTTCAATGCTGTCGTGTCTGTTGAATGATTTAAGGCCGTTTTTGATTGTTCTTCAATTTGAAGTTCGCTCATTTTGGCTTTGTGTGAGGCTATAAATTGTCCGAATGGATTATTCGGATCAGCCTTTTCAAGTTCCTCACGGATTTCATGAAGAGTATAAGTGTCAGAGTCTTTTGGTGCGATAAGATCAATGCTGATATTTCCGACATAGTGATTTTTAGAGAGAGTTTGTACGATTTTGGTATTTCCAACATCTTTTGAATAGCGGAGAAAGCTTTGTGAATGCGATCCAATGATCCAATCTATTTCTGGATAAATTGTAGCAAGGGATTCGTCATTGTCTATTCCAGAATGGCTAAGAACGATTAAACGGTGATAAGGATTTTTTGGTTCAAAGCCGCTTTTCTTTATTTTTTCGATGGCATTTTTAAGTGCTTCTTTTGGCGATAAAAAAAGGTTGGCGATAGGAGAGTTAAGCGTCTCAGGATCAACAAGTCCTAAAAAATAAATTTTAGCATTTCCTTGTGAGTAAAAAGCAGAATCAATTGATGGAAGTGATGAGCTATCTTTTAAATTGGAAATTAAAAATCTAAACTTTCTTTCTTTTGCCATTTGTTTTAGAAAATCAATTCCCATAGCAAAATCCTGATCTCCTGGAGTCAGTAGGTCTAATCCTATTTTTTCAAGCCCAAGTGCCAAGTTGTTTCCGGCAAAGCTCAGTGAACGGTGCATACTTTCTGGAATAACACTTGAAGGAAAAAAAGTGTCACCAGTATCAAGATAAATCAAATCGGAAGTTTGACGTAGTTTTGTAAAAAGGCCATGAACTTGTGGTAAACCCCCAAGCGGAAATTGTCTACAGCCGCATGGATGAGTTTCACCACTGATATTGTGTGAAAATACAATATTGAGTTTGCTTTGATTTCCTTTTTCCTTAAAAGAGTTTTGATCGAGATTCATGATCATTTTTGTGCATGAAAATAAAATCAAAATCATTGTTAAGGGAAGGTAAAATTTCATAACTTACAACTTCATCTTAAGTTTAGCGGCTTCAGTGGCCTCTTTTGATTTTGGAAATCTGGTAATCAATTCATCTAAGGTTTCACGTGCTTCATCTTTTGATTTCAATTGGGCAAAACTTTTTGCCAAATTTAGCAATGCCCCAGCGCTATAGCTTGACTCTGGATTTTCAGTATAGAGTCTCGAAAAATAAATTTTTGAATCTTCATATTTTTTATTTTTGTACTCAATCATTCCGAGATAAAAAAGAATTTGAGGCTTATCTTTCTTTTTGATTTTCTTATTTTCAAGTAGATCCTCAAACATGTTTTTAGCATCAGCAAGTTTATTTGTTTTATAAAGTGAAAGTGCCGCTTTTACGCTTGATGATTCTTTTTCTTCATCACTATTTTTTTCTATTTTTTTTTTAGATTCTTCCGGTTTTTTTTCTGCAAGGTCATCAAAATACTTTACGACTTGATCGATATACTTAGATTGCTCATTTACTTTTTCGGCCAATAATTTGATGTTTTCATTCTGAGCTTTACTTAAGCTTTCAAGTTCTTTCATTTTATCTTTTAGTAATTGTCCTTCTTTTTGATTTTGGGTTTTTTCATAATTTAATTCTTCAATTGTCCCATTTAGTTTTGCAATTTGTTCCTCAAGATTTTGGAAGCGTATACTGCTTGAAGCTGAAATTGCTTGGGTTTGATTGATTTTTTCATTAATATTATCCATTGATCGTTCACGTCGAATATCTTCTTGAGTTTTACACGAGATAAATGCGATGACTAAAATGACTAATAAACTATTTTTTTTCATTTTTTACCTCAAGGTTGGGATTATAAATTTTCTAAGGCCTTTTTCCTTACTGCCACATACTCAGCTTTTTCCGAATATTTTTTTGAGAGTAGGGCATATTGTTGGGCCTTGTTAAAGTATTTTCTTTTGTACGATGATTTTGCTTTTAAATAGTAGTATTCCGCTTTTCTAAAGAGTCCGGGAGCTTTTATATCTGCTTGTGCATCCTTGGCCGCCATAAAAGCAACTTGGGCCATCGACATTTCAAGCTTTGGTCGTGTTGTAGCAATCCCACACGACCAAAGAAAAGTAAGCATAATTAAGCCGATGGTAATTTTTTGCATTAATTATTTTGCAGATATAACAAAGTTTGCTCTTCTGTTTTTTGACCAAGCTTCTTCATCATGTCCAAAAAGAACTGGTCTTTCTTTACCAAATGAAATGGTGCTAATTCTTCCTGCTTCGACACCTTTTGAAGTTAAAAATTCACGCACACCTTTTGCCCTTTTTTCTCCAAGCGCTAAGTTAAATTGAACTCCACCTCGCTCATCGCAGTGACCTTCAACTTGTACCTTTACTGTCGGATTAGCTTTTAAAAACTTTGCATTGTTTTCAAGCGTTGCTCTTGTAGAGTCAGAAAGATTTGCAGAATTAAAATCAAAATAAACAGTTTGTAGTGCCCCTGCTTTATTTGAATCAGAGTCGCCATTTAAATCTAGGTTAATACCTGGATTATTTCCATTATCGATTGCGCCTTTATCTTGTTCCACTGTCGAATTATTTGTAACAGTTTTCTTTTGATTATTTGCACACGAAGCTAATGTTAAGATTAGGACTAGAGAAAAAAGTGTTGATTTTAATTTCATTGTATCTCCTTTCAGTAAAATAAATTGTTTCTTTCTTCATTTAAGATAGTACAATTATGCCAAGAATGCCTCATCTAGGGAAGAAAAATATGTCGAGTTTTAAGCTTCTTATAGCTATTTTGTGTTATACATTTTTTACTTATTCTCATTTACATGCTGATACCAAATCAATTCGTTTTGAACTGAAATCCAACTACGGAAATGGAAAATTCGAAGTTCATTTTGATCCAAAAGATGAATATATGGCCAGACGAGTGGTTGATATCGCCAACAAAAGCCTTATCAAAGTTGTCGAATATTTTAAATACATGCCAGTAGCTCCTATTCATTTTAACATTCTGTCTGAACCAAAAATATCCAATGGAAATGCTCGAGTATTTCCTACGAATATCATTAATCTTTACAATTTTCCTGCAAACAACAATGAACATTTGATTATTCTTGAAGATTGGTGGCGCGGCTTAATCTTGCATGAATTTACTCACGTTGTGCATCTCGAACAAAAAAATGGTTTTTATCGCGATCTAGAGAAAGTTTTTGGTAGTATTGTGAATCTTCCATTGGGAGTTGTTCCTCGTTGGTTTGCTGAAGGGATTGCAACATGGTCTGAATCTACATTTTTAAATTCTGGTCGCCTCCAAAATGAATTTTTAAATAAGGCCCTTTGGACTTATCTTAAAAATCCAGAAAACTGTACTGAGATCGATTGTATGGATTTTCCAAAAACTTACCCAAAGGGGCAGCTGTCTTATTGGTTCGGGGCCCATTTTTTAAATTACTTAGAAGGAAAAAAAACTGGAACTATAAAGTGCTTAGTTGAAGCAAATTCATCACGTTTCCCGTTTAACCTTGATGACGTTTTTTTTAGTTGCACTGGGGAAGACATAATTTATAGTTTTGACTCATTTAAAGCATTTTATTTAAAACGCTATAGCGAAACTAAGGGGCTCGATGAAATTGTTTCCGTTTTAGATGCTACACTTTTTGAAAAAGGCTGGGCGCTCGATAAAGAATATTTTTATCGAGTAGAAAAAAATCGCTGGAGAGAGGAGATTGTCGGTATAGATTTAGTTGATAAAGTTGGTATTTCAAATTCATTTAATGACCCGATTTCAGAAATTGTCGCAAGTTTTAATATCAGCGAAAATGAGCGAGGCTTATTAGTTTCTTTCTATAGTGATCCCTATTTTAACCTCAGTAAAAAATGGAAAGTTCTTGATGCAGAGACATTAACTTTAAATTATGACTTAAATCTTGATTTTGATCCATCCTATCTTTATCCGCTCGGAGGTGATGAGTTTATTTCCATGAGCTATCTTCGTGATCATTGGAACTATAAGCGATTTAAGTATAAAGATGGCAAGGTTAACAAATTGATTGAGGGAAATTTAGATAAAACAATTAATCTAAATACTCTAAAATTGATAAAGAATCATTTAATCTTAAAAATCACCGATAGTATCACTGAAGAGTCTTGCCTTATCCAAACTAATTTAAATTTAGAGTTATTTAAAAAACTATATTGTAGAAAAGGACTTTTTAGCATTATTGGAAAAACGCAAAATGCACTTGTATTAAAATCGGAAAACTCATGGCTTGAGTTAGATCTTTCAGAGGGGGTTAAGCTCTATGAAATAAGTCCAAATTTTAACCAAACTGTAACTTTCCTTGAAGAAAATGAATCAAAGAGAGTTTCACTTTATGACAAAATCATCGTAGAAGCTCCCATGAAAATGGATAGAGTTAAAGAATTAAATATTGAGTTAGCAGATTATAAAATAAATGTTGCTGAAAATAATGAGAAACCTTCCGTCGAGAATTATCCGCGTCTTTCACATTATAGTCCTCATTATTGGTTTATTTCAGCAGGCATTGGTGAAAATTTAAGTAACTTAGGAGCGTTTTCAAGTATAGAAGATCCGCTTTCAGTTCACCGATTGAGTTTTGCTGGAAATTACTACTTTACCCAGAAAGACCTTGGAAGAAATATAGACTACACTTTTACAAAATCTTCATTTATTTTAAATCTAGATTGGTTAAAAGAATTTTTTGTAAGTTCCAACAACACTAATATTGTGAATGAAAAAGACCAATTCAATGGAAGCCTTCAGTATAAAAAAGAGCTTGGCCGTTTTCAATTTATTCCTGGTCTTGTAACCGGAAGTGAAACAATTCATGATTTTATTAGTGACAGATCAAGCAAATATTTTGGTGCAAAGGGAGCGATCAATTACCAGGGTAATGTTCCATCGGAATATATACAAAATGCTTATGTTTACAGTCGTTATGTAAAGGATACTCCAGATCAAGGTGAGAGTTATGATAACTGGCAAAGTCAAATCTACTCTTTAATTCAGGCATCCGATAAATTTCAGTTTGATTTTAAATATTCCTACGGAAAACTATTTAAGGAAAATTTTTATTCTGGAGTTCTCTATGGCGGAGGTGTTAATTCTGTTTTAGAAAAGAGATTTTTTGAGTCCTATGGTTTAGATTATGGAAATGCCTATGGGAATAAAATTCAGACTGTAAGATTTAAAGTGTACGCCAATTTATTTGAGTATTATCGAGGCTCAAAACTTGCACCTTTAAATTTACAAGAAGTTCATGGAGTTATGGGAGTTGAAAATTTAAAAACCGATGTAATTAAAACTGATGACAAATTTTATCGAAATGCTTCTGTTGACACCTATTTTTTTGGAGCAAAGGCAAAGACCATATTTCTCTACTATTTACCAGTTGAAATAGAAGGAATATTAAGCTCTACTATTTTTCCAGATAATGAGCGTGCCTATGCCGCAAAATTGGTAATTTCTGCCGGTGCCTTTTAGAAAGTGGTCGCTCGACTTATTTGTAAATGAAAACATTCGATAAGTTGAGAGACTTACTTTGCACAGAAGGTGGAAAAATGAAATTATCAATCGCGCTATTCTTTTTACTTAGTACAAGTGCTTTTTCATATGAAGAAGTATGGAAAATGGGAGAAAGCTATCTTTCGCTTTTAAGACTTGAAAAAGAAAAAATTCTCGTATCTAAAAGTTGTAGCGATAAAAATTGTCAAGCGCTGAAAATTCTAAAAACGATCAGTCATAAAAATATTAGTAGTACAGACTTGGCAGGAGGCAAGAACCCTGGGGCCGTACTATGTTCTAAAGAAAAGCGGGCGCGAGTTATTTATTTGAAAGATATGAGTGGCAACGAAAATACTTTTTGTTTTTTTAACGATAAATCATTTGTGTCCACTTCAACCTTAGATATTTATGCCACTAAAAATGATGGAGCTGCAAAATGAAAAAAATAATTTTTTTAAGTCTGTTGTTATCGTTAGCGGCCCAAGCACAAGACTGTGGAGATATAAAGGATGGGGCAATTGACCGTTTGGATTCTCCCGGGAAAAGTCTTCATGATGCAAAAGTGCAAGACCAAGATGGACTAGGTACATGCTATGCAAATACTGCTTCTTTAATGTTGCAATCAATTTTGCCAAATAATCCTGAAGTGTCTTATTTACATCTTTCAATTAATAGAGCTGAAAAATTAGTGAACAAGGAATTAAGAGAGCAGGGGAAAAAGCAAGCGTTTAGAGATGATGGAAGTCTTTTATTAAATGCTGGATTTAGTTGCCAAGCTGTAAATCTCGCTATGGAAAGTGGAGGTGTGTGCGCTCGTAAAGATGTGGCACTTGAACAGATGCTATTTAATTCCGACTTAAAACAGTATGAAGATTCCAATTGGGTCCAACTCGATCTTTTAAAAAAGGTTTCCCAGTATTATGATGGAATGCTTAGAGATTTTTCTGATGGGCCCAAAAGTAAAATTGTGAATTTAAAAACTTCGAATGAGAAATCGGCCAATGCTCTTCCTGAAACTTCTTCGTATGGATATTATCGAGATGCTTTTGGTATTAGAGATATTGATGACTTAGATAAGGAAGGAAAAAATCAAATATCTTTTAATCTCAACAAAAGTAAGTTTGAGCAATATAAGGATGTTTTAAAGCATGTCATTGATAATTATCGAGATAAATATGCTGTGAAGTCTTGTGAGAAAACTGATCCTGCCAATGCCCTTACAACTGTAAAGGATATGATGTTTGTTCTTCAAAATAAGATAACGGCAAAAAAAGAAGGCAAGTTTGGTCCACATAATTATAAACTTTTAAAGTTAGGACTTGGCTATACTTATAATTATAAACGTAGTGGAATAGATGTGACCGAAGCTACGATCGACCGAGGTCTTGAAAAAGCGATTAAAGATCAATATTTTAAACAACTCACAAAGACACCTGCACCCGAAAATGCTTTTGAAGCATTGAAGACCGTGATGAAATCCAAAATACGCGATATTAAAGATGAGCTATTTGATGAAGTTTTTTCTGAGCTTGATCCAAAAGTTAAATCTGGACTGGACTCAGATTATAAGCGGTATGCACTTAAAGATTACTCTGAGTGCAGTGGTCAAGGAAAAATTGATTACTTGAAAAATGATGATGGTATGATTAAGGATATAAGTGGGCTTGAATGTGCGAGTTCTTTTTTACCTCATATAAAAAACCTTCAACAGATGATTATTGGTTTAGATCAATATAACTTTGATAACATTGATCGAATTAACGATTTTATTTCAAATCTTCCAAGTTTAAATTATGATCAGGCCATGATGAAATTACTTGCTCCGAACTGTAGCGAAGATAAAAAAATTAAGATGCCAAAAAACATGAAATGTACTACAGAGTCATTCACCTATCCAGGAACCAAAGATGATGATGCTGAAACGACAGAAAAACATTTAAAGCAAATGCGTTCTAAATTTTTAGATTATAGTAAAAAATCGATTGGAAACAATAAGGCGATGGGTCTTTCAATGTGCACTGGTTTTTATGACCCAGAAGAAAAGCAAAGTGTGTTTTTTAACAAAGATAGTCGTTGCGATGGAACCAAGCCACACGGATACCATGCCGTGACAATGATCGGCCATAAGTGCGTAAAGGGAAAAATGAAATATCTAATACAAAATTCTTGGGGAGCTTGGGATAGCGCTGCTCCTAAGTTTGAAAAAGACAGCCATGGTAAAGCGTGGATGGATGAAGATGATTTAATTAAAAATACTTACTTACTAGATATTTTAGAGCAAAAATGATGTTTAGATCGGGTCTTTTTTATAGGTCCAAATTTCAGATGCGATAGATGAAGGGGTCAGAACCGTTAAAAAGTTTGAGGCTCTTTTTAGCTGGTTATAGCTTTTCATGTCGTATGGATAGAGTGATAGAAAAAGGACTTGATCTAGAACGTTAAAGAAATAATCGAGTATAAAACTCCAAGTAAAAAGAGTTATAAAAAAACCTATTCCTGAAATGAACTCTGGAATGAATAGGATTGGAAAAAAGGGTGATGCGAAAAAGACAATAAGAATTAATTTATCTTTTGTCGGTATTTTATCAGTGTTTTTTATATTTTGAATAAAGTCGTTTATTTTCATATTTTTAATCGTTATCTATTTATAATTCTACTGCACCAATTTGTCACTTTCCTAAAATTTAAATAAGTGATATTATCAAACAACTATTCGGGGGTGCACCGGTTTCGACGGGGAGTACTGACGTTTAGTGGGCGTGTCCAGGTTGATCACCACGGTCCTGGTAAAAAGGGGATCAAAAATTAAATGCTGAATCTAACGATTACGGCTACGCTCTAGCTGCTTAATTAATTTAAGCCTAGGTGTTGCGGAGGCTACCTCCAATAAAAACAAGCGTGGCAACAAGTCTGTCTCGACTTTAAGGAGGCAAGTGAGTAGTCGGGAGTGACACTTTAAAATTACCGAGCTTGTTTGTTCACGAACAATCTAATCTTCGCTTTGAGATGAAAATTCAAAGCTACGCACGTAGGCCGCTATTCAGACGATTCTTCGGACGTGGGTTCGATTCCCACCACCTCCACCATCGGATTTCCGGTGGTGGACACCTCTCTTCCTTAAACATTTTTGAAATCAACTACTTCATTACGGTGACTTGCGTTTTTGTTTTGGTTTTTAGCCTTGTCTGAAACTGTTTAAAACTGTCTCGATGTGGCTATTTGTAGCCAACTGTTTGGCTACAGTCATTTTTGATGGACTAAGCTGTGTAGCAAATTCCAAAAAAAGTGGCAAAACAAAGACCCAAGTTTCTGAAATCGTAGAACTACTCTGAGTAGCGTTTTGAATGAAATTTTTTATTCACAACCAAATACAAGGAGTGGTTATGCAACATCAAAAAAAGAAATCTAGAAGATGCGATCTAAAAATTGAAAGCAAAGAAGGGACGCTTCTTAAGTACCTACGTGAGTCTCGAAATCTATCTGTTAGGGCCGCAGGAAAAATTATGGGAACTTCTGACTCGACTGTCAGTCACACTGAGCATGGAAGGCGAGACCTCGACAAAGAAACTCTTCAAAAATTCTTAGATGCTTATGGATATTCGCTACAAGAATTTGAGCGAATGCTTAGAGGCGATATTGTTCTTCCTGAGAATATGAGAGGCGAGTGCATAGAAATGATTAAAAGGCTCGACTCATCAAAATTAAAAGCTGTTAAGGCTTTCTTAAACACTTTCTTAGGGTAATCGGGGGAGAGCATGGGAATTAAATTTGATGAAAAGAAAAATTATTACATAGTTTCTTACCACCGAAGACATCCAGTAACGAGAGCGTCTAAAAATATTAGCAGAAGGGGAATTAGGACTAAAGCAGAGGCAGAAAAAATTTACAAAGATTTAATTATAAAGATGGGTGAGAAGTTTAACGAAAACATGCATCCACTTTGGCCCGAAGTTGTTAGGCGATTTCTTGAATACTACGCTAATTGTGGTATTGCTAAGAACACTCTAAAAAATTACAAGCAATGCATTGAGGCGAATACCTATCCAATTTGGAGTAAGAAAAGAATTAATGAAATTTCCACCGCAGAAGTTCGAGATTTTATCCAAGAAAATATGGGTAATTTTTCTGAAGCCCATAGAAAAAGCATGCTAAAGCATTTGCGAGCAGTTTTCAGATATGCTGTAGAATATGACCTCATTCCAAGAGATCCTTGTCCAAAGTTAAAATTTAAGAAGAACGAAAAAATAAAGAAAATGCTTACGGAAGATGAAATTAAAATCTTTTTGAGTTCTGCAAAAGAGCAACGTCACGAATGGTTTCCTGTATGGGCCTTGGCTTGTTATACAGGTCTAAGAAATGGTGAGCTTTATGCTCTTAAATGGGAGAATGTAGATCTTAAAAAGCGAATCATCTACATCACTCATTCTTGGAATAAGATTAATGGATATAAAGAAACTAAGTCTGGAGACGATCGTGTAGTAGAAATAGCTCCAAGTCTTCTTCCTTTATTAAATGAATTAAAAGAGACTATTCAATCTGACTTTGTCCTTCCGAGAATTAGGGATTGGGAAACAGGAACACAGGCAAAGCCATTAAAAGAATTTCTAAAAGGCTTAAACCTTCCTTTAATAAGATTTCATGATCTCAGGGCATCTTGGGCAACTATTATGCTCTCAAAGGGAATAGAGCCAATTAAAGTGATGTCCATGGGAGGCTGGAAGGATTTGAAGACAATGCAAATCTATATTAGGAAATCAGGAATTCATATTCAGGGAATAACGGATAATTTATCCTTTTTGTAGAGCTGTTTGGTCGGTTAATTGTTTAAGAATAGATTAAGGATAAATATTTTAAAGACTTAGTTAAATTCCGATATGGATTTCATGAGATATTTAACTAAGTCTAGATTTAAGATGGCCCTATCCTGCCCAACAAAACTTTTTTATACAAAAAAGCTTAACGAGTATGCAGATAATAAAATTGAAGATCCATTTTTAATGGCACTAGCAAAAGGAGGCTTTCAAGTAGGAGAGCTTGCGAAATGCTATTATCCAGATGGAATTGAAGTTGAAGGCCTTGACTATGATAAAACGTGGGATGAAACTCAAAAATTTTTAGAGCAAGAAAATGTTATTCTTTTTGAGCCAGCTGTAAAATTCAACAATCTATTTGTTCGAGTCGATATCTTAATAAAAAATGGAAAAAATATAGAGCTGATTGAAGTAAAATCTAAATCATTTAATTCCAGCACATTTAAAGAAGACATATGGCAAAAAAGAAACCCAAACAAGCTAGATAGTGATTGGCAAGAGTACCTTTACGATATTGCTTTTCAGTCTTACGTAGCTCAATCCGCTTTTCCTCATTGGAGTGTAAAATCTGCACTAATGTGTGCAGATAAAGATAAAGTTACAACGATTGATGAATTAAATCAGAAATTCTTA
>CAZOXW010000002.1:0-184431 GCA_964583925.1 uncultured Bacteriovorax sp.
CCGATGATGGCAACAACGACCATCAACTCAACGAGGGTAAACCCTGATGAGTTTTTCTTTAAAGTAAACATAGTAGCTCTCCTTATTTATGCCAAAATTAAGATTTGGCAATCATTAAAAATACAAACTATAAAAAATCGATAATCATAAAATTTAGATTTATAAGCTTATCGAATCTTCATAAATAAATTTTACAACGATTTAAAAAATTTAAAAGTTATTTCCTTAACTAGTTAGAATAACTTATTATGATTGAAATAGTCAGGATTTAGGCCATTTTAAATCTGCCCAAGGTTTGTGGCACTTAGCCTCCGGCCTGCATGAAGATTGGTAAATACATTGCGACTAATATTACAGCAATAGCACCACCAAGACCAACGATGATTAATGGCTCGATCATCTTAGTCATTGATCCAATCAAGCGATCAACTTCTTCTTCAAAAACTTCGGCCACGCGAGCAAGCATTTGATCAAGTTGACCTGTTTGCTCACCTACTCGAATCATTTGTGTAACGAGTTCTGGAAAGTATTCGATCTTTGCTAAAGGCTCAGTAATTGTTTTACCTTCCATAATTTTTTTTCGAACTTCACGAAGATCTTTTGCAATAATTGTATTGTCAACAGTATCAATACAAATTTCTAGCGCATCTATCAAAGAAACACCTGAGCCGATTAAAGTTGCAAGCGTATTTGTGAATGAGCTCAAATTTCCTTTAATAACTATTCCACCAAAAATTGGCATTTTCATTATAAAACTATCGAATGCAACTTTACCTGATTCCGTTTTTATAAATGACATTAAGAGCATCACCCCAACAAAAGCAGCAGGAACCATTATAATTGAATAATTACCAAAAAAATCTGAAACATCTATTACGAATTGAGTAATCCATGGTATTTCTTGTCCCGACTCTTTAAGCATTCCTGTGAATTGTGGTACGACAAAAAACATCATGGCCCAAATAACAAGCACACCAACACTCACAACGATAGCTGGATACGACATCGCAGACTTAATCTGTGCCTTTGTCTTCTCCTGTTTTTCCATGTGTGTTGCAAGCTTTTTCAAAATCGTATCTAAAATCCCACCACTCTCTCCGGCCTTGACAAGATTGCAATACAACTTATCAAATGCTTTTTGGGCGCTCATTGCCTCAGAAATTGTCTTACCTTCACCTACATCTTGAGCAATTTTTTTTATCGTTGCTTTTAGAGTTGGATGTTTTTCTGAGCGATATAAAATTTCTAAAGACTGCAAAATAGGAACCCCTGCTCCAATCATCGTCGACAATTGCTTGGTAAACATGGTTAATGTTTTTGGATCAACTCCAGCAGCTAAACCTTTTTCAACCATCCATTGACCGAGGTCAAATTCTAAAATTGATGGGGGGGTTAATTTTTTTACACGAAGACCTTGGCCACGCAAATTTTTTCGCGCATCCTTCTCACTTTCGGCATCAACAGTTCCTAAAACTTTCTTGCCTTTTGAATCTAATGCTTCGTAAGTATATTTTCCCATAGTTAATTTTTAGTTTTTATATTTAACTGTTGCGCCAATTCCTCCGGCGCCGTTGAATAACTAACCGCAACCTCTGGAGAAATAGAACCTGCTTCAACGTGTTTTTTTAAGCTTTGATTCATTGTTACCATTCCAGTCTTATCTTGACCGATTTGCATCTGGGAGTAAATTTGGTGCAATTTATCTTCACGGATCAAGTTTCTTATCCCTGGGGTTGGTGCTAAAATTTCCATAGCACACACTCGTCCTTTCTCAAACGATTTAGCGATAAGCTGTTGCGATACAACTCCCTGTAGAACAAATGATAAAAGCGTTCTTACTTGTATTTGTTGATGTGCCGGAAAAACGTTAATGATACGGTTGATTGTTTGAACGGCCGAGTTGGTGTGAAGTGTTCCAAAAACCAAATGTCCTGTTTCGGCAATTGTTAAGGCCGCTTCAATTGTCTCCATATCTCGAAGCTCTCCAACGAGAACAATATCTGGATCTTGTCGAAGTAAACTTTTAAGTGCATTGTGAAAACTTAATGAGTCCGCTCCAATTTCTCTTTGGTTAACAATACATGCTTTATGATTATGAACAAACTCGACAGGATCTTCGAGAGTCATAATATGACCTGCTTCGTTTTCATTTAAATAATTTAACAAGGCCGCAAGGGTCGTCGACTTCCCTGAACCTGTTGGGCCAGTTACAAGTACAAGCCCGTTACTCACATCACACATTTTCAATAAGACATTTGGTAAATTTAATTGTTTGAAGTCTGGAATTATGCTTGGAATAACCCGAAAAACAGCAGCAACAGCGCCCTTTGAGTTAAATACGTTAGCACGAAATCTTGCAAGACCTTTAATACCAAATGAAAAATCTAGCTCCAATTTCTTTTCAAACTCATTTTTCTGTTCTTCTGATAAGATTTGATAGATCAATCTCTTGGTATCTTCTCCCGTAAGAGGTGCAGTCTTCACTCGAATGACTTCTCCGTGCACCCGAATACCTGGTGATGTTCCAGAGGTAATATGCAAATCAGATGCATTGCTATCAACCATTAATTTAAACAACTGCTGAATTTTTAAATTCTCATTTCCGTTTGCGGCCGTTGCTTGGGTTTGAGTCATTCTTGTTGAATTTTTATCATCACTCATTTTATTATCCTATGTAATACTACATTTTATCTGATGCTGAATTTCCTACAGCTTCATCAAGAGTTGTTAATCCTTGTGCTACCTTGGTCAACGCTGTCATTCTAAGCGTCTTCATCCCATCTTTAATTGCTTGCTTTTTAATTTCATCTACCGAACCACCACGAAGAAGAACTTCCTTAATTGCAGGAGTCATTTCTAAAACTTCATAGATTGCAACTCGTCCTTTATATCCAGTGTTGTTACAGGTATTGCATCCTTTACCTTTATAGACGGTGAGTTTTGCTGCCGACGCCGGAGAAATACCGCATGAAACTAAAACTTCAGGAGTAACACTTGGATCGACATCTTTACAATCTTTACAAATTCTTCGACATAATCGCTGAGCAACTACCACGTTTAAAGATGCAACAACAAGAAATGGTTCAATTCCCATATTAATTAGACGAGTAATTGTACTTGGTGCATCGTTGGTATGAAGGGTGGATAAAACTAAGTGTCCCGTAAGTGCAGCCTCTACGGCAATCTCACCAACTTCATGATCTCGAATCTCTCCCACCATGATAATGTCTGGATCTTGTCGTAAAAAAGATTTTAAAGCTGCTGCAAAAGTAAGCCCAATATCTTTTTTGACGTTCACCTGATTAATCCCTTCGAGGTTAAACTCAACAGGATCTTCTGCGGTTGAAATATTTGAATCAATTGTATTTAACTCTGCAAGCGCAGAATATAATGTCGTCGTTTTTCCTGAACCTGTCGGCCCGGTAACAAGGCACATCCCGTAAGGTTTATGGATACCTTCTTTAAAAACGGCCAATTGTTTTTCTTCAAAACCAAGTTTTGTCATATCAAGTTGCAAATTTGATGAATCTAAAAGTCGTAAAACTATTTTTTCACCAAATAATGTTGGAAGAGATGACACTCGATAATCAATGGGCTTACCACCAATTTCAAGCTTAATTCTTCCATCTTGTGGCTTTCTTCTTTCTGAAATATCCATTTGGGCCATAATTTTTACTCGGGAAATAATTGGCAACATCAAACTTTTTGGCGGCTTGACTGCTTCAACCAAGTTTCCATCAATTCGATATCGAACACGAAAATTATTTTCATAGGGTTCAATATGAATATCAGATACTTTACTCACAAATGCTTCGGCCAAAAAACGATTTACATAACGAATAATATCATCACCAATGTCATCTTCTTTTATGCTCTCTTCTTTTTTAGCATCTGCCTTTATTTCTCGAATTGTTTCTAAAACATCTTCGATACTTTCTGGAACTTTTGAAAATATCTCGGCCCAAGATGAGATATTAGTTAAAATAAACTCAACCGGGTATTGAAAAACGGTTTGTATCTCTGCTTGTATTTTTGTCAACGAAGGATCAAAAATCGCAACGCTAACAGCTTTGGTATTTTTTTGTATTGGAATTACTCGGTACTTTATTATGTCCGATTTTTTTATCAGCTTTAAAGTTCTTTCTGGAATTTTAGCTTTCGAAAGATCTATGTACGTTAGTCCATAATTTTCAGCGACTGTTTTTGCAAATTTTATATCATCAAAAAATTTAAACTGGAGCAAGGCGAGTTCTGAAATAATCAACTCATCTTTATCTAAGACGAGAGGCCGCAAATCCTTTAATGGAACCATCCCGGTTTTAGTAATGACGTCGACAAACTCTTTTCTAAACATACTCTTCTTTAATAATTGTTATTTTGAATACTTAACGGAATTTAAAAATCTAACTAAAGAAAAATTAATAAGTTATATTTTTAAATTACCTGACCAAAACTCTGTGGCATATCGCGCTTGTAGCTCTAATAAACTAAGGCCATCAAGATAATTACATTTTTCTTCTAATCTAAGCTTGTGACTTAAAAAATTGTAGTTTAAATCCCAAAAATAGATATTTTTATTAACATCTCCTGAGAAAATATAGTCTCGAGAGCAAGTATTAATTATAAAAACTTGATTAAACTTATCTCCAAATGAAAGTTGACTAAAGTCCTTTGTTTTTTTTCTTGAGTATATTGTAAAATCTTTTTTAAGTTCATTTAAAATTAACTGAATCAGGTGTGACATGACTCCATCGCCTAAAATAATTACCTCAGAGGGTGATACTTGGTTAAAAAATTCTCTTAATAGATCGGCACAGGCATAGTAATCAGTATTCGTTCCTTCATACATGCCTTTTTTTTTCCTAATGCAATTAACCGCACCTACTTTTAATGCAAAAGAATCTAGCTGCAATTTCGCTACAAAAAACCTCTTATAAGGAGAGGTGATGCTGATTCCATCGTACTTTGAAAAAAGCTCATCTAGTGTAGGAATTTGAACTTCACATTCATAATCTAAAAGATTGTATGAAGAAAGTTTGTCACCTAAAAGACCTTTATATATTTCGCCGGACTTAGAATGTGATATATTTTTTCCAATCAAAGCAAGATTATACATTTTTAAAATAACCTTGTGCTGTTTTCACATCTGTCTCAATCTGATTAACAAGCTCGTTTACACTAGAAAATTTTATTTCATCCCGCAGTTTTTTTAAAAATTGAACTTTAATCTCATCACCATAAATATCACGAGAAAAATCTAATAAATGCGTTTCAACATGCACATCATAGCCGGTGTTAAAAGTTGGGTTAAATCCAACATTTGTTAAGGAATTATAGGCCATATTATTTACGGTGGTTTTTGTAACATACACACCATTTCCAGGAGTGATCATATCCTTTTCGTAGCCGAGATTTGCAGTGGGAAATCCAATTTGCCTTCCTCGCCCAACACCCTTTATTACTCGTCCGGAAAGAAAAAAATCACGGCCAAGCAACTTGTTTGCCATGTGGATATTTCCATCAATCACGCAAGTTCTAATATCGCTTGAAGAAACTTTGGTTTGATTTAATTTAAATTCACTATATAAAACTAACTCAACGCCAAACTCTTGAGCAACTTTTTTAGCGAGATTAAAATCTCCCACTTTATTTGCACCAAATCCAAAATCATGTCCAAAATAAACTTTTTTAATTCGCTTATCATTAAAGACAAAGGACCTTAAAAAATTTTCAGGTGAAAGCGTTGAGAAGTCTCGGTTAAAATCAACTTCAAATAAGTATTCAACACCAACTTCGGTTAATAAGTTTCGGCGATCTAAATAACTATTTAATAAAAACCCCTTCGTTCCCTTGAGCACAAAACTTGGGTGCGGTACAAAGGTCATCACCATTAACTTGCAAAAGTTCTGATTCGCTGATTTTTTAATTTCTTTTAAAAAATCTCTGTGTCCGAGGTGTACGCCGTCAAAATTTCCGATTGTTAAATAAACATCATCTTTAAGTTCATTTGTTTTTTCATTCAATATGATCATAATAACCTAAGTAGCTCTTCAAAAAATTTTCTTTCAAATCTTGGAGCCGCCTCTGCACTTTCGCCTTTAAATTTAATTTTTTCACATTGATCAAGTGTCAATTTAAAATATCGTTTAGCATCCTTACTTAAAGAGCTTTCTGCAATAATTAAATCCATCCCAATTCCTTTTAACATCATCTGATTATCTTTATCAAGTCGCGATAGCAGATTAAAAAGTTCTGAATATTGTAATCCATTCTTTTTAATTTTCTTATAGATTGCCTGAACTTCTTTGGATGACCCATAAATCTCACTTCCTAAAAATCGCTCCCGAAGCACAAAAAATGCGGCAATTAAAAAAATAAAGAAAAGGAAAAGATTATATCGTAAGTACACATTTTCAAAAATATCCGACTTTAAAATTGGCCCAACAAGTTGAATATCTCCTCCTTGGCCTTTTTTAATTTCACTGGTTTTAAAAAGATTTCCGAAAATATTTCCGAGCATTCCGAAATTAAAATTGAATTCATCGGGCCCTTTCTCTACTTTTTTATTATCAATTTTCGTTTCATTTTTTGCCAGGGGTGCGATGCCAGAAATAACAAGCGAAGGAACTTTAAATTTTTTTTCTACATACTTTCCATTCGCAGGATCAAAATACGAAAGTCCAAACTCTCTTTCTGGAATATTTAAGTTTGAGCGGGCAAGATAAGTATATTCAAAAATTTTCTTCACACTAGAATTACCAATTTCTGTGACTTCGGCCTTTGTATCAAAGGACTCTAAATTTGGGTCAGAGTAAAAAACTGGTGCCTCCATTTTTTCAAGTGCCCCAACTCCCTTTACTTCAAGCTTTAGCTCTATTGGCTCATTTACTAGATATTTTTCTTTTCCAGGAGAAAATATAAACTCGTGCTCTCCAACCAGACCTGTAAAATTTGTTGGAACCCCTTCGCTTGGCAGGGGCTGCACTTCAATTTCAACTTTATTGCTCAGTACGTCCTTGTTTCTTATTTTTTGTGTTCCAAATCCAAACCCCGATATTCCATTGTAATCAATATCCACAACCTGCACTGCTATTTTCATTGGATCAATCATGAGATTTCCAATTTTTTCTGGATATACTCTTGCAGAATAGACCAAAATTCTTCGCATTACTTCAGATTTATATTGAACCGTTTCTGGTGGCGAATTTATATGATGAAATCGTTTTATAAATTTATTTAACTTGGGAAAATCTTTTATGTCTTGAGCAGCAACGTTGTTTTTAAAATACAAATAATAATTAACATCTATTCCTTCTCCGAGATAAACTTTAGTTTTTGATACCTCTGTTTCCATAAAAACATCAGGGATTTTTTTAGGAGCACTCAGTACATTTATACTTATGTCTCTAACCGTCGAAACGACTCCTCCGACATCGACTTTGATATTTCTTAAATATGCAGTACCGCTTCTGTCAGAAATTAATTCGTAAACAATATTTAATTCTTTGGTGGATGTAAATTTACCATTTATGACAACCGTTTGAATCGATACTCCCTGCTCTCTTTTCCCAAGTACCTGTAAACCACTTGGTGTAAACGTAATATAAGGCTCCTTATCGCCTGATGCCTTAACACGAAAAGTTATAAAAAAACTTTCATTAATCACAGGTTCTTTAGGAGAAACCTCATAAGTAACTTCATTAGAATAAGCTAAAAAATTTGAAACAAAACCTATTAATAATATAAATATACATTTCATTACCAATCTCTCTTTTGACCACCCTCAGGCTTCTCTTTTGTTTTCGTGTCCATAAATCTTTTTTGTAACTCTCTATCATCATTTAATATCTGTTTTACCATTCCTGGAATTTTTACCATCTTTCGTTGTTGATCTATTTTTTGTTCTTTTTCTTCAAAAGAGTTATATTCTTCCTTTTTTTGCTCTTCTTTTTTTGTCTCTTCTTTTTTGTCTTGATCAGTCTGCTGATTGTTATCTCTTTTATCTTTTGGCTCACCTTTGTCTTTTTTGTTTTTTTCTAAATCTCCAAAGTCTTTATTTTTATCGCTCTCTTTTCCATTTTTTTGATCGCTATTGCTTTTATCTTTGCTTTCGTCATTTTTTTTATCACCAGGTTTGTTTTGGCCCTTATCTTCTTCCTTTTTATCGTTTGATCCTTTGCCATCGTTTTTCTTGTCGTCTGATTCACTTTTGTCATTTTTGTCATTTTTTTGATCTTGAGACTTTTTTTGATCTTGGTTAATTGCCATAGATATATTATTGCGCAACTTAGATTTTAAATCTTCATTTTTAGATAACGCTATCAACTCTTTTAATTTTGGTATTGCCTCTTTAAATTTATTTTGGCGCAACAGGGTTGTAATATAATTGAACTTTGCCTCTTCTGAATCAGTGCTTTTCAAATATTCCTTATACACAACTTCTGATTCACTAACATGCTCATCTCGTAAAAACTCTTCGCCCAACTTTAAAACTTCTCGATGTTCAGCACTTCCTTTTTTAAGTTTATTCATAAGCTCAATAGATCGAGGTGATAGCTCTTTTTTTTCCGCACTTGAAAAGGCACAATTTAGGCCAAGAGAAAAAACAAGAAGAGTGACATAAAAAGATTTAAAACGACCTAATACGACATAAATTATATACATCAACACTGCTGGAATGAGTATGTAATATGAAAACACAGGCCTTACTCTCATATCTCCAGTTGAACTTCCTTTTTTATAGGCACTTCTAAAAAACTCTAATATTTCATCGGTTGGAATCGTGTATGAGTTTGCGATCCAATAGCTAAAATTTTTCACGCCCTTTCCAAGAGATTTTATATACCCTTCATCCAACTTAGATACAACCGGTGTATTTTTAATCGTCTTATATCCCTTAAATCCTCCATCTTCATAGCGAACAGGAATCATCCCTCCTTGAAGTGTTCCAACTCCAACGATTGCCAAATTAACATTATTTGGAACTTTTATTCCAAATTCACCTTCTGATTCTTCTGCATCAGTAAATAACAAAATATTTCCAGCACTAGATTTTTCATCATCGGCCTCAAAATATTGAGCGGCCTCACTCACTGCCTGAGAAATATTCGATCCTCCTCCAATATTATTTGTTTTTTCCATTGCGGCCAATCTTGAATCAATAAGATCAACATCATCACTAAATGGAATAAGCCGCTTTTGGACATCTGAAAAAATAACGACTGACAGCTGGTGTCCTGCTGATTTTTTTACAAAGTGCCGCGCGAGTTGTATTGCCTTTAAAAATCGACTTGGGCGTACGTCTTCTGTGAGCATACTTAAAGAAGAGTCTATTATAATAATTGTTTTTTGATCAGGAATTGCTCCTTTGATTTTCTTTTCAGTGCCTCTTAAATCTAGCAAAGACAGTAATAGCAACCCCCAAAATACAATAAAAAAGAATGTCGAAATAATATTAATTTTACTTCTTTTAAAAAACCAATAGTCATTTATCCATCTAAAATATTTTTTCTGCTGACGTAAGATGATCAGAACATAGATGACAAAGAAAATAAAAATAAAAGGAAAAATGTTTGTCTTTAAAAAACTCACTCTCCCTCCCTTACAATTACTCTTCTAATCAATTCACTTAACAGGAGGAGAACGACGGCGATTAAAAGATATTTATAGTACAACTCTTTATAGATAATCTGACTTGAGTGTTCAATTTTCGTGCGCTCAAGCTTATTAATTTCAGTTAATACATTTTCCAGCGCCTGATTATTTTGAACAAGATAAGACCTTCCCCCTGTCATTTGTGATATCTCTTTCATTGTTTTTACATCAACACTTCCCCCTGGAATCATTTGGTATCTTTGAATCCCAAAAGCATTCCCCCCGACTGGAATTTTTGCCTCTCTGTCCCCTCCGATTCCTACGGTGTGAATTTTGATTTTATTTTCTCGTGCCATTTCTGCGGCCTGTATCGGTGTCATTGCTCCAACATTACTCACTCCATCCGTTAGAAGGAGTATTACTTTTTTATTTGCTTGTGATTGAATCAAGCGCCCAACAGCGAGGGCCAGAGCATCACCAATATTTGTCCCATCCCCAAGCGCACCCAAACGAATATTATCAATCATTTTTGCGGCCAATTTATAATCTGTTGTTAATGGTAAAAGTGTAAATACTTTTTCAGCAAAAATGACAACACCAACTCTGTCCTGCTTAATTAGATCGACAAACTCATGAACTTTTTCCTTCGCAACTTCAAAACGATTTGGAGTTAAATCTTCTGCAAGCATGGAGCGAGACAAATCAACAACAATAAAGATGTCATTTACTTCTATTGTATTACGATCCAGCCCCATTGGGAGCCTTGGCCCCATCATGGCATAGCTTAAATAGAGCCATCCTGTAACACCAGAAATAAAGGCAATCACTCGCCAAAATGAAAACCGACTCACTCTGTATTTTATAGGGATAAAAATTTGCACTTTCTTAAAAAGATGAAAAAAATTGATAATCCAAAAGAAAAGGCCAATTAAACCCAAGAGACCAAGATAAAAATTTTGATACTCAATCCCATTCATGGGAGACTCCTTTTTATTTTTGAAAAAGCCTCTTCCACTTCATTTTTTTCAAAAAACGACCACTCTTTTTTATACTGATGTTCATTGATAATGTTAATAAATTCAGTATGGGCCGGAGTTATTTCTTTCAATTTATTCATCCATAAATTTCTTTTTTTATAAATTTCTTCATATTCTATTCTGGTACTGGCTCTCAAAAAAAGCTCCCGAACAGAGTCATATTCACTCTCAATTGACTTTTTTAAAAACATTAATTTAATCGTATTTTTTTTCTGATAGCCCCAAAGACATATCACTACCAAAACGGCAAAAATAATAATCCATTTTAAATATTTTTTCCCAACATCCTGCTCAAGGATTTCAAATTTTATTGGCCTTGTTTGATGTGGACGGAATAAAACTTCCTTATACTTTACTCTTATTTTTTCACCATCAAAATCTACAAAAAGATTTTCTGGATCAAGTTTTGAACTAACCGCAAATGTTCCTTTTAATTCAATTACATCGGCATTATTTATAGATGGAGAGATACTCTCTATGTCTAGCAGAAAAAAACTGCCAAATAAATTTTGATTTATATATTTCCTAAGTTCTTCGCCATTGTTATTTTCAACTGGCCATACTCTCAAAACTGCATCAATAATATCGCCTTCTTTTAATTCTTCTCTTTGATCAAGTAATATAAACTCCGCATCTTTTGCAAAAGCACTTAGAGATATAAACATCAGGACAATCACTAAAAATATTGATCTCACATCATATCCTTAATAAATTGATCTAAATAATTTTCTTCAATTTTTATTGTTTTAAGTTTTTTGCCAAACTCACTTAGCTCTGACTTTTTTCCACTAAAATTATATTTTCCAAGTTCACCTTTTAAAAAACTCTTTGGTGATGCCAATAGAAAAAAAGGGATTTTTTTTGCAAGATCTAAAGGGGAAAGTAATTGAAAACAATGTACATTTGAGCGGTACAGAATTTTCTTTAGAACGCTGCCCTCAATAAAATCACAAAAATCAGATAAAAGCACAATTTCTCTTTTTCTGTTAAGGTGCTTCATTATTGCGATATACTTATCATTCTTATTAACTTCAACTGGCAGGATTCTATTAGTATTTACTTTTCCAAACTCTGTTAGAATTTCATGCTTTTCTAATATCGAAATTAAGTGAGTTATTCCTTCATCACCTGATTTTTTAGGAACATTAATAATTTGATCTGTTACAACAAGGGCGTGTACCTTGTCGCCTGTTTCTTTTGCAAGAAGATACAAAAGACAACAAATTTCGATTGCTGCTTGAAGTTTTGAAATGCCTTTATATCCCATCAACATCGTAGGTGAAGCATCTATTACAACGACAATTTCAACATTTCTCTCTTCATTAAAAGTTTTAATGTATGGATTACTAGTTTTTGCCAAAATTTTCCAGTCAATAAATCGAACGTCATCACCAAAGGAATAAACTTGATGCTCTTTAAATTGAAGCCCTGTCCCTTTAAAATTTGTTCTTAGCATTCCAATGGAATGAGAATTTGCATTTTTAAAGAGGCTGGCCTTTAGTTTTCCGACGGCCTTTCTAACTTCACTTACATTCATTTTTATTCTTCAAACTATACTAACGATTTTGCAATTTTAAGTGCAACATCTGCACCTTTAAAATTATCAATTGTTGCCTCATATGATAAAATTAGTCGATGTCCAAGAACGCTTGGAACAATTTTTAATACATGCTCTGGACTCACAAAGTCTTTGCCATCTAGAAACGCCATAAAACGAGATACTCGATATAGCCAAATTACGGCCCGAGGAGAAGCTCCAGATACGATCACTCCATTAAATTCTTTTTTAAACAAATCAGAATTAGGCCTTGTCGAATGAACAATTTTAACAATTAGATCTTTAATTTTATCATCAACATAAATATTTTCTACAAACTCTTGAATAGAAAGCAAATCATCTGTAGACAAGATTGGATCTAGCTTCATCAGACTTGATTTTTTAAGATCTAATATATTTTTCTCTGCTTCAAATGATGGGTAATCAACATTTACTTTCATCATAAAACGATCAAGTTGGGCCTCTGGTAATTGATATGTCCCCTCTTGTTCAATTGGGTTTTGTGTGGCCAATACAACAAATGGCGATGACAATTTATGAGTCTCATCTCCAATCGTTACTTGTTTTTCCGCCATGGCCTCAAGTAAAGCAGCTTGCACTTTTGCAGGAGCACGGTTTATCTCATCGGCCAAAAGAAGTTGCGTAAAAATTGGCCCGAACTTCGTTGTGAACTCTTCAGTCCTTTGAGAATAAATCATCGTTCCAATTAAATCTGACGGTAATAAATCTGGAGTAAATTGGATACGCTTAAAAGATAAATCACATAATTTACTAATGGTTGAAACTGATAGGGTTTTTCCTAGACCAGGCATTCCCTCAATTAGTAAGTGCCCCTCGCAAACTAATGCGGCCATAATTGAATCAAGTAAATTATCTTGTCCGTAAATAACTTTTTTAGCACCTGCCAATGCTTCAACAACTTTTTCTTTTAATTCTCTACTCATTACCTTCCTCTCTCAACTTGATACAAAATATATTTAATATAAAATCCTTTATCTGAAAAACCTTTGACGACATGATCATGTCCTTGGATGCCTACATCTAATAATTGTACTTTAGCACCACTCTTCCATGCCGCGGTCTGGACTGTTTTATCCAACTCATCCATATTTACATAATGTGTGCAACTTGCTGCTACAAAAAGCCCTTTATTTTTTACAAGCTTTAACGCTTTTGTATGTAATTTTTCATATCCGGCCATGGCACTATCTTTATTTTTTTCCGACTTTGTAAAAGCTGGAGGATCAGAAACAACAATATCAAATTCGATATTTTTTGAGATGGCATCGTCTAAAAATTTAAATACATCACTGCGAATGAATGTGCCTCTATTTTGAAAATTATTTAAATTTAAATTGGCCGATATTGATTCGGTCATATCTGCTGCATCTACAAAAGTTACATGTTCAACTCCCGCAGAGAGCATATGCAATCCCCACGCCCCCACATACGAGAACAAATCAAGGCCCGCATTTTTGTCTATTCTAATCTCATTTATTTTATTTCTTAACTTTTCTCGATTTTCTCGATGATCATAATAAAAACCAATTTTTTGAATTCGCTCCCGGGTTAAAAGATAGTTAATACCATTTTCTATGACTTCAATATTTGATTCGATATTATCCGATCCATAAACTGGTAGCACTTCGGCCTTTCTATATTCAAGATTGTCAAAAAGAACTGTCAAATGGGAAGGAAAATTACTTTCAAAAATTTGTTTTATTTCTTGGCGAAACTTATCAAGTCCCGCTGTATTTATTTGCACAAAAATATATTTTTTATACTTATCGACAATTAATCCCGGCAAAAAATCAGATGGCCCGTAAACAAGTCTTGATCCTTCATCATACTTTTTAAAAATTTTTCTCTTAGAAATTGCACTTTCAATATTTGCCTTTATTCGATCCAAAATAAAATCATTGTCATTCTTTATTGATTTTGCTTCTACATCGATTTTGGAAATCACTTTTATTTTTTGATATTGAGTCGAATGTGGATTTATATAGGCCAAAAAATTCGTTTTTCTTTCCTTGTCTACAAGAAGAACCCACTCTCCAGGAAGAATTCCCCCCGGTAGGTTTGAAATATCTTTTTCAGTAAGTTCCAACTCACTTTTTAATAACTTAATAGCACCTGAATTTGCTAATTCTAATTGTCGCAAAATGAATTCTCCAAATGAGATTGTTGCATAATCTAGTATCCCTCAAACCCATTAATTTTCAAGTGAAGTTTAGTTGATTTTTTTTGTCTAGTACTGCTACATTCGCAGAGGAGGTGTTGCCGATCGAATTTTAATTGATGGCAATAAATCATTAATTAACTCAACAATTTCTGAATAGTTTTCTTTAAATATCTTTTGATTTAAAACACTCACCCGTGTCATACCACCATCATTTTTAGCTGCAAGATACTTCAATAGACTTGTAGGCTCATCATAATGAAAGTTTTGACTACATGTACGCATCGAGTTTGTACAAATGTGTGATTTAGAGCTAAAAACCAAATATTCTCTAAGTGGAGTTAAATCGACTGTATCATTTTTAACTATTCTTTTTATATTACTTGCAAGATTCATAAAAAATTCGCCTTTATTTTCAAAAAAGACATTAGAAAATTTATAATTGTCTCTGATTGTAGAATAGCTGTCTGCAACCAATCCAGTATTTTTTAAACCAGCTAAAATAAAATCAAATCCTTTATATTTTTCTTCTGTCCTATTTATGATTTTTCCATCTTGGAATTCATCAAATAATAAAGTTTGAAATAAGTAAAATGTATCATTCAAAGCAACGTAGGCCTGATTTTCTTGTGGATTATTTGAAACTGCTAATTTTTGAGTTAAAAAATATAAGAAATTATTTATAGGACGGGCCACATTGATAAGCTTTGAATCTGCTGGAAAATATTTTTTTAATACGGGCCAATAATCAATCAGTTTATCCAGTGCCATAAACACTTGAAATAGATTGTTGTTTTTGTATCTAGAATATAGTGTCGAATCATCCTTTTTTTGAAATACTACATCTGGTGTTCCAAGATACGATCCCACCACCATTAATCTTCCAATCGTATCTTCTACCAATCGCGCTTCATCATAACTCAGAGACGATAGCCAATCGACAGTATTTCTAAAAAGGTTTTGTGTTTCACCTGGATAAGTCGAGCGTAATTTTTTTACAATTCTTTCTGCCGCTGGCACTGCTTGATTTAAATCAAACCCATTCATAAATGCTCGGTCTACGCGTTTAAAATCTTCGCGTGCTAAAAAGGCCTCAAAATCTTTTCTCGTTCGCCCAATCCTATCTCGAACATACCATGCTGCATTTGAGTATGCATTGATCATGGTCAAACTTCCCAAGACTCTTCCATTATGTCGCTTCAATATTTCATCTGAAAGAGGAAATAATGTTAACTCTTGTGCATTTCTAGCAGAAGATGCAATTAAAGTTTGCTGAAATGCCTTTAAAAAATTTCCATAGCGAAGTTCTGGGGCCATATTGCGACCGTTATCGACATCAAGTAGTGAATCAAACGATTCGAGTGCATTTTTTGCCATTCGAATATCAGAGTCACTCATTTTTCGGCCACAACGGACCCCGGGTGTATTAACACACAACTGCATTAATCGTTTTCTTATTTTTACATCAGAAACATAATCATCACCGCGAACAATAAAATTTAAATACGTTGCTCCTAAGTAATTATTTCCAAATCGAACTTCGCGAATAACTGTTTCAACTCGTTCAAGAGTCGTCAAATTAACTTTCTTCTCTTCATTTTTCTCGTTCACAAATTTAACAAACTGATTGTTAACTGGTAGGTTTCGGTCTGAAGTATCATACAAATATCTAATATTATCTTCTAATGTTAGTCTAAACTTCGTTCTCTTTTTTCCATAGAGAGGAATTTCCAAATGGCCTCCCATTTTTGATCCTTCAAAAAAATGCTTGATTGGAGACCCCATTTCTGTCTCCCAAACATTTCCAACCTGAAACAGTAAGTCATCACCCCAAAGCTTAACGGCCTCTTTGTTAGGACATGCATTTTTTGAGACAAATTGATTGACCATTGTTTCACAACGAATTTTTGGATCATATGCTCCCAAACTCCTTCTTGTTGCTTTGTCATATTCACCACTTTTAATCCACGCTCCAAAGTCATACAAAAGAGATGCAATTCCAGAGAGGACATTTTTTGAATAAGAAAAATTTTCATCTTTTCCAAAACTTTTAAACAAGGAGTTTCGAAATAAAATATTTTTTTCTTTTTCGACATCTGCATAACTCGAAAGAAGATTCAAATTTTTTTCCAATATTGGCATACCAGCTTTCGCATTTAAATAGTAATCAACACTAGAAAATAAATATTCAATTCCATTCTTTGTAGGAGTCGGCTGGTTATGTGCCCCCAAGATGGTATCAAATTGTTTTAGCATTCCAACATTTGAACTAAGCATATACGGCCCAAGAATTCCACTCTCATTCAGAAGAGAACCGTCTAGTCCTTTTGAATTTTTGTATTTTAAAAAATCTGATTCAACAGAATTTAGCCATGAAAATAAACGGATTGATATATTTTCAGCACCAACATCTTTACAGACTGATGGTAAATTTCTAATTAAAACATAGAGTCCCGCAGTTTCATCACTAAAACGAGACAAGCACTCAACTAACTTCTTTGAGTCATAATCCTTATCGGCCTTTGGGTTATAGCTTACTTTATACTTATATTTATCTTTGCGAGACCTCTCGATATAAGATGTTGAATCATTATATTTCATTTCATATTTTGCGTTGTCAGCAATTTTACTGCCAGAAGAGAGAACTTCTAAAACTCTAATGATGTGATTTCTTGAAAAAAACTTTTTGAAATCTTTTAGAGTTTCAGCTCCTGAAAAATTATAAAATAAATCTTGAAGGGCCAAGTACGATTGATCAATGCGGTTTTCATCTGACGACCAGGCATCCTTAAAAATATCCTGAGAGCCCTTAAAGTCTTCGATAAACTTTGCATAAAAATCAAATAGCAACGGATAATTAATCCCATCGTCAAAATGTCGATCTACAAAATTAAAAACGAAATTTTTTTCTTCCGGAGTAAAGAAGCTCCAAAAATCTGCAACGCCTTTAAATTTTAAGTCATGCTCGACTTTAGCAATCTCATCAACAATATTGGCAAGACTTGTCACAACCTCAGGTGGCATTGAAACAAGAATGTCATAGACAACTGGAAAAAAATCCGCAGAATTTTTAATAATTTCTGAATTTAATTCATTGGCAGCACTAAAAATTGGAGATGCTAACATATCTGGAAAGTAATAATTCTCCGAAAAGCTTTTTCCAGAATTTGATGAACTTGTACTATAAGTTAAAACAAAACGAACTACATCATAGAATGATTTATCAGAAAACAATTGAGCAATTTTAGTTGCTGCTCTAATCAGGTTTCCTTTTTCTTTATTCTGGTCAATTTCTCGACACACCTCTGATGATATTTTTAATCCAGTAATAAACATCGAAGATATGTCAAAAAATTCTTTATAGCTTTTTTCTTTTATTGCAAGAACATAATCACCAGTCCCGGCCTTTAGATCAAAGGTGAAATGCTTGTTTTCTGCTCCATCAGTTTTATATTTGCACACAAGCCCTCTGTCATAGAACTCTTTTTCCAAATGCACATCTAAAACTAACTCTGGATGCTCTAATACTGAAAAACTTAAGAGACGTTTAAACTTTTCTCTATTCATGGCACTATTTTTTAGCCAGTCATAAATCCAAGGAGCACTCATCTCTTTATTTCCAACCCTTAGCAGTGTTGAAACAAATGAACGATCTTCTGGCGATAGTCCGCTTAAAAATTTGCCCACCAACGAATCAACTAGCATTAAGCGTTTCGCGACAAACATTTTTGTATTTCTAAATTTGTTTACCTCTAAGCGCAAGTCTTCAGTTTTACCAGATAGACTTGAATTTAAAGTTCGAGATAAAAACGAAAGTTCCAATAAAGTTTCAGGATTAAGTTCAACTAAGCGGATGATATGCTTAAGTGATTTTTTTGTCGGAACTTTTCTGTTTTGACAAATATCCGCTGATGGATTTTCAACACAGCTAAACATTGCTTTTACAGAATCAAAAAAATTTGTCTCATTAAGCGCCACAAGTACATGGCTAAAATCATCTAGGCCATTTTTAGAATCTAACTCTCTAATATTCGAAAATACTCGATCACGATTTACATGGTTTTTTAAGAAAGCATCATTAATGGGATTAAATACATGATCCCAGGACTCAGCACTAATTCGACCAATTGATTGGTGCAAGCTAGGGAACTCTTTATCCCATTGAGTACACTTAAAAAGAGTTAACACATTTTGATATTTTAATACATTTGCGAGAAGATCTAAATTTGAGCAAGCATTAAGTCGATCTTGTTCTTCGGTCGATCTGGTAATTGTATCTTCAATTTTTGGAGCTGACTGCCTTGAACAGGCACCTAAAAAAAGAAAAAAGATACAAACTAAAGAATGGATTAATACCAAAGTTTTATTCATTAACGTAACAACCCTTCATTGATAAAGCGCGCGGCCTTACCCGTATTTACTTCATATTTTGAAAAGCGAAGATAAGACTTCGTTTCTTTTTTTTCTAGTTTGGGTTTTTCTTTCTGATCTTTAGGTGCCTGCATATATTCAACAATGTTTATCACCTTTAAATTTAGAGGCAACCCAAACCCTGCAACGCTTGCATATTCAATTTCATTTATAACAGATAGTTTCGACCCATTGGCACTCGAACTTGAACTTACCCTATCTAATGTTAATTTATTATTACTCCATGATTTCGGCGAATATTGAAACTCACTAACAAGCGCCCCTTGCGACATTTTTGTCTCCATTATCTTAAGCCGACCTTGTTTATCAAAAGTTAAATCAATTTCAGGAACTGCCAATGTATAAGTCTCGTCAATGGCCTTTAATAACTTACCATCTGTAATTGGTTCAACTTTAATTTTATATGCTTTTAATTTATCTGAGATTTTTCCAGGTATTACAAATTCTAATTTTCCCATCACAAGCTGTTTTAAGTCGTCTTTGACTTCCTTAAAGCCTTTCGGTAATCCCATCACTTCTACACGAAACTCTGAAGGATATTGCCAATAAACTTTAAAATATAAATCACTTAACTTTCCAATAACTAAACTTTTTTCTAATATTTCTTTCAGGCCATCGACTCTCAATTCAAAAACTAAATCTTTAAGCCCCGATGATTGTGGTGAATAGCTTCGAATCTCAAACTCTTCAAGCTCAGAGTTTTGAACTTCACTAAAAATATTAACACTAAATAAAATAATAAAAATTATTAATAATTTCTGCATATATAAACCTAGATTCCCCCAAATATCATTCTATAGATGACTTTCTCACCAATCAAACAATGGTAATTATTTCTTTCCAGTCTCTGTACAAACAACTCAAGTATTTAGGTTTTTTTACCACGACTTGCCCTTTTTTACCCTTAATTCCTTTCACTTGTCGAAGCTCTGAATACATGATCGGAATTGTCGAGATATTTAATTTTGAATAATCTCTCATCATCGATGCAAGGATTGAAAAGTCATCTAATTTGAAAAAATTTATATTTTCAGTCTTTAAAATTAAATGTGTCCCTGGGTAGTTTTCAATATGAAACCAAATATGGTTTTTATGCGATTCTTGTCTAATTTGATCATTGGCAGATGCTGTAAGGCCGAGAACTCCTACTATATTTTTATATTTAAAATTTATCACTTCAGATGATATTAAATTTTTATTTTTATGACTCTCTTTTTTGGGTAAATAATTCCAATTAATCGCAATTGCCCTTTCCTTAGTGGTTTTTACCTCAATTTCTTTTTTTTCAATTTTATCTATTTCAATAATTACATCTTGCAAACGCTCTGCAAGTAACTTTTCGGCCCTTTTTAATTTTTTTATTTTAATATAAACAAGATTTTGTCTATCCCAGTATGATTGACTTTGAGTAAATGAGAACTTCACTCCAAGTACTTCTAGCTCTAGATCATTAAGTGTTAATTTTTCCGCAATAACCAAATCTTGCAACTCTTGCCATTTTTTTGATTGATGCAAATCTGTTTCAATGTGTTCCTTTTTTCTCAATAAAAACTTTAGCCTCTTTTTTAAGACAACTTCACCGGTTGCCTTGGCCTCCTCATTTTCAATATACTTTAAAATACTTTGTGGGTACAAAATACTTTCAATGCTATCAGGGTTAATCTGGTATTCATTAATATGCTTCAACCCCAAGTCCCAACTACAAAAAACCTCATCACCTTTAAAATATGAAAAATTGAGTACCCTTTTTTCATAAAAAACACTCCATTTTTCTAGCTCTCTCCCTTTCTTTAAATAAAAAGTAAAAACTCCGTCGATCAAATCTATTTTAGAAATTTTTGCACCGACAATATTAGATCTTACAAAATCCAAAAAACGGTCTTTTGTTCTTAAAAATGATGGAGGTGGAAACTCTGTACAAAACACTCCTACATACTGCTTGCCTCTTCCAATGTAAACATAGATCGTCTTACCCGGTGTACGAAAGCTAAAAACCAAAAAATGCGGAGTAGTATATGCTTTTTGAATCGGATGGAATTCTTTTTTTAGCAAATTATTGTTATAGTTTTCTAAATGTTCTAAATATTGGGCCATACTCATGCAATTAAATATTTTTAGTGATAACAATGAGGCATTAAACCTTCTAGATTGGCATCAGATTCGTTCTGATTTAAGTATTTTATCACACTTTGAGCATACTAAAAATATATTTGATTCATCCCCAACTTCAAAGTCTCTTGAGGAAATAAGTAATTTACACAATAAGCTAGATGAATATCTAACTCATTTTGACGAATTTTCGTACTCATTTAATACTTATGCTCGCTTACTCCCCCCTGACAATATCGGGGGCCAATTGATGCTAGAGTTAAAAAAAGGAAAAATGTTTGATGCTCATGAGTTAAATTTTTTTGCTCTATTGTTTGAATCATTTGTTAAATTAAGTAATGACCTAAAGGAATCTAAATATTCTCGTTATAATATTGATGATATCAATCAAACATCTTTCATTAGGAGAACGTTCTTAAATCCTGTTCGCGATTTCATTCTACCCAGCGGACAAATCTGCTACGACAACCATCCTGCTTTAAGAAAACTTAATCTTGAACTTGGATCACTCGAGCTTGACCTGCGACAAAGCATTCAAAAACTAGCACGTGACAGACAGTTTAAAGATTTACTCCAAATGGAAAACTTCGACATTATTAATGATCGCTATGTTCTTGCCATTAAATCTGATTCTTACTCTTCAAGTCTTGGGGCAATCGTTGCACGTTCGCAAAGTGGAATGACTTTATTTATTGAACCATTCTCTCTTCGAGAGAAAAGTAGCCAAAGAATTAAAATCCTTTCAGAAATCGAGTCAGTCATCTTGCATTTAACAATTAATATGAGCAAATCACTATATGAGTTTCGCGACTCTTTTTCTCATTTCCTTGACTATCTTCATGACCTAGACCTGCTTAATACTAAAGCTCTTTATTCTTTAAAAAATGGACTTACTCGTCCAATAATGACTAATAAATTTCACTTTGAGTTTCGAGGGCTCTATCATCCACTTTTGAAAAATCCTGTCAAAAATAATTTGACTCTAACACCAGACAAAGAAGGCCTTATTATTTCAGGCCCAAATACCGGAGGAAAAACTGTTGTATTAAAAGCAGTCTGCCTTTCAATTATCTTTACTCATATGGGATTATTTGTCCCTGCAAGTTTTGCAGAAATTAATCCTGTTTCAGGTCTATTTTATTTTTCAAACGATCATCAAGACTTAAAAGTTGGATTGAGTTCTTTTGCCTCTGAATCGTTGTATTATTTAAAACTTCTTACAGAACTAGCTCCCAACAACTTAATTGTTATAGATGAAATATTTAATTCCACATCCTCAGAAGAAGCATCGTCACTTGCCCTTGCTCTCTTTGAAGAAATAAAGAAAAGATCAAACTCTAAAATTCTAGTTTCAACCCATCATCAAATGTTGAAGACTTTAATGCATTCTCGAAATGATTATTTATCTGCCCATGTTGGATTTGACTTTGACCAAAATCTTCCAACCTATAAGCTAATAACTGGAGAACCCGGAAGTTCATTGGCCTTTAAAATTTTTGAAAAACTTTCTAATGACTATCATATCTCAAACCACATCAGCGAAAAAGCAGCTCAGTACTTAGATAAAAAGCAGCTAACATATGAAAGCCTACTTCAAGAGTTGTCAGCAAAAAAAATAGAGCTCGATAAGCTTCTAGGCCAAAACCGCGAATACAATTTGGAATTAAAGAACCAGAAAAAGAGCATGGAGGGAATTTTATTTTTAGAAAAAGAAAAATTATTTTCCGAATATAAACAGAAGCTTCAAAAAATATTTAACCAAGCAGAAATCCTTTTGGCAGATGTCCGTGAAGATAAAATAAAAAGCAAAAGAAGCCTTGATCAACTTATTGCCAGAGTAAATAGTGAACTCCATCAGCATGGCTCTGAAAAAATGATTGTCGATGATACTCTCTCGACTTACAACCATTTACCGATTATTCATTTTGAAAACATAAAACTTCAAATGACTCTATTCTCTTTAAATCTTAAAAAAAATGTCTTAGTCACCGGCCTAAATCAAAGAAAAAAAGAAGTTCAAATTAAAAATGGCCAGTTAACTTTGTGGGTAAATGCGAGCTCCTTGAGACAAACTCAAGGCAGCAAAGAATATCTTCAAAAAGTCTATGTTCATATTGACAAAAAAACCGTCGGAAAAATTGAATATGATTGTCGCGGAATGAGACTTGAGGAGTTTTCAAAAGTTTGTGAGCAGGCCATTTCCGAATTAATTAACGGCGATATTCCTTTTGTTACAATTATTCATGGACATGGAGATGGAGTTTTAAAGAAATGGCTCCGTTTGGAATTATCTAAAAATTATCGTGAATTAAAATGGGAAAATATTGAAGGAAATGATGGGTGTACTAAAATTTCTATTTAATCTCTTTTCCTATCCGATAAGGCCTAAAAATAAATTCTCCCTCGCCAATCGGAATTGATAGTGAAAACCAAATATAGACCGCCCTACCTTTAATCGCTTCTTCATTTACAAACCCCCAAGATCTTGAATCATAGGAATAGTCACGATTATCTCCCATCATAAAATAACGGCCCTTTGGCACAATGATCTTGGGAGTATTCACTTTATAATGATTATCATTATCAATTTGTATAAAATAGTCTTTTTTATTATTTTCAACTTTTAGAAATTTAAAATTATAGCCTTTAAATTTAGAATCCATATCAATCATAAAGTCTCTAGAATCTAGTTCTATATTTTTTAAAACTTTTCCATTTATGTAGACATTTTTATTAATAATCTCAACGCTATCTCCAGGAATTCCAATAATTCTTTTGATATAGTTCACGCTTTCATCTTTAGGATATTTGAAGACGACTACATCTCCTCGCATTGGTGCTTTCCAATTGCTTAGAAGTATATTAGTAAAAGGCAGCTTAAAACCATAACTAAACTTTTCAACTAAAATGAAATCACCAATTAAAAGTGTTGGTATCATTGATCCAGATGGGATTCGAAAAGGCTCATAAAATGATGAGCGAAATAAAAGTACAAATAGAATAATAATTGAGACTGACTTGGTTTCTTTTAAAATTTTTTCTTTATTAAATTTCATTATTTTAAAAGTCAGACTCTATGCTTTCTAGAACTTTTTTTGATCTGCAATTTAGATCTTTTCTTATTTTGGACTGACCTTTTTTTAGAAATAGAGCTTGGTTTTCTTTTATAGACTTCTTTTGTTTCTACCATCGCAATTGGTTGCACTTTCTTAAAATAATGCTCAATAATACTTTTAGCTAATACCGCAGACTTTACATGCCATCTTTTTACATTGATATTCATTACACTAATTGAAATACCACTACCTTCATTTTTATCTTTTGGTATTGCATAGGCCGTAAACCAATCTCTTTTGCCAAAGGGAACACCACCAGTAATGTGACCTGTTTTCCCACCAATTTCTAATGAATTTTTATATCCACTTCTCATCGGTCGAAACGATCTTCTGGCCGTTCCACCTTCTATTGTTGACGACATTAAATCTTTTAACTCACGAGCTGTCGTCGGTGTAATTGCTTGCCGTTCTTCATTTGACTCCTGCCAAATAACTTCTCCAGTCTTTTGATCCACCAATTTTGAAATTAGTTTTGGTGTTTTTAAAACACCATCATTTGCAACCACAGATGCTAAACTGGCCGCATGCACCGGTGAAATTCGAGTGTCTATGTTAAATCCAGACGCAAGTTCAGCAAAGCTATAATCATCAATTGCAGGTCTAATTTCAGATCTTAAAAAACTAAATTCTTTTAGCACTGGCTGATTAAATCCAAAGTTTTCTGCCATTTTTACAAGCTTCTCACTGCTTGAATTTGAGATCGCAGCTTTACCAAAAATTACATTGTTTGATTTTGCAAAAGCAGTTTCAAATGATTGAGTTCTACCAGCTCGTCCCCTTGAATCATTTAATTGATATTTAAATAAAGTTGTACTTCTCCCTCTAAAATCAAAAAGTGTATCTTTTTTTACAGAAGTATTTTGAATTAACTCAGCCGCCGTTACAACCTTAATAAGACTTGCTGAAGGATGTGTGCTTGAAAGTATCAAATTTTTATCAAATAGATTATTTTTACCCTGATAGCCTACGGCCGTTAAAACCTTGCCTGTTTTATTATCAATGATTGTGATAGTGGTGTAATCAGATCTATAGCGGCTTAATAATTTTTTAGTGAAGTCCGTTAACTCATCATCAAAATTATATTCAACCTTTATTTTTTTATTTCCAATATTGACCTCATTCGGCCAGTCGGTTCCATTTAGAAATGCTGCTTCGGCCGGATTTCTTACTGGCCTTAATTCAACACCTTCATCTGCATTTACTTTCTGAACATATTTTCCCTGACAAATATTAAAAATAGTTCCGCTTGTATATAGAAGACCAGCAAATAAAATGGGAATAACTTTAAATTTATTAAAATAGATCATTGAACATTCCATGTTTTCAATAGTAGTGCTTCATCCAGAAACACTTTGACTTAATTATTATGCCTTAAAATGCTTCCCAATGACAAAGAATTCTTTACTAACAGATCTTACCGATTTGGGCCTTAAATAATGAAATTCACTAAAGCGTGATTTTTGGGCCTTTAAAAAGACTTGGGCATTATTGCTTTCAAATACCTTTATTACTAAGTTTCCCCCAGGTTTTAAAAATTTTGGGAGTAACGAAAATACCATTTCTACTAAATTTAGTGATCGATCCTGATCCACTGAACGTATTCCTGTGGTATTTGGGGCCATGTCACTCAATACCACATCAAACTGATCAGATACTCCAAGTTCTTCCATCGTCTCAATTGTAAAAACGTCTTTTTGAAATAGGCGCACATTTGCTAAATTGGTTAGCTTTTGATTTATCTCTTTAATATCAGCACCAATGATCAGGCCATTTGGGCCCACTTTTTCAGATGTATATTGAATCCATGATCCGGGATGATAGCCAAGATCAATTATTTGGTCTTTGGAATTAATAATTTTATAGCGCTGGTCAATTTCTTCTAGCTTATAAACACTTCGGGCCAAAAAATTTTCTTTTTTGGCCTTATGAAAATAATGATCTTTAACTTTAAACGTCATAGCCTATTCTAAAATTAAAATTATTCTTGGATTAGCTTCTGAGGCAGAACCGATTACTTCTAATAGCTCTTGAGTGTAATCAGCTCCAATTTTCTTTTTTAAAAAAACTAAGTTTTTTATTTTAATTACAGATTCAGCAGAAAAATCACTTACGAGAATATCAAAAAGCGCATCAAGGTTTTTTCCATAATAAGGAGGAAAATCTAGGCCACGTGCCAACACTTCATGTAAGTGGGCCTTATTTTTAATTGATTTACCATTGATAATAACACTACCTGAAGCAAATACTTGTAAACTAAATGTTAGTGTAACAAAAACCAGTAAAAGTTTTTTCATTTTATACTCCATCCGCATTTAAATTTATGGCTTTGTCTTATTTTCTTGGGAATAAGTCAATTATATTAACTTTTTATGTAAAAATTATGCAGCATTTTGGCCACTCTCACCAAGATAAGTAGCTGATTTTATGGCCAGATAATTGATCTTATACTTTCTTAGTTTTGAAAGAAGACTAACCTTACTCAGGCCAATTTTAGTTGCGGTTTCATTTATCTTTCCACCTTCTTTTTTCATTATTTCTGCCAAAAATCTCGCTTCAAATTCTGCTACTGCCTCCCAAAAACTTTGCTCATAAAATTTGTCATCTGTTTGAATTATTCTATTTTTATTTTCAATCCAAGAGGGCAAATCCTCTAACCTAATTTCTCCTGATTTATTAATACAATAAAAATATTCAATTAGATTTTTCAATTCTCGAATGTTTCCAGGCCATGAATAAGTTATTAACCACTCAATTAGCTCTGAATGCATATTAATACTTTTAAAATATTCTTTTTTGAATAAATTTTGAAAATATAAAACTTGCTCATATATTTTTTCTGGAGTTGCAACAAGAGGAGACTGTTCTAATGTAATAAACATTATTCGATAATAAAGATCTTCACGAAACGCACCTTCTTGTACCATCTTTTTTAGATTCTTGTTAGTTGCCAAAATGATTCTACAATTAACATTTCTTGGGACAACATCTCCCACCGGAATATATTTTGATTCTTCAAGTACGTGCAATAATTTTTTTTGCGAGTTTAAACTCAATTCACCAACCTCATCTAAAAAGAGAGTGCCATTTTCTGCCGATTTAAAATATCCGTCATGGTCGCAGCCTGCTCCTGTAAAAGCTCCTTTTTTATGGCCAAATAATTCGCTTTCAATCAGTTCATCTTTTATACTACCAAGATTGATACTAAGAAATTTGTTCTTATAAATACTCGATTCATCAAAAATCTTTTTGGCAAGAAACGATTTCCCGCTCCCAGAAGGCCCTGTAATTAAAATTGGTTTTTTAATATTTAGAAATTGCTTGTAATCCATCGTTGCCTCCAAAGTTTATTTTAGAGACATACCATTTTATTAGCTGAGTTTAAAAATTGAACCTAAGTTAGAGTTTGTCTTTTTCATTTTTGAATTCGGCCCACAATTCTTCAAACTGACTTGGCCTGCACCACAAAAGCGTTCCTTCGTATCGTGGCAAATCTAAAAAGGCTACCTCTTCTCCATTGAGATAAAGCTTAAAACCTTTTTTTGCAGCAATTATTGATCCAGCGGCAATATCCCAGATATTTTTACCACCAATACTTACAACAAAGTCAATTGCACCAGTGGCCAAAAGTCCCAACTTAAAAGCAATGCTCCCTCTAGGAGAAATAACTATTTTTGAATTTTTGATATTATGAAATTTACCTTGATGAAATTCCGTTCGAGAAACAAGTCCTAGAATATTTGAATTTGAATGATTGCAGCTATGGACAAACTTCTGATCAGTATCCATTGAAAATCCAGTGAAAGGATTATAAATCCATGCGTAATTATTTTTACAATTAATTTCTGAAGTTGACATGGCCGCAAATGAAATTGCACACTCGGCCCTTCCAATACTAAACTCACGAGTGCCATCAATTGGATCTAACACAATAGAAGGAAAAGAGAGATCCGAGTGCTCTTCTTCTGAATAAAATTTAAAGCCTGCAAACTTCTCAATACTTTGATATTTATTTTTTATATAATTAGATAAAAAATAATCAATTTCAGTGACAATTGAATGATCGTCCTTAGTTGCTGTTTCAATTTCAAGAACTCCATTAGTGGTAAAATTTTTTTCTAATTTTGTTGTCAATATATGAATTAGCTCATTTTTAAATTTATCCATAAAAGGCCTTTTGCGTTATTAAATTTTCTTACAATTTTTCTTATAATTTAGTTGACTCCACTATTTTACCCACAAAACATTTAAAGTTATCCACAAAAACACATTCAATCTAAAGATTAGTTTAATTTTTTTATAACACACGCACTTAGTGTTTCTGAGTACTTAGCGTGTATTTCGATGGATAAGCTTACGCGCCTTGCGTTTTTTTCTACAAAAATGCTTCGCACCTTCTAAGTTATTCACATTAGGTCAAAAAATTGTCACTCAAGTATTATATTCTGTAAGATCGAGTAAGATAGTAAAATTTAAGGATTAATCCCCATGCAATCTAAAAGATTGCTAACTGAAAGCTAACAAAATCTAAATTTTAGATTTTAGCTTTCCGTAGATAAAACTTCTACGTTTCCTCTTCCTTGAACTGAAAGCGCCAATATCTCTTCCTTGCCTTCGTTTGTGCACATAAGGTTTGTCAGATAATGTACGTCTCGATCATCGGGATCAACGTAGATAAAGGGAGCATTTTGAAGTTCAGATCGGTTAAGCTGGTAAGTTCTTAAAAAGCTTTTATAAATTCCTTTAGTAAGCCCGCTCTTGAACATCGTCACTCCTTGTGACTCGGACATCATTGTCCGATGTCTTCCTAATAAAATTGTATCATAGTTTAAAAAAAGGTCTTTAAAAATATTTTAACCCGTCCTTCAAAGTGAGAATCTAAAAGACAGATAAGAATATAGATTAGATAAATCATATTCCGACGTGAGCGCAAGCGACTAATCGATTGAAAAATCAATTCAATCGGAATTAAAGATAAAAATGAAAGTATCCACATCATTGAAAATCCAGAGATAAGATAAATCTCTCCCATAAGAGAAAAACCATAAAATAGCATTAAAGAAAATAAGAAAATTTTTAAACTCTCTGACTCCAAATGAAAGTCTTTAATAACATTTGTCTTAAATCGATCTTGAAAAGCACGAATAAGCAATAGTGCAAAACCAAATATTCCTAAAATATAAAAGGACTTTTTCCCCATTTCTAATTTTGCCACTTTTATAAATGTCGAATTAAAAAACTCAATTCCACTTAGAGAGTCATAGTGATTAAAAAAATGAATCAGCGTCAACACTGATCCAAAAATTGTATATTTTATCAATTGGTTTCTAAACCAAATAGTTCTTTCATTTAAAAAGATAAAATAAATAAAGATTAATTGGAATGGCATTAACAATGAAAAACTCACATTAATTAAAGATCCCCAATAACTCACAAGTCCTAAAAATAAACCTGAGCGATAGGTTGCACTTTTAGTTGCCCACATTAAAGTCCATATCCACAATAATGAGTAGGTCGTCAAAAGAATAAAGTCACTGTTATAAGCTAAGGCCTTGCTAAATGACCATGATGAAATGAGGGCAAACACTCCAAGTAAAGATAAACGTCTTGAAACAAAAAATCTTAAGAAGGCATAGAACACAAGTAAGAAAAAACCAATAAAGACGAGATAAAAATGCAAACTCCACCCGAGGCGAAATAAAGTTGGATAACTTTTGAAAGGGTAAAAATTTACTAATAAAAAATTCCAAATTGTATTTCCCACTCTCTCCATTGGGTCAAAATATAATTTTAGAGAATCAATATTCATGAGTGGGGGTAAGTCAGGCATTGTGAAAATAAAAGTTGAAATAATAAGAAATAATAAAGTCTTCTCAAATCGGTCTAGAAATTTAAATTCACCAAAATTGCTAGACACCGACTCTTGAATTATTTTTCCGCGCGTAGGCCAAGAGTAGAATAGGCCAAGAAGCCCCCATACAATCCAAAAAGAATTGTAAATCCATTTCCCGCTTAAAAGACTCAACAAATTAAAGAGCAGGACAAAGAAAAACATCCCCAGAAATAAACGATAAACAACTCGGTCAATAGAGGAATTAACTCGGAAATATATTTTGAATCGATGATCAATCTCTTTGCCGAGCAAAAACCACTGACTTAAGATAAATGATATATAAAGGGTCATTAATATGGCCTGAACGATTGGGGGAAGAACAACTCCCTTGGGCGCCAAAACAGGAATCAAGAGAAAAGAAAAGTAGCTAACTATCCGATATAAAAAGAATTTTGATTTTAGTTTTATAATTCCTGAATTGTTTTCTAAAGTATTTTCCATAATAACCGATCAAATAAATAAGAGATTTGTTACCCATACAAACATTTCTCTTTACCTAGAATTAAAAAGGTCGGTCCCATCCGGCCTTTTTTTATTTTATGCTTCATCACCGCCATTGTACAAGACATAATCATTTTTTTAATTCCTGATCATAATCGTCACACAATTCTATAGGGGCAATTACTACCATATCATAATTGACCTCTGAACATGCTAAACTAGAAAGGCGTATGCTGACTTAAAATCATGGAGGATTTTTGGCAGTTTCATTTGGATCAATTAATACAGGACTCCCAAAAGATATTGTTAAGCAGATTATTTCTGCTGAACAAGTTCCTATCCAAAATATGGAAAAACAAAAAAGTAAAATATCAGATAAAAAGGGCCTGGTTGATCAGCTTTCAAAATTAGTTGAAGATGTTAGAGGTAATTTAGCTTTAAATGGAAATGCTCGCTCATTGCGAGAATTTAAAATAGACACCAATACAGAATTAGTAAATGTTACTGCTGATAAGAATAGGGCCGTGCCAGGATCATATCAATTTGAAGTCATGGAACTTGCTCAAAAATCTTCAGCAATGTCGACAGGATTTGAAGATAAAGATGAATCCTATGTTGGGGTTGGATTTATTCAATTCCATCTTCCAAACGGCGATACAAAAGATATTTATATTGATTCAGATAATGCCTCCCTTTCTGGGATCGTTAAATTAATTAATAAAAATACAGACCTTGGAATAACTGCAAATGTTATTAATGATGGTAGTGGCTCAGATGCACCGTGGAGACTCATCCTCTCATTAACCCAAACAGGGGATGAGCAACTTGCAGAGTTTCCTTATTTCTATTTTGTAGATGGTGATGATGATTTTCAATTAGAATTTATTAGAGATGCCAAAGATGCAAAAGTAAAGCTCGATGGTTTTGAGATAGAGCTTCCTGAAAATAAGGCCACAGACTTAATACCTGGACTAACAATTGATTTAAAAAAAGCAAAACCAGGTGAAGAATTTACAATTAAAGTATCAGAAGACATCGAGGCGGTTGGGGCCAAAATAACAGACTTAACTACTAAATTAAACGCTGTCTTAAAATTTATTAAAGAGCAAAATACAATGGATGAAAAGACAGATACATCTAGAACTTTAGGGGGAGATATAATGCTTCAAACCCTACAGTCAAGGATTCACTCTGCTGTTTTTAAAGATGTCCAAACAGATAATGGCTATCACCGTGCAAATGAGATTGGTATTAGTTTTAATCGTGAAGGTTTAATTGATTTTGACCAAAAGAAGTTTCAAGCGATGATAAGTAAAGATTATAATACGGTAGCACAAATTCTTACTGGTACCTATATTGAAGATGAAGGGAAGACCCAAGGCTTTATTGATAATCTCAATGAAACAATTGGAGCTGTCATGCGAACTCCAGATGGCATTGTTGCTTCAAGAAAAAAGACACTGCAAGGAAATATAGAAGCAATTGATAGACGAATAAATCAAAAGCAAAAATACATTGAAGAAAAAGAAAAAAACTTAAAAGATAAATTTGCAAGACTTGAGGGAACAATTTCAAAAATCAGGTCACAAGGAGCAGGAATTTCAGCACTCGGAGCACAAGGATTTAACCCAGTACAAGAATTAGGATAATTTCAGGAGGAATATATGAGTTACGGTTATGGTGCCTATAAAAAAACCGCAGTAAGTACTGCAAGTAAAGAACAAATTTTATTAATGCTCTATCAAGCAGCAATCAAAAACTGCAAAAAAGCGATTGAAGCTATTGAGGCCAAACAAATTGCCGCAAAAGGTGAATACATTGGCAAACTTCAAGACATTGTAATTGAATTAAACAATAGCCTAGATTTTGAAATTGGTGGTGATGTTGCGAAAGAATTGTCATCACTTTATGATTATATTTTGTTTGCAAGTACTCAAGCAAATATCAAAATCGACGCTGAACCTCTTCACGGTTGTTTAAAAGTCCTAACCACTCTTTATGAGGGATGGAATGAAGCGATTCGATCAATTAAAGTAACAAACCCTCAAGATGAAGTTAAAAAATAGGAGTTTAAAATGATTCAAGATATCTTTTTACATATTCAAGCACATTTGAGCCTTATGGAAATGGCCCAAAACTCTTCCTCTAAAATTAAATTTTTTGCAGTAAGTGGTGAAGTTGACTCCGTCGCAAGTGAAACAGATAATCGAGAACGCTTAATGACGGTAATTTCTCAAATCCAAGCAGGGATTGAGAGTAAAATTAGCTCGCTTGCACCACATGATCTAGAGTCTGACACTTTGGATATTTTAAAAACTTGGTTTTCAGATGTGGCAATAATTTCAGAATCAATCATTGAAATTGATCGTGATACACTTGAGCTTTTAACTGTGCAAAAAGAGGAAACAACAAAGGAAATTGCTACAATATTTAAAAATAAAGAAATGTTTAAGGGTTATAATTTAAGCGCAAAAAAGTAGCTCTTTCATTGACAAAATTTTAAAGGCATGAGGAAATATAAGTGCGTAGTTAATGATTAACTACTCCGCCGCAAGCAATTTGGACCTTAAGGAAGAGGAACAGAGGCAACATGAAAAATATCAGCATCGATAGTTATGAAATTAAAACATCAAGAACAGAGCAAAAAGTCCCTGTAATAAATGGTGTACATCTACATTCAATTTATAACCCGTACAAAGAGGCCGAAGGGTTAATTGACAAACACCTAGATTCTCTTAAAAACAATAGTGAGGTTCTCGTTTTAGGGCTTGGATTTGCTTACCATGTGAATGAGCTTATTGAAAAAATGAAAACATTTCACGGTGATCAATTTAAAATTATCGTGATTGAGCCAAACATTACCGTTCACGACGACTGCATTTCACTTGGCCTCTTGAATAAAAAAAATGTTTTAATCTATGCAGGTTTTAGTGCAAATGAATTATATTCAGATTGCGACTTGGTTCATTTTTTATTAAAAAAGCCGACACTCATTGCTCACCCTCCTTCCTTCAACCTCTATCAAATCTATTTTAAAGAGTTTTTAAGCTTTGAAGCACCTACTTCCATTGGAGGCGCGCAAGGATTTATTTCTAGCTATGAAGTAAAAAAATATTTAGAGCAATTCTCTAGTGAGAAAACGCTTCATGAAATATTACAAAATATCTCGATGGACAAAAATCAGTTTTCAGAGATGGACTTTCTTGCCAATGCACTTTTTGAAATGACTAAAAAAAGCATAAACATGAACTCGAACAAAACAAACGGTGACGTATGAAGAAAATTTTAATTGTAAACCTACGAAGACTTGGTGATGTATATTCTACTGGCCACTTAATTAATTCGCTTTCTCAGACGGCTAATTCGGAAATTTCGATTTTATGCTATAAGGAATCTGTTAAAGCGGCCAGAAACTTGGCGAACGTAAAAAATATTTATGTCATTGATCGACAAGAACTTATTACAATCACAACGAATAAACTTTTTACAGATTCTCTTGCTCTTGATCAATTATTTAAGTCATTAGAGCCAATTAAAAATGAACAGTGGGATACCATTGTAAATTTTTCAAATGATAGTATTGCGGCCAACCTATGCTCCTACCTATCTAAATCAACGAATAAAACCGTTGGCGTGCATTTTAACGACTCAAGGAACATTGAAACAAATGGCCCTTGGGAAATTGTTTTTAATGACGTGCTACCAACCATGAAAAACTCACCAATGCATTTTACAGACTGCTATCATCGGATGATGCAAATTCCGCCAGCAAGAACAGGCGAGCGATTAAAGCTAAACTCTGAACACAATCAAACTGCACTAAAAAATATAAGCGAACTAAGGGGAAGTGTTAGTGGTGAACACAAATCAAACAAGGTTATCGCAATTCAGGCCTTAAGTGCAAATGCCTCTAAAAACATCCCGGAAGACACATTAGTAAAATATATTAAATTAACGTTAGATGCTGGAGTATTTGTCCCACTACTTCTAATTGCACCAACAAACGAAGAGCGAGACTTTGCAAATAGAATTAATGCTCAACTTAATGACTCCTTAGTCGTAGTTGAATCTGATTTAAATGCCGTTGCTTCTGTGGTTGGTAACATTGACTTGTTGGTAACTGTAGATACTGTTATTAAACACATTGCAGACCTTTGCGAAACCCCCGTTCTAGAAATATCTCTTGGCAATTCTCCTTTTTTAAAACAAGGAACATATAATATTGGTAGTTTAGTTTTAACTGACAATATTAAAACAAGAAAATTTAGCTCTGAGGATCAAACATCAATTACTGCTGATGATCTTTTTGCTTCAACCATTTATTATTTTTCAAACAGTAAAAGTCTTAAACCAAATCTTTCAGAAAATGTTACCTTATATCGCACAACTGATGATGAAATTGGAATTAATTATGTTCCAGTTTCTGGAAGTATTGATCATGAATCAGAAATTCAGCGTTTGATGTCTCGTCAGTTTTTATCTTTAATGCTTGATAACTCTGAATCAGAAGAAATCTATCAGTCAATTTCTACGTTCAAAGGTAGCGCTGCAAGCAATTGGTGTAATCAAGAAAAGGCACTAATCACTGACGTAATGAAAGATCTGTTGGGAACTCTACGATCTCTTCTTCAAAGTCTTGAAACCAAAAGAAGCTCACGAGATTTTATAATTAACCTAGGCAAACTAATGTCTCACTGTGAAACAGAATCAGTTACCCAGGTTGCAACTATCATGTTTAAGGCCAAGCTTGAAGGCATTAATGCAAAAACATTCGAAGAAAACGCCCGAGAAGTTGAAACTCTTTTATATGAACTAAAATCAAACCTTCAGAAAAATCTTTCTTGTATCAAATCACTTGAGGAAAAGTTAGCGACAACAAGAAAGGATGAATTTATAAATAAAGGTACACTAAGCGAAGCTTAGAAAGTAGGAAAAATGGATATTTTCAAGGATGAAATTGATCCAATACTTGCCACGATCAATGCCAAGTTAAACAAAGGTCAAGAGCTAGAAGATGATGACCTTAAAATGTTGCTTTTAAACTTACTCATGGAAGAGGATGCGCATGAAAACGGAAAAGAATAGTTCGCACCAGAAGATACCAGCAACGAAAACGATTGCCATAATTCAAATTACACGACTGGGTGATTTAATTCAGACATTTCAGGCCACTCGTGATTTAAAGAAAACTTATCCCAATTATCGACTTGTTTTAATTGCGAGAAGTCAATTTGCTAATCCTTTAAAGTTTTTATTATCTGAAGCCTTTGATGAAATTTACTGTCTTGATACACAAGCAATTTTTAAAGACAAAAACACTAAAGGTGTTAAGTCTGCATCACAAGAGCTAAATTCATTTTTAGGATTATTAAAAAATGAAAGCATCGATGTGCTTATTAATTTATCGTACTCTAAAACTTCAAATTATTTAAGTTCACTCATTACATCACATTATAAAATTGGGTCTTATTTTGATCACAACAATCGCCTAGTTATAAATGATAAGTGGTCTCAAATGCTCTACTCTACAGTGCTAAGAGGCGATTTGAATCCATTTTCTTTAGTTGATTTATATAAATCTATTATCGGCATCAAAGAGGCCAAAAAACCCAATCTAAAACTTGCCTCTAAAGAACGTTCAAAAACCATTATTATTCATCCATTTGCTTCAAGCGAAAGAAAGTCATGGAAAGTTGAAAAGTGGGTGGAAGTCATTTATAAAACGCTAAAAGAAAATGAAGGCCACAATATTCACATTGTAGGAGCTAAAAACGAACACCCAAAAGCACAACTAATCGTTGAAAATCCTCTTCTAAAAACATTTTCAAATCGGATTTTAAACAAAGTTGGTAAGACAAATATTTTAGAACTCTATAATGATTTGTCTCAGGCCACTTTGTTTGTAGGACATGATTCAATGGTTGGACATTTAGCATCTTTAACAGATACATTAAGTCTAACGATATCTCTTGGAAATGTTCGGCCACAAGAGACAACTCCATATCACGCCAATGCCTATAACCTTTCGCCAAAGACAAAATGTTATCCATGTTTTCCAAGTGATGCATGTTCATATCATCAATGTCATCACGATATTCCTTATCAAGTAGTCAGCTCAGCAATTTCTCAATTGATAAGAAAAAAAGAATTGACTACAGAGTGGACAAAAAATTCAGTCTCTGATTTTCATGCAAGCTCTGTAAACATTTACCGAGCACAAATAATTGAAGGAAAAATGCGACTCATATCTCTCGTCGATTCTTACACTGAGAAGTCAGACATTTATCGAACTATTTATAAAATCGCATGGTCATTTTTAATTTCTGAACAAGAAGAGGTTGTTGGATTTCCTCGACTTAACCAAAGTGCACATCAGGAATTGTTAAAATCATTGTCTGGCCTACGCCACCTTTATGAACTTTCTGATTTTGGAAAAAGATATTCTCGCTATATTCTTGAAGAAATTGCGTCAAGCACTCCAAGCATAATTAAGATTAAAGAATATTCAAAGAAAATTGACGAAATCGACTCTTTACAAAAAATGGTTCAAAAAACTTCCCCAGAACTCGGGCCAGTGATTGATTATTTTACAATTCGAAAAGCAAATCTACATGGGGATAATATTGTCACTCTAACTGAAAGTTCGTACTCAGTTTTTGAAGAGTCAGCAGATCTTTGTCGACTTATGTATGAATTAATCGAAAGTACCGTCGCTGAATATAAAACAACACAAAAACAAAACTCTTTAACAAGTAGGTAACAATTGAACTCTACAGCAAATCAAACTAACAATGAATCTTTAAATCTGGCCTACGAATCAATTGATTCATGTAGTGGCTATATTGATCACATCGTTAGTAAAATTCAAAAACTGGTTGCCCATTTTCAGGCCAATGAAGTTAAGGAAGCAAACGAAGAATTAATTGAAGTTGTAGAATTGATGGATTTATACATTCAACTTATTACTCGAGTTTTTCAAGTTATTCGCTTACACAATAAAGATGCAACCCTAAAAGAAGAGGGAATTCAAAAACTTGAAATTCATCTTTTATCAATTATCAAGGCCCTACTTTTGGCCAGAGAAAAAAATGATGTCATCATGCTTTGTGACTTGCTTGAATATGAACTGATCGATAATCTAACTCAGTGGAAGATCAAAGCACTGCCAGAATTAAGGAAATCAAAAAATATCTAAGCCTAGATGGTCAAGATCATCTCTACAAATCCGAACTTTCAAGACCATTGCGTCTTTTGCGTTCTTCTGTTGAAAAACGAATTAATGCCAGCATAAAAAAAGATCGCCCATCTGATCTTGGTCGGTCTTTATTTTTTAGAAATCAACTAAAAACAATTCTTTTAAATTCTGATGAAATCCGATCTCTACCAACCCAAATACTAGACCTAGATCACTTTAAGCAATTTGAATCTTGTCATATTCTCGTGCACGAGAAAGGAAAACCAGAAGGGCAAAACTTTTTAAATTCTCATCATGCTGAAGAAGAAATTAAATCAATATCAATTCAAAGTTTTAATAACATATATACACATGTTAAAAAATCTAAAAATAAAATATTTAATCAAGCACTTGTTTTTAAGAACGACTTAGATTTGGTTGGGAACTTTCTTGCAAAAGAAATTGATTTAAAAAATCATTCTGTTATTTGCCTAATTTCCAGAAACTCATTTCTCCCTCCAAGCGATGAGGAGCAAGCACATTTCTTATCTCTTTGTTCTTTCCTTCTGCCCGTGTTAAACCGCTTGCTCGACAAAGAAAAAAACGATTTTAAAAAAGAAGTATTAATAAAATCACTAAAGCATTTTCCAGAAAAAATTTATATCAAAGACCAAAATAGAATTATTTTTACAAATGACAAAGAACCCGACGATGTTGACAATCTTTCTCTTATGTCTTTTCCGTTGAATGGAAATGATGGCGTTACCATGGAGTTGTCGAACTTATCAAAAGAGTCTATTTCAACCGACCTTTATCACTCACAAAGAATTTCACTTTTGGGTGAATTGCTAAACACACTCCAACATGAACTCTCTAATCCACTCTTTGGATTAAATTTAACAAGCTCACTCCTTCAACACGAAACCTCAGACCAAGAAACGCTTTCAACTCTTAAGGATATTTGTCAAAATGCTATCCGTTCACAAACAATTATTAAAAATTTTTCAAATCTCTACAATGAACAAGAAGAGCTTAAAAACACCAACCTCGTTTCATTAATTGAAGAAACAATTACATTAACAAAATCTGAATCTAAACAAATTCAAAAAGAAATCAAATGCATTAACTTTGAAGCAAAAAACGGTCTTTTTGTTCATACAAACCCAACCTATCTAACTCAAATTATTTTTAACCTTATTATAAATGCGTCGCAGGCAATTAAGAATGCAACGCAAAGTTTGGCACCTCACCGGATCATTATTGAATTAGAAGATGCTTTTGACCAAGTCATCATAAGAATTATAGATGATGGCCCGGGCATATTTAAAGAGATAGAAAGTGACATTTTTAGGCCCTTTTTTACCACAAAAGACTCGGGAACAGGCCTTGGCCTATCAATATGTAAAAATTTGGCACTCGAACTCGGTGCTGAGATAAATTTTAAGAACAATTCCCCTTTGCCGGGCGCAACTTTCTGGATAAACTTGAAGCGCTAATAAGGAGAAATTGTTTTGAGAATCTTATTAATTGAGGACGAGCCTCTTATACAAAAGTCATTAAAAAAACTTCTTGAAAAAAAAGGAGTAGAAGTCGTTGTCGAAAGCCGAGGAAAAGAAGCGATCTCTCTAATTTTATCACAAGACTTTGATCGAATCATTTGCGACTTAATGTTGCAAGACATTTCTGGCTTTGATGTTATCGAGGATTCAAAGCAAAAATATAATATCAATGATATCTCAAAAAAATTTATTATTATCACTGCCTATAGCTCACCTCATGTAATAGAAAAAGCAACACAGTATGGCTGTAGGCTTTTATCTAAACCTTTTGAAAGCATTGAAGATGCTTTGGCAGTATTTGTTGGGTAGGATTGCAGTGGCACAAATGAAAAACATCACAATAATATTAAAACCGAAAATCAACTCAGAATTTGAAATTATCTTACCTAATATTATAAACTGGCTTGTTAGAAGAAAAAAAAATGTTTTCTTTCTTGAAAAAGAAAAAGACCGTCTTTCTAAGCTTTCAAAGAATATTGACTTTATTCCTGAATTAAAACTCTATGAAGAGTCTGATTTAATTATAACGATGGGAGGGGACGGGACCCTGATTGGAGTTTGCAGAAATGCAAAAAAAAGTTCGCCACCAATTTTTGGTATCAATATGGGCCATCTTGGTTTTATCACAGAGTTCTCTAAACACGAATTCTTTGAAGAGCTTGAAGATGTCTTCAAAGGTAATTATAAGCTTACGTCTCTTTCACTTCATAAAGTTGAAGTTTTCAAAAAAGAAAAATCAATTTTTTCCGGCTATTTTTTAAATGACATCGTTATTAATAACAACCAAATTTCAAGAATGCTTACCCTGAGTATTCAAAGCGATGATGAACATATTTATAACCTATCAGGTGATGGACTAATTGTTAGCTCTCCTATCGGCTCTACGGCCTACTCTTTGGCAGCTGGTGGGCCAATTATTCACCCAGATGTTAATGCCATTACCTTAACTCCTATCTGTGCCCATAGTCTTACTCATCGGCCATTGGTCGTATCAGACTCTTCAACCATAGAAGTGAAGGCCATAAAATCTGAGGACACATTAAAAATTACACTTGATGGCCAACAAGCATTTATCGTTTCAAGCGGTGAGAGCATTGTTATTACAAAATCTAAGACTAAAAATGTTAAGCTAATTAAGAATCATAATCGTACTTATTTTCGAACTCTAAAAGAAAAATTTACTCACGGAGCACGGGAGATAAAATGAAAACAAATGATACGCTTTATCTAAAATCACTAAATCTACAAAACTTTGCAACTTTTGAAAATCAAACCATTTTATTTGATTCAAAATTTAATGCTATCGTAGGAGAAACCGGCTCTGGTAAAAGCTTAATTCTTGATGCTCTCCAAATAATTTTTGGAGCAAGAACTGATCGTAAGCTGATTAGAAAAAACTCTGATTTTTCTACAATTGAAGCTGTCTTCTATTCAAACGATAAATCAATAAAAGATTATTTCAATGAAATTGGTCACCCATTTGATGGAAATGAAATTATCATTAAACGTATTATTTTCACCAATGAATCATCAAAATCTTATTTAAACTTTCAAGCGTGTACTGCAAATACACTTGTTCAATTTTCTAAGCGCTTTGTCGACCTCGTCGGACAATTTGAAAATCAAAAGCTATTAAGTGAAGACTATCAGCTTATTTTACTAGACTCATTTTCTGAGCTTGAATCTGATGTGGCCGATTATCAGCAAATGTTTAATCAACTACAAGAGCTCAGAAAAAACTTGACCGAATTAAACCTTGAGAAAACTCAAAGAGCTCAACGCGAGGACTATATTCGATTCCAGATAGAAGAAATTGAAAAACTAGGCCCAAGCACTGAAGAAGAAGCTGATCTTTTAAAAAAGAAAGAAATTATTTTAAATTCAGAAAAAAGAAGTCAGACACTTCTTCTTTTAAATAATGCAATTACAGATGATGAGACAAACATGCTCAACCTCTTAAAAAATTGCCTTTCTCGAGCTGAAAAAAATTCAAATTTTATTTCAGATGAAATTATCACAAAACTCTATGAGGCCAAATCTCTTTTAGAGGATATTTCTTATGAAATTTCTAAAAACCTCGAAGTAAATATTGAAGCAGAAGATCTCGATTCTATTATTGATCGAATCGATACATACTCTCGCCTTAAAAGAAAATTTGGAGGCTCTACTGAGTCGATGATTGAAAGTTTAATCGAGTATAAAAAAGAGCTCGAGTCTTATTCAAATATTGATGAAATGATTGCACTTAACTCTAAAAAGATTGCCGAACTTGAATCTAAAACAATTACCTTTGCCGAAGAACTTCATAAAATCCGTATCGAAAAGGCCAAGATCTTAAGCTCATCGCTTACAGATAAGATTCGTACTTTGAAAATGAGTGGGGCCACTATTCAGTTAAATCTTACACGCCACGATCATTTAACATCTAAGGGGATTTCTAAAATAGATTTTATAGCTGAAACCAACCCGGGTGAGGGATTTTTTAAAGTAAAGGAAATTGCATCGGGAGGAGAATTGTCACGAATCTTATTGGCCGTTAGACAAATTTTATCTTCAAACGACACAATTTCTGTCTTTTTATTTGATGAAATTGATACCGGAATTGGTGGAGAAACAGCATTAACAATAGGAAAATCTCTCTTAGAAGTTTCTACATGTTCGCAAGTCCTAGCAATAACCCATCTGCCACAGATTGCAACTTTTGCATCTAAAATTATCAATGTTATGAAAATAACAACTTCTAATGATGATGGAATAACCAGAACGATTTCAAAAGTATCAGAAGTTTTTGAAGATGGAAAATCTGATATTTTAAAATCAATGAATCCTATTCTCTAATTTTTTTGAAACTTACAACACCGTTTTCAATACAAATATAAGTTTGGCTATGTTGTGCATAGCCATTATTTACATATTCAAAACCCAAACTTGATTTAAAATGATCTTGGACATGGCTATGCCCACAAATAATAAGATCTACCCTCGTTTTTTTAAAAAATATTTCGGCCGATACCCTAAATTTTTCTTTTACCGGAGTTAAATCTTCGTCCTTCTTATATCGCTTATTATTTTTTTTTCGAGAAATTTCTGAAGACTTTTCTCCTACTTTTGTAATTAAAAAGTATGGCATAAAATGATTGGCATATATCGTTAAAGGGTAAGACGTAACTAAATTTTTGAATATTCGATAATTTAAATTTTCTATTTCAATGTCATCACCATGAGATAAATGCAAAGTTCTGCCGGAATCATTAATAATAAATTCTTTATCCATTTTGAATAGAGATTGGTCTAAATGATGATTTACTTTAAAAAAATTTTTATAGAGATTTTTCAAATGAAAATCATGATTGCCTTCTACGTAGTAAATCCGTATTCCTTTTTCTAATAAACGCTTGATAGTAGAAAAAAATCGCTCAAACCGACTAAAATATTGAGAATGAGGCCCGATCATCAAATCGAAAATATCACCCAAAAGAAAAATACCATCGGCATTACTTACCTCTATATTATTTAAGAAATCTATTAGTAAGTTTTCTGCTTGATCGTTTGACTGTTTGACATGTACATCTGAGATCGCAACAAATTTCATCTGAAAATTATACTACTTTTCTATTAGCTTTCAACTCTTTCTTTTGAATGACTTTCATCGTTATTAAATCTAAAAGAAAGGCCTTGTCCTCTTTTGATATTTCTATAAATCTGAAGGCAATTTTGTAACCACCATAAGGAAGGTGCTCATGTCGAAATCGATCAATTGTCGTCGTAGAAACACACTCTATTTTTAGCTTAATTTTTCTCGAATTAATTTCAATTGAACAACTTGATATTTCAGATCCTTTTTTAACTGGGAGTCGTTCCATCTTAGGAAGCAATAAAGCAAAGCCCCCCAAACTTAAATCAAAAATGGCCTTTTTGTATTGAACTTTGTTTAACTCCATTATCGCAAATGATTTTTCAAGTTCTACTCTTTCATGCTTCCGTCGTTCATAGTAACTTAACTCTTCCGGTGGAATTATTTTTATTTTCTGCTCATCAAGTACCAATTTTAAATTTGCAGAAAATGACACCGATGATTCTGGAACATAAAAATTCATTTCTCTATTACTATTTAAAATTTCAGAAAGTGAAGCTCCTGTCTCTACTTTCCATAATTCTAGCTCATTGTACTCTTTTCTAAAGGCCTTGATTTTGAATTCTGTTTTTTTAATTACGCCCTCTACAGATTTCCAAGCAAAAACAGAATTTCCCTCTTGTATAATTTCAATCAAAACCTTTTCAACACTTTTTTCTTTTCGATCTAACATTTTTTTCCCTTAATTATCCCTCCACTCACGTGGAGGGATGGGGATTAAAAACAGGAGTCAATAAAAGGGGTGATTAATTTCACCCCATGCTCACTTTTAATTAAGATATTAATCTTAGTGCAGAGTTTGGTATATTATTTGCTTGAGTCAATGTAGAGACTGCTGCATTTTTAACAACTCCATTCGATGCTAATTTTGCCGATGCTTCAGCTACGTCCACATCTTGGATTACCGATCTCGCACTATCTTGATTTATCGTTTGTACTTCTAAGTTTTTAATTGTCGATTGCAGTCTTGACTGAATCGAACCAAGATTTGCTCTTTGTCCCGAAACTTTTTCCAAGGCAGCATCAACAGTTGCGATTGATGTTAGAGCGTCATCTTTTGAGTTAATTGCTGTTCCACTAACCCCAATACTTTCTGCTGAAGAATTTGTTTCACTCGAATCAAAAACAATTTTATTTTGTTCACCAGCAAATGCTCCAACTTGAAAATCCATTGATCCTTTACCTTGCCCATTTAAAAGATTAGTTCCGTTAAATGTTGTTGACTCAGAGATACGATCAATTTCTTTTGTTAATTGTTGGTATTCTTTATCTAGAAACCCACGCTCTTGATCACCTACAGTGTCTGAAGCAGCTTGGATTGTTAATTCTCTTAATCTTACTAAAATGTTTGATGTTTCATTTAATCCACCCTCTGCAGTTTGAACTAGTGAAACCCCATCGTTTGCGTTTCTTGTTGCTTGTCTTAGACCGCGAGTTTGTGCTTCTAAGTTTGTCGCAATCGCAAGTCCGGCAGCATCGTCTGCGGCCTTTGTAATTCTCTTACCTGATGATAGTCTTTCTAATTCAGAGTTACCTGCACTAGAAACTTCTTTCAAGTTCTTTTGTACTGATTGTGAAGCGATGTTTGTTGCAATTCTTAAACCCATAGTAATCTCCTGTTTTGAAAGAAGGTCCCCACCTTCTTTTTTGTTATTGACTGCTTTTGTCAGTCAAACAACCTATCGGGGCACTCGGGCAAATACTTTAGTGATTTACTTTTAAAGTTGATAAAATAATTTGGTTTTCTAATTTTTTTAGGCACTTAAGTGATGTTTTTTTTGATAAAAATACTTCGATCCACTATCTTTTTATAAAAATTAAGCCCAAAAAACCTCTTCACCAATTGCGGGGAAGTGAAGAGGTTGGGCTTAAGTTAAAGAGAATAGATTAACATTGCTCTAAAATATTCTCTGGAGATTACTTAATATATTTAACAGCGGGTCCTCTATTCAGATAAGACTTTCGCTCTTTTTATTTTAAGATGAGAGAGATAAATTCCCTCTCATCTTAAATAAAAATGGATCATCCAATTAGTCTTAAAGCTGAATTTGGAATACCATTTGCTTGCGAAAGAGTAGAAACCGCCGCGTTCTTCACAACTTGATTTGAAGCAAGTCGAGCAGAAGATTCAGCAACGTCCACATCTTGAATAACTGATCTTGCACTATCTTGGTTAATTGTTTGAGTCTCTAAGTTCTTCACTGTTGATTGCAATCTTGATTGGATTGAACCAAGATTCGCTCTCATTCCAGATACTTTTTCAATTGCAGCATCTACATTTGAAATTGAATCAAGTGCATCGCTTTTATCTGAGATAGAAGAACCAGCAACTCCAATATTTGAAGATGAAGAATCAGACTCTGAAGAATCAAAAGTAATTTTATTTTGTTCTCCATCGAAAGCACCAACATGGAAATCCATTGTGCCTTTTCCTTCACCATTTAATAATTGTGTTCCGTTAAAAACTGTCGATTCTGAAATACGATCAATTTCTTTTGTTAACTGTTGATATTCTTTATCTAGAAATCCACGCTCTTGATCACCTACGGTGTCTGAAGCTGCTTGGATTGTTAACTCTCTTAAACGAACAAGTATGTTTGTTGTCTCATTCAAACCACCTTCTGCAGTTTGAACTAGCGAGATACCATCGTTAGCGTTTCTTGTCGCTTGTCTTAACCCTTTTGTTTGGGCCTCTAAGTTTGTCGAGATCGCAAGTCCGGCAGCATCGTCTGCAGCCTTTGTGATTCTCTTACCTGATGATAGTCTTTCTAATTCAGAGTTACCCGAATTTGAAACCTCTTTTAAGTTTTTCTGCACCGTCTGAGATGCAATGTTCGTAGCAATTCTTAAACCCATAAATACTCCTTAAAAAAATTGGCCCCACGCCAATTTGTTGTTAATTACCGACGGAAACCGTCAGACAAATAACCTATCGGAACACTCGGGTATAAACTTTAGTAATTTTGTCGTTTATTTTTTAGAAAACTTTGAAACTCACAAGTTCAAAGACTTAAAACATCATCAAACTAAAAAACTTGAGTGCACTTAAAAATCAACTATTACTTGTAGTAAGAAGTGAATTGCTTATAATATCTACTAAATGCTTAAAAATTTCATTACATTATTCACGCTGGTTGTTCTATTTATATCTATTATCGTTGCAAGTAGTTGCTCGGCCTTTGAATGTAGAGAAGACCAAAAAGTTGAAACCTGCACATTGTGCAATCATTGTACAAATATCAACCTCTCCTTAGAACACATCACCATCAAACCAGTTTATAGACAGACAACTTGCCCTTCTCTGGGATTCACATTAAGTCTCTTTGAAAATAAAATTCCTAATCTATTATTCCGTCCTCCTATCAGCTAATTTGGTTAAATAAATTTTTATAACTCTTAAAAGGACAAGACAATGAAACCAAAGATTATTTATCTTTCATGGTTGATATCCATGATTGCAACGATAGGAAGTTTATATTTTAGTAATGTAATGATGTTACCACCATGCTCACTATGTTGGTGGCAAAGAATATGCATGTATCCGTTGGTTCTTCTTTTCTCTGTCGCATTTATCAAAAAAGATTTAAATTGCATATTTTATACCACACCTCTAATTATCGCAGGACTTGCCATTTCTACTTACCACAATCTTTTATATTATGGATTAATTGAGAAAAGCATAATTCCTTGCACTTCTGATATCAGTTGCACATCTATAACCATTGAGTGGCTTGGATTTATTACAATTCCACTACTCGCATGGATTGCATTTGCAATTCTATTTCTTCTTTCAGGTTATTCACTATTTAATTTAAGGAATTCAAATGAAAAAAAATAAAAAAATTGAAATTAAAAACCAACTAAACAAAGAAATTAAAATAATGCTCGCCTCGTTTGTCGGTATTGCAATAATTGCAATTAGTTTTTTGGGGCTTGGCCAAAAAACTAATGAGACCCCTTTAATATCAGAAAGGCCTAAAAATTTAACGAGGGACTTTAATCATAAAATAGGACCCGACAATGCAAAAGTTAAAATTGTAGAATTCTATGATCCAGAATGTGAAGCTTGCTCTGCATTTTTTCCATACGTAAAAGAAATTGTTAAACGTTATGAAAAAGATGTGCAATTAACGGTTAGGTATGCACTTTATCATGGAAATTCAATTCTTGCGGCCAAGGCCTCTGATGCAGCGGCATTGCAAAATAAATTCTGGGACTTTCAAGAGTTACTATTTTTAAATCAACATGAATGGTCTCATAAAAAAGAACCTGCCATTTTGTTCTTTGTAAAATATGCTCAAGATTTAAACTTGAATATTTCAAAATTTAAAGCTGATATTGAAGATTTGAGAAGAATGGAAAATATTAATACTGATATTGAAGATGGAAAAAAACTAGGAGTTAATGGTACTCCTACTATTTTTGTAAATGGAAAAAAACTTAACAATATTTCTCCTGATTCTTTTTTGGAGTTAGTAGAATCTGAACTAAAAAGATAATTCATCGAATGTGGTAGGAGTTTTACCTACCACATTTTGTAATTTGTATGTCCTTTTCTTTTGATTCTTTAAATTCTGTTCTAACAAGCAATAATACTTTGTAAGAAGCAGAAACTGAAAGATATGCCATAAAAATAGCAACGATTAAATCTGGCCACTTAGAAGAAAAATAGTAAACGCCAGCAGATGCAATAATAACCGCCAAGTTTCCAATAGCATCATTTCTGGAACAAAGCCAAACTGATTGCATATTGCTATCGCCATCTTTAAATTTAAAAAGAATAAAGGCAACAAATCCATTCACAACTAGTGCAAGAGTACCTACCCATGACATTGTAAATGAATTTGGCACAGAATCACTATAGAAACGAATGATGGCCTCTGCTAATACCCAAATTCCAAATCCAAACATAAAAGCTGCTTTTAGCAATGAAACCTTTGCTCTTGTTCGAATCGCTGAACTCAAAACAAACAGAGTGATAAAATAATTGGCACTATCTCCTAAAAAATCGATTGCATCGGCCCTTAAAGATAAAGAGTGAGATAAAACTCCCTGAATATTCTCCAAAAGAAACATTGAAAAATTCAAGATAAGAGCAATCCACAAGGTGCGCTTGAAAGACTTACTTACCTCATTTATTTTTACATCTAAACCATTTCCACAACAATGAGCACTCATATTTTCATATCCCTTAATCCGTCTAGGATTGTACATTTTCCTGTAGTTTCTTTTCCATCACATTTCGATTCAAACTGTTTTAAAAGCTTCAACATTTTTTGAAGATTTTTTATTTTTTCCGACACTTCTTCAATTTTTATTGCTGTTTTATTTTTGACATCTACACAACTTTTGCTTGGGTTTAATTTCAAATTCATCAATTCTTTTATTTCACTTAAGTTAAAACCAACCTTTTGAGCTTGCTTGATAAATTTTAAGTGACTCACATATTCTAAAGAATATTTTCTTCGGCCCACGCTTTTAGATGGCTGAATTATAATTTTTTTTCGTTCATAAAAACGTATCGTCTCGATGTTTACATCGGCCTTATCGGCGAGCTCACCTATTGTTACAAACAGTTCATTTTTCATATCACTATTATAATCCCGTACCAAGGTACAGAATCAAGTATTAATTTTTTGTTTCTATAAAACAACTTACACCCTTTAAAAATGGTTGCTATTTACATGAGCTCGAAAGATTTACGGCAATAGGAGCAACTTGCAAATCTCTTGAAAGATTAGATATGATAATCAATGAACCAACTCTTGCCTTAAGCATTTCTACCAAGAGTCCTATATTTTTAATTTCATTAATCTTTTCTAAATCTCTAAGAATCAAGTCAAATCTTTTTTAACACCCATGTTAAAATGGCCAAACATAAAAAGGCCCAAGATACCTTGGGCCCATACTCTCATTAAAAATTTTTTAAAAATCATCCAATCAATTTTAAAGCTGCAGATCCTGCTTGGTTTGCTTGAGCAAGAACAGAAATTGAAGATTGAGATAAAATCTGATTCTTCGTCATTTCTGCAGATTCAACTGCCACGTCAGTATCTCTAATTCTTGAATTCGCTGCAGACAAGTTTTCAGTTCTTACTTCAAGATTTGAAATAGTTGATTGCAATCTATTTTGTAGCGCACCTAGAGAAGCTCTGTTTGCGTTTACACCATTTAGTGCCGTGTCAATCTTTTCCAAATTCTCTTGAGCATCTTGTTTTGTTGCCACCCCAAGATCTTGTATCCCTATATCTGCTGCTCTAACGCTTGATTCCTGTGGTTTATATGAAAGCCTATCATTTTTAGGATCATTCATAATACCAATCTGGAAATCCATCGTATCACCTTCACCGCTTAATAGATTTTTTCCGTTAAACTGTGTTGATGTTGCAATTCTTTCAACCTCTGAAGTTAATTGCTTAAACTCAAGGTCTGAAAATTTTCTTTCTTGATCACCAATCGTATCAGAAGCTGCTTGAACTGAAAGTTCTCTCAATCTAATTAAGATATTTGAAACTTCATTTAAACCACCTTCTGCCGTTTGAATCAATGAAATACCATCTCCTGCATTTCGTGTCGCTTGTTGTGTACCACGAATATTTGCTTTTAACTTCTCTGAAATCGCTAATCCTGCAGCATCATCACCGGCCTTGTTAATTCTTGAGCCTGATGATAGTTTTGCTAAATTATCTGATTTCGCTTGCTCTACTTTTGCTAATGAATTTTGAGCTCTCAATGATTGAACGTTTGTACCAATTCTTAATCCCATACTAATCTCCTAGAATCATGCCTTCCTCCTTAAAATTAAAAGTTCAAACGACCTTGTATGAACCCTTGTTTGTTTTGTAACTGTCCCATCAGTCACAATTAATTTATCGGATATTAAAAAACATACTTAAGTGTTTTCTACCGGAAAAAAGTAACTTTTCATTGGAGAATTTTAGTCAGAGATTAGCGAAAAATATTTGAGAGATGAACTCGGAGATATGAATCAAGTTCTTGATAATTTTGAATTGTTGAGTTCTCATCTAAATTTTTATTAATAATATTCTTGAGTGGATAATTCAAGATAAGAATCGTATCGGAATAAAAAAGATGATGATTTTTAAAGTTTAAACTTGATATGTTAATTTCGGGCAACTCTTGTTCACAACTCACTATTACTATTTTATTTTGCTTAAGAGAACTTTTAAAATAATTCAAAATATCATTTACTAAAAGAGTGCCCGTAAAAAAAATTTCACCAGATTTATTTTGCTTTAATTTTTTAAAATAGAAATGATCAATCTTGTCAGAGATCTCTAGGTACATTTTTATTTTCGGCCCTGAAGGCTTTTGATCACATTTGTAGTTGAATGGCCCTCTTTAAACATAAGACTTCTTACAATACCACCGTTTTTAATAACAAAATCAGAACCAACAATTTCTTCAACTTTCCAATCTCCACCTTTTACCAAAATATCTGGAGAAATTAATTCAATAATTGTCTTTGGAGTATCTTCATCAAAAATTTGGACACAATCAACGGCCTTAAGACTTAAGAGCATTTTTGCTCTATCTGATTCATTGTTAATTGGTCGATCAGATCCCTTTAATCTTTTAACACTCGCGTCTGAATTTAAACCGATAATCAAAACGTCGCCTAATGATTTTGCCTCCGTAAGATACTCAACGTGACCAAGATGTAAAATATCAAAGCATCCATTAGTGAAAACAATTTTTTTTCCAGCATGGGCCTTCAAAAAAGATTTTGTTGAATTTTCTAAAGTATCCATTTGCATCTCAAATTATTTAATTACTTTTGTCTCAGATAGTCTTCCTTGAAAATCAACCAGCATCGGAAGAAAAAGTGCCACAAATGAAAGAAGCGATACAATTGATCTTATGAATGTATGGCGAACTGTAATTGGACGATTGCTTAAAGTAACAAGCTTTAGCCCAAAAATTGTTTTTCCAGGAGTACCGTTTAGCTCTAGAATTGTAAAATAAAGCATATAATAAATTGAAAACAAAATAGCGGAGAAAATAATCGTATCTTCCATCGGAACAATTCTTAAAAATGTATTAAAATTAATTCCCGAGGCCCATACAAGTAAAGTTGTCGTAATAATAGAAAATGCGAGAACCACTAAAAGATCAATTACCCAGGCCGCAAATGTTAAAACAATCGAAGCATTCTTTTTTTCAATATATTGAACTTCATTGTTTGAAAGCAAAGTTGTTGTATCGGCCAATTTAACCTCTTCAACTTTTTTATGCTCTGGAGCTTTCCCATAAAAAGCCTCAAGCCCAGAAGGAACATTGGCCCCAACTTTTTTCTGGTTATTTGTATCAAGGTCGTTCAATAATGGGTGAAGTGACTTTGTCGCTGAATTATTTTTAATTTCCTTAGGGGTTGTCCTGAACGAATTTTGTCTTTTTTGTTCATGATGAAAACCAAGGCCCTTTGTCACAGGCTTAAAACTATTTTCACTTATTTCAAAATCATCAAAATTTATTTGGACAGCATTTTTTGAATAATCAGTGTTGGTCGTTTGTTGTTCCATATTTTACCCTGACGAAGTTTGTTGTATTTTAAGAATCTCACATCAGAATTGAAGCATCAAGCTAAAACTGTGAAAGTAAATATCCGAAAGCTGTAGGCACGGCAGTTGTCGCCCGCAAAATTGGTGAATTTAATCTGACTATCTTTGTGCCAGGAATGCCTTGCAAAATTGATTCTTCTTTTTCTGAAAATCCGGCCTCTGGGCCAATTAATATTATGATCTCTTCTGAGGGGATTTTAATCTCCTCAATATTTGAATTGCTGACAGAACTAAAACAAATAAGATTTGAAGGAGTGTTCGCTAGAAAATTTAGAAAAGTTTTTTCTTCTTCAATAATTGGCCAATAACTATTATTTGATTGAACCAAAGCACTTTCAATTATTCGATCGAGTCGTTCATATGGACGAAAGTTAAATTGAGAATGCTCACTTATAAGAGGATACACTTTATAAACACCAAGCTCAGTCGCTGACTTTATTATTTCTTCAAAAGCTTCTTTTTTAGGAAGACATAAAGCAAGTGATATTTTGTGAAATCGCTCTTCTGATTTTAAAGAATTAATTGTGATCGACGTTTCTTTTTTAGTGATCTCATCGATGAAACCTAGCCCAATTTCACCTTGTCCGTTCAAAACCTTTATTTCATCTCCAATTTTCGCGCGCACAACTTTTAAATGATGAAATTGCTCATCGGTTACCAAAAAGCGTTCACCAACTCGTAATTCGCTTTTTTTAAATATTGCTCTCATATTTTCTCATTCTTAAAAAGAATTGCACTCCAATCTCCCTTTGAAACGACCTTCATGTATTTTAAAGAAGTGTATTCATTTAAAATCGTATCGACCTGATTGTTTAAAAGTCCAGAGACAATAAGCCATCCATTTTTCTCAAGAGAATTTAAGATTGTGCCCTTCTCATGAATTAAAATTGGCTCCAAAATATTTGCAAAGATTAAATTAAACTTTAATGGAAGATAACGTTCTCTTAAAACCAACTCAGTTCCTTCCAGCTTATCGCCTTCAAAGTTTAGCACTAAATTTTGAAGACAATTATCAAGCGCTTCGCGATCAATATCACAAAATGAAACACGCATTTTTTTTAGTTTTATGGCCGCAACTCCTAAAATTCCAGACCCACAGCCAAAGTCAAGACATGACATTTCGTTAACGAATTTATCTTTAATTTCATCAAAAAGTTTTAAACACAAATACGTCGTTTCATGTGTCCCTGTTCCAAACCCCATTCCTGGATTTATAAAAACAGAATTTTTACTTTGTGGTTCACGGGCATTTTTCAGCCACTCTGGAATAATCTCAAGATCTTCTGATACAATAATTGGCCGATAAAATTTTTTCCACTCGAGATTCCAATCTTCAACAGGCAACTCCTCACACACCGTTGGCAAATCAGGGAATATGTCTTTTAGCTCTGAAATAAATGCATTCATTCGCTCAAGATAGTTTTCATCGTGAAAGTAATATTTGACAGTTACTTCATTTCTACTATTTGTGTGATCCTCAACTTCATCAATTAAACTTAAAGGGATATCGCCTCCTGAATATGCACGCTCCCCTAAAATTTGATCTACTACTGACTCCTCTAGTGAAAATTCCTCAATTCCATCAGAAAAAAAATCATTGAGTGCGATTTGACCTAATTCATCTTTTAGATGAATTGTACTTTGATTAAAATATACCATTACAAATCCAAATTTTTTAATATTCACAATTCTTCTCCATTTTTTCAAACGCTCTAAAACTTGCCGTTGGATCAAGTTCAAGATGTGAAATGCACTTCTTAGCAAGCCATAGAACATTTGGATGCCAAAGATTTATATATGCATAATCTAAATTTATCAAATCATCTGCTCTTTTAAAATCAAGAAGAGCACGTTTATAATCTCGCTCTTTCACAGCTCTATCAATTATTTCATCAAATCTAGGATTGTTATAATTTATCCGATTTCCCCCTTTCGGTGGTATGTTTTCTGAATGAAACACAAATCTCAACATATCTGGCCCGTTAAATCCAAGCCACTGAGCAATTAATACATCAAAATTTCCTTTTTTATAATTACTCATAAAAGTCCCCCACTCAGAGATCATCAAATTTACCAATATTCCATTTTTCTCCAAAAAAAACTTAATTGCTTCTGCGACTTCTATGCTTGATTTATTATTGCTCACTCTCCAATTTAAGATCAGTTTCTGACCATTCTTTGACCAAATTTTGTCTGCATCTAGTTTAAACCCAGCTTCTATCAAAAGTTTGTTTGCATTTTTTGGATCAAACTGATCAATCGGTCTTTCTTGATACATATCTACAAAGGCAGGAGAAAACATTCCACGCGACAAAAGAACTGTATTTTTAAGCTTATGATGAATTATTTTTTCTTTCATAATTAAATGTGAAATCGCCTTTCTGACCTTAAGCTCTTTTAAAGATTCATTCTTATGATTTAGTGCTAAAAAAATATAGTTACCACTCGGCATTGAATGAATCACCAATCTCTCCTGGTTTTTAATTAGCCAATCGATTTTCCTAGCAGACATTGATGCAACAGAGATATCAATTTCATTGTTAATCAACTTAAGCGCAAGCGTCGTTTCATCTTTAACAACTTTAAAAACAAAGTCTGGCCTTGATGATGACACACTCTTAAGCCGAATATTAAGAGGACCATTTTCTAGGATCTTGAAAGGACCAGCACCAATAACATCCTCTATTTCCAAATTCTCTCTTACCTTTTTTAGCTTTACTATTTTAACTAAGTTTAAGTTTGATAAATTTTCAGGTGAAATCGAGTTATAGGTCAGTCGAATTTTATACTCATCAAGTAGTTCTACTTTTGATAGATTTTCAAATGAACCCATAAACGATGAATTTATTATCTTGTTTTCAGCAAATAGTGCGATTGAATCTTTTACATCTTTCGCTGTAATTTTCTGGCCATCAGAATATTTAAAATTTTTTTGTAATTCAAATTCAAGGATTTCACTTTCTCCCAAATATTTTTGCTTATAACTTTTACAAAGTATGCACTCGATTTTTAATTTTTTGTCAAAATCAACCAAGGATAAGTGTGTTAGCCTATTGATGTTTTGAGAATTAGAATCTGTCGAATAGAATGGAACCAAACTATTTGGTGACGAAGATATTGCAACAACAATTTCGTTGGCCTTAACTATACTTAAAAAAACAAGCACCAAACCAGTGACTAAAGTTTTCAAAAAAATCCTTTTTCTTTATTTACTATAACAATTATTCTATCATTAATTTTAATAAATTTCCATCTAGGGAGGGTGCTCATGTATATCATATCTATTTGTGGTGGGTCCGGTTCTGGCAAGACAACATTCACAGATAAGATCCAAGGCCTTATTAAGGATGATATTACTGTAATCCACATGGATTCATATTATCTTCCCAAGCTTCCTCTTGAATTAATGAAAAATGGCCAGAAAAAAAATTTCGATCACCCCGATGCTTTTGATTGGCCACTTATTCGTAAACATCTTACTGATTTGAGCAATAAAAAATCTATCAAATCTCCAATTTATGATTTTAAAAAAAGTTCACGCTTAAAAGAAACTAAGACAATTGCCCCAGGGCGAGTTATTTTATTTGAAGGCATTTTTACTCTTTATGATGAGGCAATTCGTCGTTTATCTGACATTACCGTATTCTTGCATGTTGACTCTGATATTCGATTCATTAGAAGACTTCATCGCGACGTTGAAGAGCGCGGTCGATCTCTTGATTCTGTTATCGGCCAATACTATGAAACAGTTCGACCGATGTATCAAAAATATTTAGATCCGCAAAAGCAATTTGCCGACTTAGTTGTTGGAGAAGAAACCGATGTTGCCGCTAGCATTCTTGCGGCAAAAATTAAAGATCTTATCAAAAATGATGATGATAAAATCCGAAGAGGAACAAAAAAGCGATGACAAACCCTCTTTTAAAACTCACTCCACTCGGAGGGCTTGGGCAAATTGGATCTAACATGACTTTGATTCAATTTCGTGAACATACTTTTTTAATCGATGCAGGTATCCTTTTTCCAAACGAAGATGTGTTTGAAATTAATTACCTTATTCCTAACCTTGATGATATCTTGAATATTGATTATCTTTTAATCACTCATGGACACGAAGATCACATTGGAGCAATTTATAATATTATTTTAAAGTATCCTCATGTGAAAATTTTTGCACCAAGATTTGCTGCGGGCTTAATTAGAAAAAAACTCGATTATAACAAAGCACCTTTTCCAATCACAGTCATTAATCCAAGTGAAACACTTTCGTTTTCTGGATTAGATATAGACTATATTCAAGTCAATCATTCTATTCCTGATACATTTGGGCTTTACTTTTCTATTAATGAAAAAAATCTTGGCCTATTTTTTATTTCAGATTTTAAAATTGACTTAAAAACCAAAAATGAGCCCCCATTTGATTTTTTAAAACTAAAAAACATATCCCAAAAGCATCATAAAAAAATCTTACTCGCAGATAGTACCAACATTACAAGCAAAAACTTATCGACGCCATCTGAGGAAGATTTACTTTTTAATCTAGAATCAATTATTTCAAAGGCCAAGGGACGAATTTTTGTTACTCTTTTTTCTTCTAATATCTATCGAATTCAAAACATAATCGAATTAGCAATTAAGTATCAATATCATATTGTTCCTTATGGCAGATCAATGATTAGTTACTTGAAAACAGCAACTGAAGAAAACGTTATTTTAAATTATGATATCCACATTCGCTCTAGCGATAGTATCAAAGCAGACACTGAAAATATCTTAGTTTTTCTTTCTGGATGCCAAGGTGACTTTTTGGGCACTTTTCGACGAGTTTCTCTCGGTGAAGACAGCGTGTTTAAGCCAAGGCCAACTGACACTTTTATTTTGAGCTCTAAAGCGATTCCTGGAAATGAAAAAAAAATTACTCAAATCATAAATAAGCTCGCTGCTGCCAATGTCGAACTACATACAGGCGACGAGCAGTTGCTCCATGTTTCAGGTCATCCCGGCAAAGATGATCTCGGCATACTTTATAAAGAATTTTCTCCGACAGATGCAATTCCTATCCACGGTGAATTGATTTTTTTGCGCGAGCATATCAAATATATTAAATCTGCTTTTCCACAAATTTATCCCCACTTTATGCTAAACCACCACGAGCTTACGATTGATGACAACTTAAATCTCTCTATTGTTGAAAAAGAAGTTCGTGATCCAGTTATTTACCATGGAAACAATCTCATAATCGAACGAGAGCACATTAGTGAAAGAAGAAAACTTGCAGGTTCAGGCGCACTTTTTTTAAGCATAAAACTAAACTCAAAAGCGACTTATGATTGTCACGGATATCAGCATACTGGCCTTCCAAACTTTTTTACTGATCATATTGACCATTTTAATTTATTTCTGAAAAATGAAATTGATTTAACTGATTTTAAAAATCTAGAGAAGTCAAAAGAAGATATCCGGATATCAATTCGTCGCTATTTTAATGCCAGACTCGGCTACAAACCAATAATTATGGTAAATATTTTATGATTGAAAACTCTCAAAACTTCCTCTTCATAATCATTATTATTCTTCTCCTTTTTGTCTTTATCCTCATTGGCGTTATATTGTTCATTTTTTATAAATTTTTACTAAAAACGCCAACGAATACTGAGAATGTGGCCACTGTACAATTGCCAAAATTATTGAAAAAAGACATTGTTGTTGAGAAATTTTACTGTCACAACCATCCTGATAAAAATTCTATCGGGTCTTGCCTTATTTGTGAGGAAGTTTTTTGTGAGAATTGCCTAATTGAACACGACGGTATGTTCTTTTGTAAAGAGCATTTTAAAATTTTTGCCAATAATGAATGGGAGCAAATAAGTGACGTAAAAACTACCCCCGACACACCAATGGATAGCATGTATATTTGGGATTTCAAACGCCAACTATGGAACGACGAAAAAATTCCAAGTTTTGTACTTACACACTATAAAATTAATGTGGAAAATGATTTTATTGAAAGCTATGTTCAATTAAATGTAAAAAAAGATTTAGCTGAAAAATATCGTATTGAGCTTGAAAAATTAAGGCCCGAAATTTCTTCGGGCCAAAACTTAAAAAATATAGATTAATTAATTCTAGATATCTAAATTTTTATATTCTCTAGATATTGAAGGTCTAGACTCTGCCTTTTCATCATTATGATGTGTTTCTTTGCGCAAATATGATGGAGTATCAAATTCATCTTCGTCAAAATTTACAAATCCAAGTTTTTCGGCGATTGATTTTGCTCTAGTATTTAAAACAGGTTCTTGAGTTACTGGAGCTTGGGCCCTTTCTCTCGTCACTTGTGTCTGGCCAGAATTTGATTCATATTTATTTGCAGCATCTCGAATAGATTGTATTAACCTAGATGGGCGATTATTTTCAGATGTTGCAGGTGCAGCTGCTACTTCATTATGTGCCTCTGTCTGAACAAAAGAATTTCTATCATTCATAAAACGATCAAAATCTGATCTTGATGCTTTTTCTTCTGTTTCTCTTACAGGTGCAGCTGTCGCCGCCTCAGTGTTGGCCACAGTTTTTGGAGCAAAAATGTCTCGCACTTCAGAAAGAGGAGCAGACTCAACAACTGAAGCATGAGAACTGATTTCTTCATTTCTTGCAGAAATTGTTGGTGCAACTTCTTTTTGAGCAGAAATCGATGCATGCAACGCTTGCGCCTGTTGACTTGCTTGAGCTTGAGTATGTGCCTTAGTAATTTGCGCATGAGCACCAAGTCCAGTTGCAATAACTGTTACCTTAACCTCATCACCACAATTATTATCTATAACTGTTCCAAAAATTATTTCAGCATTTTCATCGGCAGCTTCCATGATTAATGTCACTGCTTCATTCGTTTCATGCATTGATAATGTATCACTACCAGTGATGTTAATGATAATTCCAGTTGCTCCATTAATTGAAATATCTTCAAGTAGTGGAGATGAAATTGCTTCTGTCGCAGCTTTAATTGCTCTACCAGAACCACTTGCGGCCCCGGTGCCCATTAATGCAAGTCCTTTATTTGCCATAACAGTTGAAACATCCGCGAAGTCTGCATTGATATGACCAGTATTGTTGATTAAATCAGAAATACCACGAACTGCATTCAAAAGAACCTCATCTGCTCTTCTAAAAGTTTCAACCAAAGAAAGATTCTCACCTGCAAGATATAGTAGGCGTTGATTTGGAATTGTAATGAGCGAATCTACCGACTCCTCTAGATTTCTAATACCTTCTTCAGCTTGCTTAAATCTTTTTTTCCCTTCAAATACAAAAGGCTTTGTTACAACTCCAACAGTTAATGCTCCTAAATCTTTTGCTAATTTTGCAATAACTGGAGCTGCACCTGTTCCTGTTCCACCACCCATACCAGCAGTGATAAAAACCATATCAGCACCTTTTAAAATTTCTGAAATTTTTTCATAATCTTCTAGGGCCGCTTTTTTTCCAACCTCAGGATTTGCACCAGCGCCTAGGCCTTTTGTTACGTTACCGCCAAGTTGAATTTTTGTTGGCGCAAGTGAAATACTTAAGGCCTGAGCATCTGTATTTGCTACAACATACTCAACACCTGTAAGGCCTGATCTAATCATTGTGTTTACAGCATTACAGCCACCGCCACCAACACCAACTACTTTTATCTTAGCACCATTTAATCTTATGCTATCTAAATCTGTTACTTCAAACATGGCTCCTCCTAAACACAATTAAAATATTTCTTTAAATACAGATTTTAATGAATCACTCAACTTCGTTATGATATCAACGTGCGAGTCATTATATTCCTTAGAATCTTTATCTTTTATATTATTTAACGACACTCGGTGATTGTTTGTCGAGATCGTTGTTGACGATGCAATATATGGCTTTCTTTTTCCGGCCTCAAGTAATAACCCAAGAACAGTTGAAAACTTTGGATTTTGCATAATATTTGTCATCCCTCCAAAAGGAATCGGATAACCAATTTTACAAGATCGCATAAGGATATATTCACCAAGCTCTGGAAGACCTTTTATCAAAGCACCTCCACCAGTTAAAACAAAACCACCAGCGATTGCGTCTTCAAGTTTTTTATCTGCTACGATTTCTCTAACGACATCAAAAAGTTCTTCTGCGCGAGCACCTAATACATCTGCAACGACACTTAGTTGAACCTCTCTTGGCTTTGTTCCAGAAATACCTTGAACAGAGATATGTGCAGATTGATTAAGTTGTTCTGCTAAAACAGAACCATGATGAATCTTTACTCTCTCTGCTTCATTGTGAGGAATTTTTAAAGCTATCGCGAGATCATTGGTAAAATGATTTCCACCAATTGGTATAATTTGAGAATGTATTAAGCTACCATCTTTCCAAACTGCAATATCGGTTGTTCCTCCACCAATATCAACAAGAACAACTCCAAGTTCTTTTTCTTCAGTAGATAAAACGGCTTCAGATGAAGCAATTGGTTGTAATGTAATATGTTCAGCATCAATACCCGTTTGCTCTACACACTTAACAAGATTTTGAACCAATGGAATTGATCCCGTTACAATGTGAACATGGGCCTCAAGCCTTACTCCACACATTCCAATTGGGTTTTTAATTCCAGAGGTATTATCAACTCTGAATTCTTGAGGAATGATGTGCAAAATTTCTCGATCAGAAGGAATAACAACCGCTTTAGCGGCTTCTAAGACGCGATCGACATCATCTTGAGTAATTTCTTTACCTTTGATGGCAACAACTCCAGATGAATTAAATGAGTAGATATGTGAGCCTGCAATTCCTATCGTCGCAGAACTAATATTAACTCCGGCCATTAATCTTGCTTCTTCAAGTGAAGCTTGAATGGATCGAACTGTTTTATCAATGTTAACAACAGATCCTTTTTTCAGCCCATACGAAGGATGAGTCCCTATTCCAATAATTTCTAGTTCTGAATTAGAATGCTGTAAACCGACAATTGTACAGACCTTCGTTGTACCAACGTCGAGTCCTACTATGATATTTTTATCGTTCATATTGAGAATCCTTTCTCTAATGAGCAAAAGTGCGACAGATTCATTCTGTCACAAAAATTTTAGAATTAGTCTCTGAACTTGACAACTACTTTTTTGCTATTTGTAAGATTTATCACCGCTGGGATTTTTTCTTTTAATTCCATATAGTTTACAATCTTATCTAGCTTTGCAATTTTTTCCTCCCACTCATCTAGTCCCATAAAGACACTAGATGGCCTGCCTCCAAGAGACATAATAATTGTCAGCTCTTTACCATCATTTACAATAACTTCTGAAAGTTTTGACCGAAGTCCCGGCCGCATCTCTCTTATAATTTTAGTAATATCCTTTTGAATTTTTTGTTCCATATCGTTAACGGGTAACGCTAAAAATGGAAGAGGAGAATTTAATTTTTTCTCTTGTCGTAACAATGCCTCATAAGTTGGATCAACAAGTTGTCCATTTTCTACCAATATGGCCTCATACATTTCTGCACTGTTATTTTTATAAAGTTGAACTTTCATTAATGGAAGTGAGCAATCAAGCTTAATATTTAAGATTTTACTATAAGGATCATAGTCAATTTTGTAATCAGTTACAAAATACTTTTCACTCCATTTTTCATCAATAATTTTATTTTTCACATCTCTTAATGAGTTTTTCGACTCAAAGGCCTTAACTACTTGCAAGGCCATCATGCCAGCAGGTCGAGTTGGGCATGAACCAAGATCAGATCTGTACGCGAGTTCTTTTGAAGATTTTTCAACAGGGCCTAGAGACGAAACAACAACATTCGTGACCGAGATAAAAACAATTATACCGATTGTAATCAGAAACTTTCTGTTTTTAAGAATACTTGCCGTCATAACATCCTAATGACTAGTACTCAACTTCTGTTTCAAACGATATACCATATTGAAGTAGCATTTCAGTTTTAAGCATATTGATAAAAACTAAAACATCTTCACTGGTACTATCGCCTTTATTCTCCATGAAGTTGGCGTGTTTTAAACTTACTTGCAAATTTTTGTAAGTAAGTCCCTTTAGGCCCATTATATCTATAAATTTACCGGCCAGGCAAGTAACAGAGCGTTCACGATTTTCAAAATTTTTAAAAATGCACCCACATGTTGCCTCTTTCAAGGGCTGGGTTCGCATTCGCATCTCTAAATATTCTTTTATTTTTTTTGAAATTAACTCATCTATTCCAAAGTGAATTAGTCTGGCTTGATAAATAACATCACCAGCATTAATGAAATTATTTTTTCGATATGAAAAAGAATTGTTGTCTATTTTAATCAGTCTTTCCGTTCCAAACTTATCTACCAAATAAACTTCTGTAACAACGGAACCAATCTCACCGAGGTTAGTTCCGGCATTCATGAAAATTGCGCCACCAAGACTCGCTGGAATTCCAGTAAAAACCTCCCACCCCTTTAATCCGTATCGATTTGCATGCGACGTTAGTGTGGCAAGAGAGATAGATGCTGGAAGTAAGTACTCACTATTGGCCTTATCAAATATTTTTTTATCGTAATCAAAATCCAATTGAATATAAGGAGTCGTGCTTTGAGTTGGCAAAAGAATATTTGCTCCCCACCCTAATACACGATAATTAATATTATTTGTTGTTAAAAGCTTAAGCGTTTGCTTAAGGCCTTCAAGATTTTTAACCGTAATTAAATCTCCAAAGGCAGAAAGCTTCATTGTCGAATATTTTGTAAGATCTTTATTTTCTTCAAAAATGATAGAATCTTTAATGTTAAAATTTTTAAAAAGAGTCGCTGTTGCAGTCATCTAATCCAACTTTGCCCACTTTCTAGCGGCCTTGCTAATCGCTCCTGCTCCAAGAGTTACAATGATAGTATTTTCAGCTTTTAATGCATCAATTGTCTTAGGTACATCATCAATAGAATTCAATTTTTTTGCAAAGCCTGGATGCAGACGATTAATATCTTCGATTAAACGGTCTGTAGAAATTCCATCTATTGGAGCTTCGCTTGCAGCATATACTGGCAACAAATAAAGTTCATCAGCATCATTAAAGCAATGTAAAAATTGAGTCCAACAATCTCTCGTCCTTGAAAAACGATGCGGTTCAAAAATCACAATTTTTTTTGAATTCGATCGCGTTTCTCTTACCGTCTTTAACGTCGTACTAATCTCTGTTGGATGATGTCCGTAATCATCCACTACTTCAAAAGTTCCACTTGAATACAATAATTGAAATCGTCTTCCAACGCCTTCAAATTTTAAAATTGAATCTTTTATATCCTTAAAGTTTATTCCAAGGTGGTGCGCAAGTGCTGTTGCTCCAAGAGCATTTAGAATATTATGTCTGCCTGGAAGATTAATTGTGAAACGTTCTTTAAACTCTCCCTTATAGTGAACATCAAAAGATGAATTAAAAGGACTCAAGTCTAAGTTTTTTGCAGCAAAATCTGCATCGTTTTCAATTCCATAAGTGACAGATGGACGTTTCATTTGCTGCTTAATTAGCATCAATTTTTCATCATGTGAATTTAAGGCAACGACTCCATAGAATGGAATTTTGTTTGCAAACTCTACGAATGCCTTAAAAATATTTTCTTCTGTATGATAGTGATCGAGGTGGTCATTATCAATATTAGTAATTACTGACATTACAGGCGAGAGTAAAAGAAAAGTTCCATCAGACTCATCAGCTTCTGCTACTAAAAATTCTCCCTTGCCTACTTTTGCGTGCCCATTCAAATTTTTAACGATTCCACCAATTAAATAAGTTGGGTCAAATTTACACTCTTCTAAAATTGTCGATAAAAATGACGTTGTCGTTGTCTTTCCGTGTGTACCCGCTACGGCCAACCCCATCTTAAGTCGCATTAATTCTGCTAACATTTCTGCACGTCTAATAATAGGAAGACCCTCTCGCCTAGCACGCACAATTTCTGGATTTGACTCATTTACTGCCGACGTATGAACTAAAACACCAACACCATTCAAATTTTCTTCTTTATGGCCGATATAAATTTCAGCGCCAAGATTCTTGAGCTTTATTACATTTTGCGATTCAACATTATCAGAACCAGAGACTTTATATCCAAGTGATAATAAAACCTCTGCGATTCCACTCATGCCAATTCCACCAATACCTACAAAATGTATTTTTATTTTTTTAAATGCCTGTATCATATTGCCTCAAGCTTGTTCGTTAATAAGCTTCTCACGATAGCCTTTTATTACAGAAAGGAGAAGACCGATGCCAAAAAAATTACAAATTAGTGACGATCCCCCGTAGCTGATAAAAGGTAAATTTAGTCCCTTGGTTGGAAGTAAACCTAGAACGACCCCCATATTCAACAAGGCCTGAAGGCCAAGAACAAAAATTATTGATGAACCTAAAATTATTCCAATCCGATCATTGGTCTTTAAAACTAATTTAAATCCCAAATAAATAAAGGCAATAAACAACAAGATAATAAACATCACGCCAACAAACCCTGTTTCTTCACCAATCACAGAAAAAATAAAATCATTATGAGCTTCAGGTAAGTAAAATAGCTTTTCATTGCTATTTCCTAGGCCTTGGCCAAAAAGTGCGCCATTGGCGAATGCGAGATATGATTGAATAATTTGAAAACCAGAGCCATGAGGATTTTTCCAAGGGTCTAAATAAGTCAGCAGTCTTTTTACTCGATAGGCCTGTGAAAAAAGTACGATAATCCCAAGCGCCCCCCCAATGAAAAGCGAAGAGTAAAAATATTTTCTTGGGAATGAACTCATAAATCCAACAAAGGAAATAACGATAAAACAAATCGAAAATGAACCAAAATCAGGTTGCTTGATTAAAAGAAGCAGTGGAAGAAACAAAGTTCCACCATGCTTTAATCGCTCTTTCACATCCATCTTATTCCAATTTTCAAAAAAAGATAAGGCCGACAAAATCACGGTGAACTTTACAATTTCGCCTGGCTGAATACTAAAACCACCAAAACTAAGCCAACGACTTGCCCCCTTTGCGCTTGCACCAATTCCTTTTATAATTGTGAGGGCAACAACGAAAGATGCCAGTATATTGATCAAATAGCCGTACTTAATCCAAAAAGTGTATTTTGTTTTTGAAACAATGTAGACCACTCCTAGCGATAGCAAAAGATAGATCAATTGTCTTAAAATATAGTGAAATGAACTTCCAAACATTTCAGAAGCTAAAATATAACTCGATGACCAAACCATAATTAGGCCAATCGTTACAATAATACCTAAAGTAGAAATAAATTTTTTAACGAGTGAATCGATATCGCTTACTTGTTCCATACATATAGATTAACAAAATTTATTATTTCTTAAAGTTAAAAAATATTGGAGTGTTTTGATCAGAAGATAGTGGGTACAAAGAAGCACCCACTTTAAAGTGTCCTATAATTGGTAAACTAATTTTTTAAAATAGTTTCCACGCTCTTCAAAGTCGCGGAAAAAATCTGTCGCCGAGTTACCAGGAGAAAGTAAAATAACATCTCCAGTTCTTGATTTTTGATAAGCAAAAAGCACTGACTCTTCAAACGATCCTACAATATAAGTTTGGTTGTGATCTCCAAGTGCACGGTTTAATCGCTCTTTGCACTCGCCAACTAGTACTAAGACACGCGAAGAATCGATCATATCGTTTGCATAAGGCTCAAAATTTAGATCTTCATTATCTTTTCCGCCGGCAATAATAATAACTGGTTCTTTAAATGATTGTAGCGAAGCAATCAATTCCGGCATTGTTTCTGCTTTTGAATCGTTATAGAAGCAAACTCCATTCTTCTCCATGATAAATTCAAGTCGATGAGGAATTCCTGGAAATTTTTCAATACAAGTTTGAATTGCCTTATCTGATACATCTAGGGCCTTACAGGCCGTTACAGCGGCCAATAAGTTCTCACGATTATTTTGTCCAACAATTCGCATTTTTTGAACTTTAAATTCAGAATGATAATTAATATTTGAATGAATCCTTCTGTCGTGAAAATGAGTTCCTTGAATTTCGTTATTGACTCCCAATTGAACAAAAGATTTTCTTGAATACCAAAAAAGTTGGCAATTTGCGTTTCTTACCATCGCATTGTTTGCCAAAGTGTCGTAATTGGCGACCAAGATATCTTCCGGTGAAAGCTTTTTGATAATTGAAAGTTTTGTTTCAATATATTCAGACACTGAAGAAAAATTCATTTTTGAGAAGTTCTCACCAATATTTGGCAATACTACTAGTTTCGGGTGGAAATCAGAAAGCGATTTCATCTGAACAGCAGAAACTTCGACAACACAATATTCAATTTCATTCATGTTTGAAAGCATGCAATATTCGATGAAAGGCATATCGCTTGTGCCACCAACAAAGACATTTTTCCCATCAACTTTTAAAGAAAACCCAATCATCGCAGCAATTGTTGTTCGTCCATAAGAACCGCAAACAGCAATCACAGGGGCCTTACATAACTTGTATCCAAGAGCGAAATCGGAATAAACCTCTTTGCCATTTTTTCTTGCAAGTTCAAGCTGAGGAAGATTTGGATTAACCGCGGCCGAATAGACAATCACGTCTGCTTCCAGAAAGTCTTCATCCTTATGCTCACCAAAAGTCATTTCAACTGCTGGTTCAATTTTTTTAATTTTTTTGACAGATTTATTTAAATCGAAAATTGGCTTAATATCAGTTACTCGTATTTCACATTCCATTTTGTTAAAAAAATTGATAAGTGAAAAACCCGTTTTTCCAATTCCTACAATTAGAACTTTTTTTCCGCGAAATCTGTCCATTTCCATTTATTACCTCGTTTTAAGCGTCGATAGAGCAAGTATTGCAAATGCAAGACTTATAATCCAAAAACGAATTGTAACTTTCGTTTCTGGCCACCCGAGCTTTTCAAAGTGATGATGGATTGGCGCCATTTTAAAAACACGGACTCCTCTTGTTTTAAAAGAAGTCACTTGGATAATTACTGACAATGCCTCAATAACAAAAATTCCTCCAATTAAAACAAAGAGAAATTCTGATTTTGCTAAAACTGCAATCGTTCCAAGTGTTCCACCTAAAGATAGCGAACCAACATCACCCATAAAAATCTGAGCTGGGTACGAATTGTACCACAAAAAGCCGATTCCTGCACCTATTACTGCAGAAGTGAGTACGGTTAATTCCCCAATGCCTTCGATGTAAGGAATATATAAATATTGTGAGAAATCTTTGTGTCCTGAGACGTAAGTTAAAAGGCCCATTGTCGCAGCACTAATCATGATTGGACCGATTGCAAGTCCATCTAAACCGTCAGTGAGATTGACCGCGTTACTAAAACCGACAATAACAATTGCGCCAAATATTACATAAAAATATCCAATATCTATCAGCGGAGCCTTAAAAAATGGCATATAGACTTCAGTGCTAATAATTTTGTATTCGACCATTATAAACATCGCAATAAATGCTGTGGTAAACTGCCAAAATAATTTTCCGCGTGCAGAAACCCCGTCAGTATTTTTTTTGAGAACTTTTAAATAGTCATCTGTAAAGCCCAGCACAAAATAAGAAAATGTAACTCCTAGCGTGATAAGCAAAGGTGCAGACAAAAAATTTCCACACAATAAGGCCGTTATAAAAATGGCCCCCAACATGAAAAGACCACCCATGGTTGGAGTTCCACGTTTTTTAAAATGTGATTCCGGGCCATCGTCGCGAACAATTTGTCCAAACTGTTTCATCTTCATAAAGTTGATAAAATATTGACCCCAAATGATCGAAATAATTGTTGCGATTAAAAATGCAATGAAAGATCGAAAGGTAATATATTTAAACAAATTAAAAATTTTAATATTAGAACTCAATGGAAATAATAAATGATAAAGCATGACGTTTGCCCTCTATTTTATATTTAATAATGTTTCAAGTTGTAGTGACCGACTGGCCTTTATAAAAATATATTTATATTTTTTTCTTGCGATCATCCATTGTTCTTTAAACTCATCTTTCGTTAAAAAACTATGGGCAAAAGAAGTATAGGTTTTAAGATAAAAATCGCGAAATCTGCCGATAAAGCATACATTTTTCACACCATTATCTTGCAAATATTTTCCAATCTCTCCATGGAATTTTTCGGAAAAATCTCCAAGCTCATTCATATCGCCTAAAACAAAATAGCAATCATCTAAGCTGATGTTTTTGTTTTTGATCGTTTCAAAAAATGAATTTAGTGATGTTTTCATAGAAGCTGGATTTGCATTATAGGCATCCAGAAAAATATTTTCGGCCCAAATTGATCGATTCATATTTGGTTGGGTGTACGACTCTGCCGCACTTAAAATTTCATCAATTTTATCTGGATAAAGCTTCATCGCAAGCAAAGTAACCCCAACTAAATTTTTTAAATTATATTTTTCTTGGATATTAACATTTCTAAAAGAATAATCTTTCGAATTAAAATTAAAACTTATATTTGGTATATTTATTTTTACTTTTACATCACCATTAACTTCACCAAATCGTGTGAGCCCGTTTGATTTTTCAAGCAGGTTCAAGTGCTCATCATCTGCATTGATAACAAACATCCCCTCTCCAGACGAATTAATTAAAACGGCCTTGTATAGGGCCGATTTTTCTACAAAAATATTCTCAACACTCTTCATAAATTCAATATGAGCTGGTCCAACATTAGTAATTAATCCATGTTCTGGATTCACAATATTACATAAATCTTCAATTTCCCCCTGATGATTCATTCCCATTTCAATAATGGCCGCATCGTGTTCATTATTAAGATTAAAAATTGTTAGTGGTACACCAATGTGATTATTCAAATTTCCTTTTGTTGCAAGAACCCTATCATCTAGGATTTTCGACAAAATATGTTTTAACATTTCTTTGTGAGTCGTCTTTCCATTTGAGCCTGTAATTCCAATCACCTTACGATTTGATTTAAACTCTCTCCACTCTTTTATATGTAGACTTGCTAATTCTTGCAAAAACTTTAAAGTGTCTGTAACGCTTACAAAGTAAACTTCTGGGTAAACGGTTTGCCATGCTAATACTTTTTCTCGACGTTCTTCTTTTTCTTCAAAGACCACACATGCTGGCTGTAGCTTCAAAACATCTTCAATATAATTAAAACCATCAAAATTTTCTCCAACAAGTGCAACGAATGTTTCGCCTGAAGAAAATGAACGCGAATCCGTATTTATTTTTAAATCTAAACTTGTCTTTATATTAGAAAAAATCACCGTTGTAATATCATCTAAATGATGTGAATGCGGCATCTTCTAAACCCCCATTTCCTGTTTATAGTTTAATACAATATCAAAATCACTAAATGGGTGCTTTGTTCCCTTAATTTCTTGATATTCTTCATGCCCTTTACCAGCGATTAAAAGAATCTCATTTTCTTCCATTTCATCAAGACATTCTATAATTGCTTTTTTTCGATCAATGTTGGCAGAATATTCACGATCAATACCTGGAATAATATCGACAATAATATCTTCTGGATTCTCATCTCGCGGGTTATCACTTGTAACCATAATTCTATCGGCAAATTGGCACACGGCCTTTCCCATCAGTGGCCTTTTGGTTTTATCGCGATTCCCACCACAGCCAAAAAGTGCAATTATTTTGTGAGCTGGAAAGGCCTCTTTAATCGCATTTCCAATATTAACTAATGCATCTGGTGTATGTGCATAATCAATTATTGCCATTGATGTCTCACCGATTTCAATAACCGAAAACCTACCTTTCGGTGTTTGTATGGTATTTAAATCAAATCCTTCAATTTTTTTATTCCACAACTCTTCATTCAGTTGCAAGGCCAATTCAATGTTAGACTTATTATAATTTGAATAATAGAAAAGTGGATATTTTTCAATCTTGCGATCTTGCAATGTCTTTGAAATTTTATATCGAGTATTCGGTGACAATTCACTAATTTTTAGTGCCAATTCTTTTTCTAGGTATGGTAAAAGTAAGTAGCGCTCCTCTTTTAAATACTTTCTTTCAATTAAAAGTTTTGCCTTAAAATATTCATCCATACTTTTGTGATAGTCGAGATGATCTTGCGAGAAGCTCGTCCACGCGACCGCATCTAGCTTAATATCAAACAGACGATCCTGCGCAAGTGCATGAGAACTAACTTCCATAAATATTACATCTTTTTTTTCTTGGAAATGATGGATTATTTTTCGGAGTTCAAGGTATGACGGAGTCGTAGACTCTAAATCAGGATATACCATTTTTTTTTCATCAAAGACACCAATGGTACCAACAGAAATTGCCGGATGCCCTAGCACTCCAGAAATTTGCATGGCAAGATTGACTGTCGTCGTTTTGCCATTGGTCCCTGTTACTCCCACAATCTTCAATCTGTTTTTATTTGGGTAGAGATCATCACAAACAATTTTTTGAATTTTTAAAAAATCAAATTCATCTATAAAAATAACATTTTCATTTTTTACAAACTGAGCACCATTATTTAAAACAAGTAAAGAATACTCTACCTCCTGCATTCTTTTATAAAAGAGCTCTTTTGATTTTTGATCAGGGCCAATTTTATAAAAGACAACATCACCAGACTTTGCCGATTGAAGATTGGTTGTTAAACCTGTAATTAAAGCAGATTCATCTTGCACGTGGTTTTTTGATAAAATAAATTTACTGATTTTTTCTAAAAAATTTTTCTTATTCATAGTTTGGTGGTGAGTACTCTAATGAAACGCTTTGCCCTTCTGTAATTGGTGTTCCAGGTGCTGGCTGTTGCGATTTTACAACCCCGGCGCCTTTATGAGAAATTGGCAAATTTAACTTCATTGCAATATTCCCTGCGCTTACTTTGTCTAGGCCTAAAAAATTGGGAACAATTCCTGGTGTTATTTCTCTTGCCGATGCTACTTTTGTTTGAACAATATCAATATTATTTTTGACTTTCGCAAGGTCTATCTCATTATGCTTAATCGACTCGTCTAATTTTATATCTTTATTTTTATAAAGCATGTACTGTGCGATATTTTTAAAAATAGGGGCCGCAACTACGTTACCGTAATAACCACCAACTTTCGGGTTTTCAACGTAGACATAAATAACAAATTTTTTATCTACATTTACTGGATATCCTATGAAGCCTGCAATATAGCCTGAATATCCCCCATTCTTTGAAACCCTTTGTGCTGTGGCCGTCTTACCTGCTATTTTGTAATGAGGAATTTTTGCGTTTGTTCCCGTTCCATTGTCTACAGCATTCACAAGGGCCCAAGTTAAATCGCTCGAAGTTTTATTTGAAAAGACCCTTCGCTCAGACTTAAGTTGATTATCTGTTTCTGGCTCTCTATCAACTAATTCATTTTGATCATTTTTAATTAAGGTAGGTCGATGATAAATTCCTCCATTTGCAATTGCAGCATAGGCCGCAAGCATTTGGACACCTGTAACGGCAACACCTTGACCAAAGCTCATATTGGATAAACTTAGGGCCGAAACATTATCGGCCTCGGTAAAAATTCCTCTTGATTCACCAGGAATTTCAATTCCTGTTTTTTGTCCAATATTAAGTGACTTTAGCGTTTCTTTAAAGCGTGGAAACTTTAAATCAAAAGCTACTTTAGTTGTTCCAATATTTGACGAAAACTTTATAATGTCTGCAACCGAAATCCATTCGTATCGTTCATGAGATTCGGCCTCACTCACCGTATGTCCGTCAATCCTCATCTGTCCATGCTCACCAAAATAGCTTGAATTCAAATTGGCAACATTGTGTTCAAAAGCTGAAGCAATTGTAAACAATTTAAATGCTGATCCTGGCTCAAATGGATCAATCGCAAAAGAGAGTTTTCGATTTTCTAAATTGTACGCTTTGGGATTGTTTGGATCATATGCCGGATAGTTTGCCATGGCCAAAATTTCGCCACTTTCAACATCGATAATTCCAACTCCCCCTTTATCTGCCAAATGTTTTTGAACTCCTTCCTTTAAATATTTTTCGGCCATCCCCTGGATATCTTTATCAATTGTAAGATAGATATCTTTTGCTCTGGCATTTGAATCAAAATGACTTTCGTACTTAATTGGTCGTCCCTTATTATCAATTACATACTTTAAGGTAACAGGATTTCCCTTTAACTCTTTATCATACATATACTCAAGGCCAGCAAGCCCATTATTATCAAGCCCCACAAATCCCAAGATTTGTGAAAGCATTTCATGATGAGGATAAATTCTTTCTGGAACGGCCTCAACAAAAATTCCTTTTAAATCCTTTAATCTTTCTACTTGTCTGTCGCTTAGTTTTAAACGACGACCAAGCCATGTAAACTTATTTCGCTTATAGATTTTTTTAACAGATTCTGAATATTCCAACTCTGGGATAATTTTTGCAAGTTTTCTAAAAACTGATTTATCGCCATTAACAACTTTAGGAATGGTAAAAATATTATAAGTTTGAACATTTAAGGCCAAGGGAATTCCTGCTCGATCATAGATGTTCCCTCTTTTTGGATAAACCGTTACTTCTCGTAAAAATTGAGAACTTGCGCGAGACCTAAGGTCTGTAGCATCAAGCAACTGTACCTTAAACGCTTTTCCTAAAACAAAAAGAAAAAAGAAACAAAAAGTTGTGAAGATGAAAATTATTTTATTTTTTTCTACTCGATTCATTATTAAAACCTGCCCAAACCTTAAGGGACAACAATTATTTGGTCTTGCTTAGGTTGATCGAGACTATGAAGACTTGCAAGCCGTCGCAATTTTTCTGGCGAAAGCATTTTAGCTTTTTTTGCCTTTAATTCTTTATTGTCGAGAGAAACTTTTTCGATATCTTTGTTGGTTTTTGAAATCTTATAATCCATTTCCACATTCTTCATACGGAATAAAACAAAAAGCACTGCCAATACGACGAATGATAAAAAAATTGGAAAACCTTTTGAGCTAAATACGACTTCAAAAAGCTTCTCTTTTAGATTAAAAGTTGATTTCGTTTTTCTAGCGGCCATAATCACTCCTTGATTATTTTTGCTTATATTTATTTTTTTCTTTACGGGCCAAAACTCTTTCTATAACTCTAAGTTTAGCACTTCTTGAGCGAGAATTGTTTAAAATTTCTTCTTCTCCTGGAATTATTGGCTTTTTTGTTAAAATTTCTACAGGAAGTTCGTCTGAAATGGAAAAATCTCTAAAAATATTTTTTACAATCCTATCTTCGAGAGAGTGAAAACTTATTATTGCCAGTCTTCCGCCGACTTTTAAAAGTGGTATTAGTTGAGTTATTGACTCTGATAAGACTTCAAGCTCGCGATTTACTTCTAATCGAAGCGCTTGAAATACCCGAGTTGACGGGTTGGTTTTTCCATAGCGTTGTTCTTTTGGATAGCAATGAAAAATAATATTTTCTAAATCTTTCGTCGTTTCAATTGTTTTTTCTTTTCTTGCTTCAACAATTTTGGAAGCAATTTTTTTTGAATATTTTTCTTCACCATACTCAAAAAATATTTTCACCAATTTATCTTCTGAATATTTATTAACAATCTCTTTTGCCGTAAGAAATTCATCTGATTCATAATTCATTCGCATGTCTAAAGGAGCTTCAAATCTAAATGAAAACCCTCGCGATCCTTCATCGAAATGATGAGATGAAACACCCAAGTCTAATAAAATACCTTGGAATCCCCCGCTTGCAATTACTTGTTTAAAATTATTTTCGATAACGTCTTTGAAATATAAAAAGTTTGTTGGGATTAACTCGATTCTCCCCTCCATTTTTTCACGACAAATTCGCTCTCTTCCATTTTTTAAAGCATCTGGATCTTGATCCGTTGAAAAAACTTTAAAATTTTTATTTCGATATAAAATTTCAAATGAATGTCCCCCACCACCAAAAGTTAAATCGGCAAACAAGTGCTCTCCTGAAATTTTATCAACAGGAGAACACAAGTAATCAAGACATTCATTTTTTAAAACCGAATAATGAGAAGTATAATTCACTACTAGCTCATTAACACTTCAAGAATACGACTTTGTGTCTCTGTCATTTTTTCTGGTTTTGTTAGGACTGCAAACGTATTTTCTTTTTTAAACTCAAATTGATTTTTTGAAAGCACTGGCAATAAGTTTTCTAACACTTTATGTACTTGTTGGTTGTTAGTCGCCATAACACGCATGATTTCGTTTAGCTCACAATGTTCTTCTTTCCAACAATCATAGTCTGTCACCATTGCAATGGTTGCAAACGCCATTCCCGCTTCTTTTGCTAAATATGCTTCTGGTACATTCGTCATACCAATGACACTTGCACCAAAACTTCTATAGATATTTGACTCTGCCTTCGAAGAAAATTGTGGCCCCTCAATGCAGATATAAGATCCACCAACACCATGGCGAACTTGCGCCTTTTGGCATGCATCTACAATCATCGTTTGCAATTGTTTTTCAACTGGCTCTGCAACTGAAACGTGCGCAACAAAACCCTTTTCAAAAAATGTTCTTTCTCGCTTTCCCTTCGTCCAATCAATAAATTGGTCCACGAGTACAAAAGTTGTTGGCGGGTATTCTTCTTTTAAAGAACCTACGGCCGAAACAGAGACACAATACTGCACACCCAATTCTTTTAATGCAAAAATATTTGCGCGATAATTAACTTCAGTAGGAGATACGGTGTGTTTTTTTCCATGGCGAGGAATAAAATAAAATGAAACTCCATTTAATTTTGCTTCTATAATTTCTGAACTTGGCTCACCAAAAGGAGTGGTCACGGTGTGCTCTTTAACTATTTCAATCCCGTCGATTTTATACACTCCAGATCCACCAATAACGCCTATTTTAATTTTACTCATAACTACCTGCCTTTTAAATAATTTCTCATTAGTTCTATCACTTATCAATGGTAATTCCAATAGTTGACTTACACCTAAAAAGTTGCAAATCCACATAATCTATAGGTAACCTAATATAATGCGCATGATGAATCAAATTTCCGATTCTGTTCTCCAGTATAAAACTCGGTTAAAACGGAGAAAGAATTTTTATTATTACGCTAAGAGCACCTCTCACCAAGAGATTTTGTTTAACTTCCAAAAAATTATTAAAGCACAAAAAAAAGGTGACCTCCTTAAACCCTTCATCACATTAACTAATTCGAGCATTTGGGTGAGTAGGGCAGGTCTTTCTTATTTTAAAGCATACTTTGATCTTTCAAGATCAGAAAATGACAATCATAAAAACCCCAGATCATCTGAAATTTTATCTGCAGTGGCGAATGGAAGAACAATTGAAGCTACAGATGCCGAAGTTTTTCACACAATATATAGCGAAATCTCTTATGCCCATTTACACGAAGGGTATAAAACCCCTTTAAAAATTAAACGGCCAGACGTAACGATCGTACTTATTTCAGGTGTCTTTAATGAAGTTTTTTCAACTCCGGCATTTAAAAGAGGAGCTGAAAAACTTTTTGACGAATATCACATAAAACATATCGCTCCAACCGTGAGCGGTAGAGATGGTTCAATCGAAAATGCAAAATCAATCAAAAAACAAATTGAGCATTTTTTAAAAATTCATCCAGAAGAAAAACTTTGGTTCTTCTGTTTTTCAAAAGGGGGAATTGATACTCTTCATTTTTTAAAGAATGAAGGGAAGGACCTTTCAAAAAATATTTTAGGTATTTCATTTATCGCAACTCCAATCATGGGATCTGACCATCTCAATCACAACATTTTAAAACTTGCAAACACAGCAACCAAAGCACCTCAGTTTATTTTAAAGAAAATTCTTGGAAAAAAGCCAAAACTTATTATGGAAAACTTACAAACTTCATTGTCACGTCCATATCGAGAATCTTGGTTTAAAAGAAATCATAAAGAACTTCCTAAAAATGTTTTTTATACAGCACTTGCACTTGAATCCAAGTGGAGTGATGCTCATGTCTACATGATGGTCACCAAGGCCATTTTTAGAAGTAAAAAATCAAATGATGGGGTAGTGGATGTCGAAAATGCTCAATTTCCAAACTACTTTAAAGGAATGAATTTGGGAATTTTAGAAGGCCATCATCTCATTGGCCTTAGATCTTCTCTTTTTGATCAAGAGGCCTTAATGAAGGCCCATCTTTTATTTTTAAATTATAAAAAAATGCTTTAACTTGTAAGTTTTCTTTTCAGCTCTTGGGTGTTTTTCACCAGATCAGGGCCATTTTTAAATAATCCTCCGCCCATTAAATAGATCACATCCTTGCCATATACTTTTTGCATTTCATCAATGTTTGAAAAAGTCATTCCACCTCCTGGAGATGGAAAAATTGATTTCAACTCAGACAAAGAATCACTTGCGCCTTTGACGATTGACAAACATTCATCTTTTGAAAAAGAAAATCTTCCACCAAAGTTAGGATAAATAGTCACATCAGCACCAATAATTCTCATCAATTGTCCAAACAAAGCATAATGAGAAAAACCATTTTCTTTTGATGTTACAAAACACCCCATAAATGCAGGATGAGCAATAATTGGAAGGTTTAGCTTGGAATCTCGCGACAGCGAATGAACAATATCAAAACCTGAAAGAAGAGGGGAGATCAAGAGTGCACGACAACCTTGCTCTTTTGCAAAGTAGGCACGATCGCGAATTTGATCGTGTGGCCCTGTTATATTTGGTGCATAGACAGTTGTTGCATTAATATCACTAATTCTTTTTTGGCATTTTTCTACGCGTTCTTTAAAACTAGAGAAACTTTGATTTGATAATCCATGATCATCTTTAATTAAATCAATTCCGCCTTTTGCAAAGTCACCGGCCAAAATTGCTAGATCATTCGCACTAAGGCCCATTGGCTTAAGTGCTGAGCAGATGATTGGCCGGTCAAAAATATTCCAAAAATTTCGAACGCCAGTAATTCCAAAGCGAGGGCCACAGATAAAATCTAAATGATTATTTAACTCTATTTTCTCAACTTTGATTCCTGGTTTTATCGAAATATTTCCAAAAATAACATTGATAAACTGAGTGATCTCATCTCCTGCACACTCATTCGCATAGGAGATTGTGCAATTAAATTTTCGCTCTGATTCTCGTTTAAAATCTTCAATTCTACCGACAATGCCTTCATTTTTAATATGCTCAGGTATTAATTCATAAGGAAACTCTATCGTTTGTTCTACACAAATATCTTTTGCTTTCTCATGGGCCATGCTTTCATTTTCTGCATAAATCTCATAGCTAACAAAAAATCGCTTTCCACTTAACTTAAGAGCATTCTCTGTTTTAAATTGAAAGCTCATTATAGGGCCTCGGCCTTTGCATCAGAATGTACTGCAATTTCTCTCGTTTCTAACAAATCACACTCTGAAATATTTAAAGTACGACCAAGTAATTTTTCTATAGCATAAACTAAACCAAGTCCATCAATGCCGTGCTCTTTCATTAAATATTTTTTGCTCGCTCCATGTGAAAATGTATCTTGGAGGCCAAGTTTTATTAGAGGTTTTCCAATTCCATGCTCGGCCATCATATCTGCAATTGCAGAACCTAATCCTCCAATTACAGTATGGTTTTCCATACTAATTATTCCTTTCTGTGCCTCTTGCAATCCCTTAAGAACAACCGGATCTGTAAAAGGTTTTAAAGTTGAAACGTGATAGTGGGAAAGTGAAACTCCTCGCTTTTTTAAAATACTAGTCACCCTTAATGCTTCTTCTGTGCAAATATTTGAAGTAAATAAACTTATTTCATTTCCATTCATAAGCGTGCGAGCGTGATTTAATTTAAATTTTTCATCAATTGGAAATAGGCGTGGAATTTCTCCACGTAACATTCGTATATAGACAGGGCCATCTACCGATTTAATTACATCTAATACAGACTCAACTTCTGTAGCATCACCACAATCAAGTACCGTCATGTTTGGAAGTGCTCGCATAAGAGCAACGTCTTCAATCGCTTGATGACTTGCTCCACCTGGAGTCATAATTCCGGGAAGAAAGCCAAACATTTTAACTGGCAAATTTGAATAAGCAACAGACATCGCAATTTGATCGTAAGCTCGACGATATATAAAAACACCAAAGGTATGAACCATCGGAATAAAGCCTTCTCGCGCAAGTCCTGCGGCCATACTCAACATGTTTTGTTCTGCTACTCCAAAGTTATAAAATCGATCTGGGTATACATTTTTAAAAGTATCTATTTCACAAGAACTTGTTAAGTCTGCAGAAAGAACTAATGCATTTGGATTTTCTTTTGCCCAATTAACTAAATTATTTGCATGTACACGTGTAAGTATTTCCATTCTATTCACCAAAATCGTTTTTTAAAATCGCTTGAGCGCATTTTGATATTTTTCTTTTTCAATTTGATCTTTAAATCGAAGATAATGAAACTTTGGCCTGTTTTGTTCAAATTCTGGAAGTCCTGCATAGGGAAGAGTCTTACAAAAAACAACCAAGGGGCCATTTTGATGTGGAATATTTTTAGTTTGCATTAAGGCCTGTACATCATGTCCGTCGACAACGACAGCGGTAGCACCAAAACTTTCTGCTTTTCTCTTTAAGTCTCTTACGCTCATAACATCGTCAGTTGTCCCATCACATTGATGTCCATTGACATCAACATAAATGACAACATTACTTATTTTAAATTGATTCATCGTTTGAAATGCTTCCCATGTCATTCCAATTTGAAACTCGCCATCACTCATAAAGACAAAGTTAGTTCCTAAATCACCCTTTAGCTTTCGTCCAAGGGCCGCACCAATGGCCTGCGATAGCCCTTGCCCAAGAGATCCAGTTGTCACTTCCATTCCGGGAGAATGTTCCGCACCAATCATTTCCACCGAAGAACCATCTGTATTAAACTCTAAAATACCTGCTTCACTCATTCGGTTTGTTTCAACTAAAAGTGCATATAAAACGAGAGCGTATTGGGCCGGTGAAAGATAAAATCGGTCACTGTGAACTTTATGGCCACCATTAAAAGATGCGCCTGTGAAATAATTTTTATTCTTAGGGCCTGGAACACCAGGAAACTTATTGGGTAAAAGGGGAGTGCTCAACTCGGGCAAGTTCATGATATAGAGATACATTGTTGCAAGCGTTTCTGCACTCGAGCACGCCTGCCCCATATAACCACCATTATGTTTTATAACATGCTCTAATACTCTTTTTCTAATTCCAGAAGCAACTTTTTTTATCTTTACTTCCATTATTCAAGGCCACCTTTTAAATTCATCAGCACAAGCTTTGAAATCATTTTTAATGTTTCAAAAACCCCTGTACCCTTAACGGCCGATGCTTCAAACTCTGGACATTTCCTATTGTTTAAACTCATTGATAAATCTTTTATCGAGGTGACGTTTGGTAAATCTCTTTTATTCCACTGAAAAACGATTGGTAGTTTATCAACATCATATCCTTGCTCAAGTAAATTTTTTTCCAAAGATTTTAATGATTCAAGATTTGCTTCCATTCGTTCTACTTGTGAGTCGGCAACAAATACAATCCCATCAACACCTCTTAAAATTAATTTTCTAGAGGCCTCATAAAAAACTTGTCCGGGAACAGTATAAAGATGAAAACGAGTTTTAAAACCACGAATTTCTCCAAGATCCAGGGGCAAGAAATCAAAAAAGAGTGTTCTTTCATTTTCAGTATTTAATGAAATAATATTACCCTTATTTTCACCACTGGTCTTTTGATAGACATACTGGATATTCGTTGTTTTTCCACCTAATCCGGGACCATAATAAACGATTTTACAATTAACTTCTTTTGTTACGTAATTTACAAAAGACATATTTCCTCACAATTTATTTAATAAAAGAAAAGATCTTATCCATTTCCCCGTCTGTGATATCCATAAAAAGATATTCGGCACTTGATTTTTTATTACTATTGTTTTTATTGCTATTTTTTAATTCGCTTTCAAGATAAGCGGTAAGGGCATTTCCCAAATCACGAATTTTATTTTTTACAAAACCTGGGTTTACTTCATCAAAATAAATCAGGCCCAAGAAAAGCTCTTCATCATAGACATTAATTGGAAGAATATAAACCCCTCGAGAGCTCGTATCAAAACTTAACCTGAAAATTTCATCTGTTTTTTCACTTGGAATAAAATTAGAAAGGGCCAAAGAAGCCTGCCAAACTCCTCCAATCAATGCTCCAATAGATGATTTATCAAGCTTATTTCCAAGTTCGTTATTATTATATAATACGACTCCATCCTGCCGAATTAAAAAAAACGAATAACGATTCAATCGATGATCGACTTCACAAGATTTAAAAAAGTTATGCACATAGTTTGGAATTAAGTTTTGTATTCCTTTCATAAATGTCTTCTATTCTCTAAGGCCTTGCTAATTGTTAATGAGTCGACAAACTCAAGACTTCCTCCCATTGGGATTCCAAAGCCAATCCTTTCTACGTTTACAGTTAGGCCAACAGATGCCTTTATGTAGGCACACGTAGCATCACCTTCAACAGAAGGGTTAATCGCTAATATTACCTCTGAAATATTTTCTTCTTTAATTCTATCAAACAACCTTGAAAGATTTATTTCATCCGGCCCAATACCCAAAAGAGGATTTAAAACTCCAAATAAAATATGAAATTTTCCTTTAAAAGTCCCACTTCTTTCTATGGCCAAACAATCTGTAACTGATTCAACAATACATAAACTATTTGCAGAACTTCGAACTGGATCAGTACAAATGGTACAAAGGTCAGTGTCAGAATACATACCACATCTTTGACAATGTCGTAATTCGGCCAGAGATTTAATTGATTCTGAAAATAAATATAAATCCTCTTTACTCCATTTCGTCATTATCAAGGTTTGGCGTAAGGCCGTTTTCTCCCCAACGCCAGGAAGTCTGGAAAAAAGTTTTACTGTTTTAAGTAATTTCTCAGGCAATTCCATTTTTAAAATAACCCAGGAATATTTAATCCACCAGTTACTTTAGACATTGCTTGTGACACCATGTCTTGTGATTCTTTTACTGATTGATTTACTGCTGTCTTAATTAGCTCTTCAAGAGACTCAACATCGTTTGGATCAACACATTCTTTATTAATTGATAAAGAAATTATTTGTTGTTTACCATTGATTTTTATTTTAACCATACCTCCACCAGAGGAAGTCTCAAATTCTCTTTGCTCTAACTCTTTTTGAAGAGTAGACATCTTTTGTTGCATTTGTTGTGCTTGTTTCATTAATCCTTGTAAGCCTTTCATGTGCACTCCTTATTTTTTATTTTCTATGATTACCTTATCAATTTTTGAATTAAATATTCTTTCTGCCTCTTTAAGAATTGGATTATTTTTTATCTCTTCCATTTTATCTTGATCGCTCAATTCTTCTTCCAATCTCTTTTGTTCGGCCTTCGACACAAATTCTTCTTCATTTCCAACTTCTAAAAGTGCCAGCTTAATTTTTTCTTTTTCAACTTGAAAAAAATCCGACAAATTAGAAAGAAGCTTTTGATAAACCTCTGTTTCTTTTAAATAGTCTAAAAAAACCAGGCCCGAAAAATTAAATCCAAGCTCAATATATAACTCGCCATTCTTTCTTGAAATGGGATTCAATAAATTTCCCTGCTCAAGATTAGAAGCAGAAGCTGGTGATAATTCATTTAAATACTTTAAAAATTCATCCCAACTTTTGTCGTTAGAAAAACTTGCTTTAATTTCTACTGTTTTTTTTTCTGTTTTTACAGTAACTGGTTCTTCAACTGGTTTAACCGTCGGGCCATCTCGTTTAATTTCTACCTGCTCTTGATTTCCACCTGCTGAAATTGAACCAAAAAAATCTCTTCTTTTACATAGTTTCAAAAGTAAAATAAAAAAAGTCTTATCTGGCCGAAGTGACTCTAGGGCCCAAGTTATATCTTTGGCAAAAGATTCAAAAACCCAAATTAACTCTGCTAAAGAATAATTTTTATTTTCTTCAATTTCTTGATAAAAACGATCGCTTAGCGAATTCGCAAAATTTAAAAGAGGAAAATTTTTATTTGTTATTTCAAAAAATAATTTTTTTAATTCAAGATCATTTCCTGAAAACACCGCATTTACCACCGCACTAATTTGAGATGGCCCACACACACCAAGAGAACTTGAGAATACTTCCTCTGTGATGACATTATTTTTAGAAAACGTTAAGACTTGATCAAACAAAGAGAGAGTATCTCTAACCGAACCATCACCAAGCTTACAAAGCTCATCAATTAATTGCTCTTTTTCAAAGCGAATCGATTCATGTGCTGCAATTTTTTTTACTTGTTCCTTTAGGTTGTTAAGATCCACATTTCTAAAATCAAATCTCTGACAACGAGAAAGCACTGTTCCTAAAAGTTTATTTCCTTCAGTTGTTGCAAATATAAAAACAACATGCCGAGGAGGCTCTTCAAGTGTTTTTAAAAGGGCATTAAACGCACTTGTTGAAAGCATATGCACTTCATCAATAATATAAACTTTATACTCACCAGAAGTTGGGAGATAGTGAACGTTTGAAATTAAGTCGCGAATATTATCAACAGAATTGTTTGAGGCCCCATCGATTTCAATAATGTTCATCGAATTGTCAGTATCAAAATCTTTACAGGCAATACATTCATTACATGCATTTCCATCGGGCCTTTTATTTATACACCGAATGGCCTTTGCAAAAATACGTGCAGCAGATGTTTTTCCAACACCTCGAGTTCCCACAAAAATATAAGCATGACCAATTCTTTTGTTAATAATGCTATTTTGTAGCGAACGAACAATGTGCTCTTGCCCGATCAAATCTTGAAATGTTTTTGGTCGCCATTTTCTGGCCAATACTAGGTATGACATAGACTACAAGGTTAATGAATTAATAGAGATTAGTAAAAGAAATTTAACATATTACCAAGGGATTCTAGGGGCGGAAATTAAAGTAGTTAGGAAAACAGCACATGGCAATGACAGTTACCGTTGCTTCCTTCCGGACCTGGCGGGGTTCGCCGCAAATACCATTGCTGCCCCCTAACTACCGCCGACATCTTACTTTTCACTCATATTCGTGTCAAGTTTTTTAAAATTAGACTAAAGATAGGGAAGATAGCCCGCGCCAATAACACCTGCATGATTTCCCGTTTTTGCAATTGATATTTTAGTTTTAAATTTAGGGTTTAATTCTAAAATTAACGTACCATAGTGCTTTTTCATCTTATCAAAAAATAATTCTTTAATTTTAATTAATCCACCAGATACGAATATGCTATCGAGATTAAATCCTATTGATAAATCATAGCAAATAATGGCCAATGCAAAGGCCATTTCATCAAAGAGAATTTGATACTTTTTCTCACCGTGTTTATAGACGCGAACTAGTTCTTCAACAGATTCACCTTGAAAGCCCATCTCTTTTGCCCTACGAAGAAGTGCTGTTCCAGAAGCGATACCCTCAACTGTGTGCTTTTTTAATTCTTTTGGATTTTTAATAAGTGAATGCATATCACAAACAAGGTGGCCAAACTCTGATCCCATGCCCTTGGTTTGGCATGGCCTTCCATTAAAAATAACTCCCGTTCCAATTCCTGTTCCAACTGTAACAATTGCATAGCTATCAAATGATTTGGCTCCGCCAATCCATCCTTCAGACAAGGCCGCTGCAATCGCATCATTTTGAAAACTAACTTTTGTTTTTAGGCCAGATTTTACGAGAGAATCAGAAAGTAAATCTCTTATTGGGACAGTTTTCCAGCCTGGAAAATTAACAGGATTAATTAATAAACCTTTTTCAGTATCTAGTGGCCCTGCACTGGCAAGACCAACACCTTTAAAATACTTTCGATCTAATTCATTGGGATATCTTTTTTTAAAATCATGGCAAATATCTGACATTAAACTAATTACTCTTTTTTGAGTCTTTAAAGCAGAACTTTCTTTGTTCATCTCGACTGGAATTTTAATAAAATCTACGATCTCTCCATTTTGATTTAAAAGGGCTGCCGCAAGCTTCGTTCCCCCGAGATCAAGCCCAATAGAAAATGATTTTTTCACACCCATTATATATATCCTCAATTTTTTTAAAGTGAATTAGAAAGAAGAACAACTGCACTCATTTTTTCTACATTTAAAAGTGCAAATCCATGAGAGTCAACTTTAATTTTTGTAGTACAACTACTTCTACTTCTTAAATATTCAGGCGAAATAATATTGCAATATAAACCTTCTCGTAAACCTGTTTGAAATGATTTTCCCACAACGTCACTATTACTATTATTAATCATTACAAAGCCCAAAGCTCCACGTGAAAAAGATAGTTGATCTTTTCCATTGGTCCACCAATTAGTAATATAAAAATTTTTATCGGTTTTGTTTCTAAAGTTAATAAGTGCATTTACGTAAGATCTTCTATGCTCACAAATAAATGGAGCTCGACATCCCAATGAATTATCAAGTACAGGAAGAGTCATTAAATCCGAATTTACAGGTGGCCCTTCATTGTAATTTTTAAAACTATAGCTTGAATAAAGTTGTGGATAACCAAATGGGTAGGTCAACATGAAGACTTGGGCCAAATCAAAAACTTCTTTATCATATTGAGCACTCAAAAGCATTGAGCGATTCTCTGCTCTCTGCAGATCATGATTATCTAAAAAGACAACGCTATCCATGCTGTCTGGCATATAATAAAACATTCTTTGAAGAAGGCTAAAATCAGCGGCCTTAAACGCTTGCCCAACAAAATATGGATAAGCATAAGCAGAAACATCGCCAACGTTAACATATTCATCAACCGTGAAGGGATCATTTCCACTTGTAATCAACTCTTGGACAATATAAACGGGTGCAATTAACTTGTTTTTTATCGCTTGTATATCTTTTGCAGGAATATGTTTGGCGGCATCAATTCTAAACCCTTTTACGCCCATTGAAATTAACTTGTTTAAATAGGCCGCAATCTTATATTGGACGCTATTTGATTCTGTTTTCAAATCGGCCAAGTTCACCAGCTCACAGTTTTGCAATTCATACAGATTTGAAAAATCTAAAATATCGTCATTTCCATTTCTATTACAGTGATGAAAGTCGTTATACGAATAAAGTCCGTCATAACTATAATGAGTAAAGACAGATCCCGCAATTCCGTGCCCTTCATCTATTCCGGCCATGTGATTAAAAACGACATCGACATAAACATCAACACCTGAATTATTGCAGGCCTCTACCATTTCTTTAAATTCAGCCTCGTTACCGGAACGAGAAAATAATCTATATGATATCGGTTGATATCTTTCCCACCATGGTGAATTTTCCCAAACAACATGCTCTTGGGGAGGAGAAACTTGAACGGCCGCATATCCATTTGGGCCTAAGTTTTTTACACATTCTTTTTTTATGTCATTCCACGGCCATTCAAACAATTGAACAAAAACAGTTCTAGGCCCTGCCGCAAAAGAGACAAAGGAAGTAAGAATAAATATTAATGTAATACTAATTTTTTTCATGATTTATTTTATTTGTTCGCCGCTGACCTTATCAAAATTTAAAACTTTTATCTGGTCAATGGATAAAAATACATGGTCGCCAACCTTTGGAATTGATTGGTTTTCTGTAAATAATCGAAGAGGGGAGTTATTATATTCAACATGGAGCAAGCCTGTTGGGCCTAAATTTTCATAGAATAAAACCCGGGCCTTATATTCTCCACCATCAACGAGTTTTATATTTTCAGGTCGAATTCCTTGCATTTTTGATTTATCGGCAGTTTCAATAAAATTCATTTCAGGCGTACCAATAAAGTTTGCAACAAATAGATTTTTAGGATTTTGATAAATCTCTTTTGGCGTTCCCAATTGCTCAATTTTGCCTTTATTTAAAACAGCAATACGATCCCCCATTGTCATGGCCTCGGTCTGATCGTGAGTTACATAAATGATCGTACTCTTAAACAATTGATGAATTTTTTTAATTTCAATTCGCATCTGATTTCTTAGATGTGCATCCAAATTAGATAAAGGTTCGTCAAATAATATTACAGGGGATCGTCGAACAAGAGCACGCCCCAAAGATACTCGTTGTCTCTGGCCGCCAGATAAATCCTTTGGTTTTCGAGTGAGAAATGGGGTCATTTGCAATAGGTCTGAGACTTCATCAATTCTTTTTTTAATTTCTGAATCACTCATTTTTTTTATTTTTAATGAGAAGGCCATATTTTCAAAGACAGTCATATGTGGATAAAGTGCATAACTTTGAAATACCATTGCAAGATCTCTGTCTTGTGGCTCAGCTTTTGTTACATCTTTTCCATTAATCATAACAGAGCCAGATGAAATTGATTCAAGGCCAGAGATCACTCTAAGCATGGTCGACTTACCACAGCCAGATGGACCAACAAGCACCAAAAATTCTCCAGCATCAACGCTTAAGCTGATGTCGTTTAAAATTGTATTCTCACCGTATTTTTTTACAATGTTTTTTAATTCAACTGCACTCATAACTATCCTTTCACGCTTCCGACTGTTAGGCCGGAAATTAAATATTTTGAAATCATAATAAATAAAATAACAACAGGAATACTAACAACTAATGCTCCGGCCGCATAAAGTCCCCACTGAGTTGCAAGGCTCGCTTGAAACGATTTTAGGCCGAGTGGTAGGGTATAGAGATCGGGATCTTGTAGCGTGATTGCAGCAACTAAATACTCGCTCCAACTGCTCATAAAACTAAATAGGCCCGTAATCACCAATGCCGGTGCCGACATTGGAAGTATAATTTTATAAAAAGCAGAAAATGAAGAGCACCCATCAAGTTTTGCCGCTTCTTCTAATTCTTTTGGTACCGTATCGAAGTAACCTTTCATTTGCCAAATACAAAAAGGTAAGGCCGTTGATGAATAAATAATAATTAGTCCAAAAAACTTATTAATAAGATGTAACTTTGAAAGTACTATAAAAAATGGCAACATCAGCATTGTTGCAGGAAACATTTGCGTTGTTAAAAGTGACAGCAACATCAATCTTTTTCCTTTGAACTCATATCTCGACATTGCATAGCCACTCGTCGCTGCAAGCACAACCCCTGTTAAGGTTACGACAAAACTGACATAAAGTGAGTTTATCATCCACTTTAGAAAAGGAGTGGTTGTAAAAAGATCAATATAATTTTTTATCGTTGAACTTGAATCTATTAATAAAAGTGAACGAGAACCAAAAGCATTATCACCCCGGAGAGAAATTGAAATAACATACAAGATTGGAAATATTGAAAAAAAAGAAAATAAGATGACCGTTATCCACGCTATTATTTTTTTCATTAGACTGCATCCTTTGAATTTTTATTTAGGTGATTTACAACAAGACTCATTCCAACCAAAATCACAAAAATAATCATCGAAAGCGCTGAGGCATAACCATACCTATAAAGATTAAAGGCCGCCTTATAGACATAACTTACAAGAATATGTGTTTGATCGGCCGGCTCGCCTGAATTACTTACAAGCCAGATAACATTTAAAGTGTTAAAGGTCCAAATACATCCCAACAGCGCCGCTGGCCGAATTACTGGCTGAAGCATCGGCCATGTAATGTGACGAAAGCGCTGAAAGGCCCCCGCTCCATCCACTTTTGCGGATTCATAAAGATCAGGAGAAATTGATTGGAGTCCTCCAAGGGCCACAATCATCATAAAAGGAAAACCGAGCCAAACATTTGTTACAACACAGGCACTAAATGTTGTCCAAGGATCTGACAACCATTGTATTGGAGAAAGTTTTAAATATTCTTGTAAAAAAATATTTATCGGGCCGTACTCTTGATTGAACATTCCTCTCCAGGTCAAGGCCGTAATATATTGTGGCACGGCCCATGGAATAATAAGAAGTGTTCGCCAAAAATTTTTCTTTGGCAAAACTTGCTCAATTATGACAGCTAAAAGCACTCCGATTGCGACATGAAAAAAAACATTTGAAAAAGTCCAAAGTAATGTTTTTAAAAACACTTCATAAAACTTTGGATCAACTAAAACCGCTAGATAGTGTCTAAATCCAATCAACTCCCAATTATTAAATGTCTTGAGACTAAAATTAGAAAAAGACAAAAATAAATTATAAAAAAATGGATAAATTACAACTGAAAAAATTGCCAAAAATGCAGGAATCATCATGTAATATGGAAAGCGATCTTTGTTTTTAAAGTCATTAATCATTACTTTTAGCGATTTTAAAAAAAGAACCGTCGGCCAGATAAAGATAATCCCAATCAAAAGATAGACGAGATAAATTGAACGATCAGGAGTTAATATCTCATTCATATTATCAATTTGTTTTAGCGCATCTTTTTGGGCCGTCTTAGCGGCTATTTCTGGAGTTTGATTTCCTGCGAGTACTGACTGGTACTGTGTCCTAAGCGCATCCCAAACAGCGCGAACTTCTGGCACTACCGGCATTGGACGAGAAACCTCCATTATTTTTGCAGCATCTTTTAAAATTTCATTTTCTAAAACCAATGTTGACTCTCGAGCACTAAGACGCGAAGGGTAGGTTGAGACTTTTTCTGTAAAGCTCAATTGCGATTCCTTTTTTGTTAAAAATTTTAGCAGTGCCAAGCTGGCCTTCAAGTGTGCATCACTTTTAATATTTGCATTTATTGAAAAGCCCGTTGTTCCAACCAAAGGAGCAGGATGCAAATTCGTTTTTTCAATCAACGGGAAGCGAGCTATTTTAAATTTTAAATTTGCATTTTTATAATCACCCCAAGACCAATCTCCATTGACGATCATGGCCGCTTTTCCTTCTTTAAAAAGTGAATTTGCCATTTCATAATCGCACTCTTTCGGAATTATTTTATACTTGTCTCTAAAGTCTCTCATCAATGAAAATGCTTCAACCATGGCCTTTGAATCTAAATTGGGAAGGTTTTTATCATTTAAAAAATGCTCACCAAATCCATCAACCCAAGGAACAAAAAAGAAAGGTTCAGTGAAATTGAATGCAAATCCATATTGATCAATCTTTCCATCGCCGTTTACATCCTTAGTCAGTTTTTGTGCTGTTAAAATAAATTCTGAAAGTGTTTTTGGCGCTTCTTTTACCAGTTCTGTATTATAAAGAAGCATTAAAAAATTTCCGACAGAGTTTCCAATCATGTATGTTTTTGAATCATATTTCACCAATGCCAGCGGATCAAAATCTGATTTTTCCTCAGAGCTCATATACTCATCTACTGGTCTAATTAATTTCATTGTTGCAAAAGGCCCAACTTGATCACTTGGCCCATAAATTAATTCAGGGCCTGATCCCCCCATGGCCGATGACTGAAAGGCCGATCGCAGTTCCTCTGTTTCTCGATATGTCACAGACACCGAAATATCAGGATTTTCTTTTTCAAAGTCGCGTACGAGATCTCGTAAAACTTCTCGATGAGAATAAATCATTTGATGCCACAACTGAATTGTGGTTTTTGCATAAACGACATTTGAAATTAAAACTAAAACGATTAAAGAAAACACTATTTTCACAATTAATTATCCTTAACAAGCACGATAACAGTTCTACCAGGTATACTTAACTCACCCTTTTTAATTGAAAAATACTTTAAATAGGGATCTATACTTTCATTAAGCGCAGGATGAAGCTTAAAGCTTTCATTTAATTCTTCATTTTTAAAATTTCTTCCAAATTTATTTACATTAAAAACAATTAGCATTTCTTCTGTTGCATTTTTTAACTTCATTGCAATAAGGCCACTTTCTTGGCCCTTCTGATTGTCGATAAAACTCACACTTGCTTGAGTTTCACTAAGCGACTTCGGATGAAAGAGGGTTGAAGTACTTCTTATTTTTAAATAAGACTTAAACATCAAAAGACTTTGCTCAATATTTTGCTTTTTGATTAGCATTGCAGAATCGCTTAATCTTGGCGACCAAAAACTCCAATCATTGAAGTTTTTAAAACTTGGAGGGAGACCTTTGCCCCAATTATTTTCATTAAAAGTAAAGTCTAGAGCATTATACCAATCTCCAGAGTCATAACTATCAACATCGCCAGATTTTGAACGCAAAATCTCTGACCCGCCTTCAAAAAAAGGAACCCCCTGAGAGAACATTGCAAATGAAAGTGCTAAGCTTTGGATTCGTTGCTTTTCTTCCAAGGTGGCGATTCCAGGATTTCTTCCCCAAGTATAAAAAGGGGCCTTTGCAGAAACGGCATCAAACAAGGCATGTCCATCATGAGCAGACACATAGTTAATTGTTTCATCTGTCGTGGCCGCATATCCAACGGACGCAGATCGAAAGTAATAATCTTTAGACATTACATAATCGCCAACATGATTTTTAAATCTATAATCACGTAAATTGCCGGCCAAGCCTATCTTTATTACATCTGATAGATGATCGAGTTTTTTTCTTTGATCATCTAAATTGCTTGGCGTGTTTCGGTTGGCAATTTCATTGTTATAATCAAAATAAAGTCCTGTAACAAATCCCTGATCCGATTTTTCATGTGAATCAGTTGTCCCACCTCGAACCGCATCTCGCATTCGATCATTAAAAAAACCAATTCCTGCGCCATAGGCATTTTCTTGTGAAAATGCAATTTTGCTATTTTTTTCTACCAGTGATCCAAAAATCCACCCCTCTCCATAAAGATAAAGATTGCTACCATCAACTCCATCGTTTGGAATTGTTAGTTTTAAAAGGGATGATTTCACATTTAGCATATTTTCTCTTGTGTGAAATGACATTAAATCAAAACGAAATCCATCTACCTTATAGGCCTTGGCCCAAAAAGTAACAGCATCAATCATTAATTTTTCCATCATCTTATTTTCTGCTGCTGTATCAGAGCAACACGATGAATTATGAATGTCGCCGACATCATTTAAACGATAGTAATACAGCGGAACAATTTTATTTAAAACTGAAAATGAATCACTTCCACTTGAATAAGTATGATTAAATACAACATCAACAATAACCTTTAGGCCTAGTTGATTTAGTGAAAAAATCATCTCTCGTAATTCTTTAATTCTTTTTTCGCCATCTGGATTTTTTGAATAAGATCCTTCTGGTACAAAATAGTGAAAAGGGTCATATCCCCAATTATATCCATCACCATGACGTGTTCGGTTTAATTCGATTTGAGGACGATCTGAATTTGATGGCGCAACTATGTCTACGTCTATCAATTGCCATTTTTTTCTATCTTCATTAACACTGGCAAAATCATTTAAAGGAAGAAAATGAATATAACTTAAACCACTCTCTGCTAACCCCTTCAAGTGTTGATAGGCAAGAGATTTGGGATTTGAAAGTCCTACATAAGTCCCTCTTTCTTCTTCTTTTAAAAATATATCTTTCGCAGTTAAGTCCCGCAGGTGTGTTTCATAAATAATTTTATTTCTAGTCTTTTTTTTCTGAAGATTTTTCCATCCGGTTGGCATTAGAGATTCATCAAACACGTTAACCAGTTGAGATTTTTTTGAATTTATTGACAAGCTCTTAGAGTATGGGTCGGTCACTAAATTAGTTTCCACTTCCTTGGTGCTTGGGTTATAAACCGTCACATTATATAAATAAAAATAGCGATTATAACCATTGTTAATTTCAGCTCTCCAAACCCCTAAATTATCTTTATTCGCATTAATAATGAAATCAGGGCCATTGTTACTTTTATCGCTTAAAGAATTTTTATAAAGATAAACTTGCACTGAAATTGCGGTTGGTGCCCAAAGGTTTAAATAGATATTTTCAGCTCTAAAATCTGGGCCGAGGTCATTTCCTGCATAGAAAAAACGCTTGTCCAATAGGCCCGCAAGCTGAACGCCTGTCGAATCGACAACCTCACCCTGTTCATTGATCGCAATTAAATTTAAATCACCAGAAATCAACGCAGATAATTCAGATTGAGTTAACTCTTTTACTTCCAGTTCAACCCTTCTATCAAAACCAGTTGTTACCAAAAGTGGCAATTCTATTTTTCTATATTCATTGACCAGTGCAAATTTTGTAACACTATTGATATTTAAATTTTCTTTTAAAATTAATTGGATTTTTGTTTCACTGATCCATTTTGCTCGTGCAGAGCCTGGAATCAGTGGCTTTTTAGGGGTGAATGATAAGAGTGTAAATAAAACCAATAAAAAAATTAATCTCACTTTTTACTCCGTTGTTCTTTTAATACTTCAAGTGAGTTTGTTGCATTTTTGTTGTTTAGTATTTCTGAAACTTTCAGCGTAAACTTCTTGCGCCAATTGGGATATTCTTTCCATGTTCCAGGTATATTTTGCGGTCGACCTTCTCCCCATAAATCTTCAAGATTTAAGACAAAAAACCGCGCATCAGACTTTGCAATATTTTTTATTAAATTATAATTAAAAGTTTCATTTCCTAAAACTTCCTTCCAATTTCTCATTTGAGACTCTCGCTCTAATTGAAATTGTTTTTTATATTTTTCAGATAAAATTCCCAGTTTATAGACAAGATCTAAATCCGATCCCTCTTTATATGTTTCAAGCATTGGCATATCGTGCGTATTTAAACATACAAGCTGATTTGCTTTTATTTGTGAGAATGCTTCTCTAGGCCCTCTCCATGTTTCACACTCAAAAACCCACATTCCATTTAGATTTCTTTTAGATATCATTTCATCAACAAACAAAGGAACTGTTCCAAGATTTTCTCCAATCAGATCAGCTCCAGCACGATAGGCCTCTAAAATAACCACCGCAAATAATTCATCGGGAGAAAATCGAAGATAAATTCCCTCATCCCCCTTGAACCCTTTTGGAACGCTGTAAATTCTATACAGGCCCATAATGTGGTCAAGGCGCATGATTTTTCCAAATTTTAAATGGTGCTGAAGTGATCGTCTAAAATAGTGGTAACGATCTTTTCTCATTCCCTCTGGAGAAAAGGCCGGAAATCCCCAATCTTGCCCGAGAGCAAAAACTGGTTCTGGTGGTGCACCCACTGAAACTTCTCCAAAGAAAACCGAACGATATTCTTTGTAATCAAATCCAGAATCATTTACGCCAACAGGATAATCCATATAAAGGCCGACACCTGTTTCATTGTAAAATGCCTTTAACGATTCATTCATCTCAAATTGAACAAATAAATGGAACTGTTGATCTGGTGTTTCTTTCCCTCTAAATTTTACATATTTTAAAACTTCTGGGTTTTCTTTAACAAAGGCAATATATTCGTTTTTTTGATCCAATTTGTTTTCAAAAAATTCGTTGGCCAAAATTTGTAGGACTTCTTTTTTTAAAAGATATACTTTTCGATAATCAACAAACTCTGTCTCTCGTAATTCTTTTATTTTATTTTTAAATTCGACATCAGAAATTAAAACACCTGCTTTTTTTGAATTATATTTTAAAACAAGAGCTTCGATATCCAAATAAATTTCATTCCAAAAAAGTCGCGACAAAGAAGAGTAGGGACTCGGATCGCAATCATCATAATCAAAATTTCCTGCAAGCATTGGCAACAGCCCCATCCAACTTGCCCCATATTTTTTTAATATAATTGCCAGCTCTTTTGCTTCTTTAAAACTCCCAATTCCCCAATCGCTGTCACTCCTAAGCGCATACATTGGAACAAATGGCCCCCATTCTTTAACATCATTTATCGGTAAGCTCTTCGGAGGGCAAACCAAAAACGTCTCTACCTCAATATTATCTATCTGAAGTTTTAATTTGTGATATCCAACATCTATTTTCTTTATCATTTGGTAACTGGCCTTGAAGCCAAATTCAAGTTTTCTAGAGTCGATTAATTGAAGAATTATTTTTTCTTTAGTTCCATCTTCATAACAAATTTCCGCTTCCTTTTTTAGGGCCGGCACTTCCTTTGAACAAATAATTATTTTTGATAAAAGGCCATCCCAGAAAACATGAACACTTTTTACTTTATCTAAAAATTGAGACTCTTTTTTTTGTGAACAAATTTTTACAAGATCATCGTTGTTAATAATTTTTTGATTTGTTAAGGTTTCTAAAACTTTAATTAGGGCCTCATCTTTGGACCACACGATTTCTTTATTTACGTTCTTGTATGAACATTGCAAACCATTTAATCTGGCGGCAAAACGAAGTAAAACTTTATCTAACATGGCCATATTTCCCCTCAATAAAAAAGTTCTTCATTTTAGTTCTAAGAATCTATTTCTTCAAAGAAATAGTGATGATAAAGTCTCGCGATATTTGTCATTTTCTATTTACAAAAATGACCCCAATCAACAAGGAAATTTTTAATGAAAAAGCTTTTATTTATCAGTGTTTTTCTGATGTGTTCTAATTCCTTTGCTATGCCGGTCGACGTGCATGGTTATCTTCGCTCTGGCGTTGGCAATGCGGGAAATGGTGAAAAAGCATCATGCTTTAATAATCCAGGGAGCGAGGGAAATGAATTTCGGCTTGGAAACGAATGTGGCACTTACGGGGAAACAACATTTGCTCTAGACTTCCTTGAGAAAAACCAAGCAAACACTAGTTTTAAGGTGCAGTCAACCTTCGCTTTTTTCCCAAACAACAATACGCAGTACGGTGACGAGTCGAGTACTAACGATATCGATGTCGTTGAAACTTTTTTTGAGTCAAATAAACTTCCTGAAGTTCCTTACCGTCTGTGGGTTGGCAAGCGATTTTACCGCGATGTCGATGTTCACATGAACGACTTTTATTACTTTGCGGCAATGAATGGAGTTGGCGCTGGTGTCTCTGACATCAATCTATTTAACGCTAACCTTAAGCTGGCCTACCTACAAGAAACCACAAAATCTACAACCAACAACGAGCAAGTTGTTAAATCATTTTTTGATATAAGATTATTTGATTTAAAAACAAATTCTTTTGGCGATCTCAATTTTTGGTCGGCGATCGGCAATACATCAAGTGGAAGAGTTGGCTCTACCAATTATGAAAAACTAAATGGTTTTCTATTTGGCCTTAGATTAAGAAACTCTCTTGAATCAGGCTTTAACGATTTTGCAGTTATCTATGGAAATAAATTACTTTCATCTTTAAGTGTTTATGGAAATTCTGAAACCGGAACCGGAATTGATAATTCTGGTAAATACAAATTTCGCGTGGTCGAACACATTACGACAAAAATATCACCTAAATTTGAATTACACGCAAGCTCAACGATTGAACAAAGAAATAATGGCAGAACAGATTCGTTGTGGTGGAACATTGGCTCAAGACCAACTTATTTTATCAATGACAATCTTCGTTTTGTTACAGAAGTCGGTCACTCAGAAGTCATCGATAGCACAAAAACCCTCAGCCTAACTCGTCTTACTTTTGCCTATGAAGTCTCTATCAATCAATCGATTTGGGCAAGACCAGTTATTCGCGCCTTTGTTACAAAATCTCTCTGGAATAAAGATAATCGCGTAAACTTTAACAACAAAAAAGATGGCCATGCAATCGGCTTTCAAGGCGAAGCTTGGTTTTAAACCAAGCTTCCCAAATAAAATCCCAAATTAAATAATGCGTGCAAGAGAATTGGCCCGGCCACACCATTTGTCGCTTCCCTCATTTTTGAAGCACCCAAACTTAAAATGATGACATACATCCCTTGATACAAAACAAACGGCCTAAAATCAGGTGGCAAAGTAAAAATTGCAATCAAGTGTCCAATAGAAAAAAATATCGCCGAGGCCCAGTGCTGAATTTCTTTGTTTTTACAAAGTCGATCAAAAGAAACCCATAGCGAGAACCTAAAAATTAGTTCCTCTAAAATAGGGGCAACGATTAATAGCAAAACTAAGCTAGCACCATTGTTAAAATCAAACGGAATTAAAATATTTGCCTTAACTGCTAATCTGTAAAAAATAAGGCCCAAAAAAGGCCAAGGCAATAATCTCAAATAATTTGTAGGTGAAATTTTAAAATTTAAAAGCTCTGTCTTGCGTTCGGTCTTATATAAAAAAATAGTCGTTGAAACAAAGGCCAGCTCAAAAAGATAAGAATAAATCGGATTTAGTTGATCCCAGACTGAATTAAGTCCAATCCTAGTTGTTAGATAAAATGCGAGAATAAAAAGCGCTGTCATGAAAATAATTATGATTTAAAAAATGGCGGAGAGCAAGAGATTCGAACTCTCGGTACACTTTTGGCGTACGCTCCCTTTCCAAGGGAGTACCTTCAACCACTCGGCCAACTCTCCACGCTTTGTTTTTAGCATAATCATTTTTTTTCTTCTACAAATTATTGTAGCTTGAACGCTTTTCTTTAAAAAATCGCGACAATAGTTTTGAGCTTTCGTAGTGTTTTAACCCACCGACAATTTCAAAGTTGTGATTTAGGCGCTTATCCTTATATAAATTATAGTTCAAACTAACTGCGCCACCTTTTTTATCATATGCCCCAAAGACAAGTCGAGATAGTCTGGCCTGTACAATTGCTCCCATGCACATTGGGCAGGGCTCTAATGTCACAAAGAGCGTGCAATTAGTTAAGCGCCAATTATTAATTTTTTCACCAGCATGAATAATCGCTAAAATTTCAGCATGGCCACAAGGATTACTCGAATGCTCTTTTATATTATGTGCCCGTGCCAAAATTGTCCCTTTTGAATCCACAATGACTGCCCCAATTGGAACCTCATCACTTCGATAGGCCTTTTCTGCTTCAATTAAGGCCTCGTCCATAAGCCATAACTGATCCTCAAATTTAATTTGCATTTCTTAGCTTCAACCTTTTTTTAGATGCCTTTTCCTTATTCCAGATTTTTTTCAACTGTGTATATCGCTTTTTATTTGTTCGACTATCAAATTTAAATTTTATTCCATAAATATAAGGCCGTCCCAACAATTCCCGTCTTCTACTAATGACAATTCCTCGCAATTTTACAGCTTCACCGTTTACATCAACAGAGATTAATATTTCTTCGCCAGGCTTAAGCTCTTCAAAAAGTGCCACACAGCCTGCATATCTTCTTAGGTCTGTTAAGCGCGCCTTCAATTCAAAGTCGTTATGACTTAAGGCCTTGACTAGGATTTTTAAATCATCCCGATAGCGAAAATCATATTCCCACCAATTAAAGCGAGGATAATAAATAGGCGATGATAGTTCATACATTTTTAAAATTAAAATAACAGAAGATATCAAATACAAGATTGCAATATGGCCTAGGCTAAAAACAAAATGCAGTTCATACACCTTATAAAAAAGATAAATGAGCAAAAAAAGTGAGAATGTCCAAAAAGTGTAGTATCTATTTTTAATTGTTTTGTAGTATGGCCTTGATAAATAGAGGAAAAAAATAAATCGCAGAACGTGCTTTATGCTTGGATAGGCGACTATTTCTGTCATGATTGCGAGGTGGACAAAAAAGAAAAATGCCTTCAATAAAAACTTGATAAAATCACTTTCACTTTTAAATGTTTCACTGGTTGTTGACATGAGTTCATTATGACATTTGTTATTTTTTTTACAAGTATTTGTCATTATTTGATTTTTTTTCAAAAAAAAACTTGTCAAAAATGATTTAGTGGGAAATCCTTTACATATTATAATTTTTTTAACCACAACAAGGATAGTAAAATGAAAAAAATTATCGTTACTACTACAGTCCTAGCATCTACAATGGCATTTGCTGGTGACTACAAGATCAACGTTGAAGGTCGTTCAGACTTAACTATGAACACGACTAAAACAACTCCAGTTACTGGTGCTGCTACTGAAACTAAGTACACATCATTTAAAAACAACATGGTAAGACTTAACATGTTTGCACAAGTAAATGACTCTTTATCTTTCAGATTCAGACAAAGATTTACAAACGATAGCGCTGCAGCTGGTACAACCTTGACAGTAAGAGATAACTCTACTTCAAACACTGACTTTATCTACGTTGACCACAAAAACTCATTCTTTACAACAAGATTTGGGAAACAATCATGGTCAAACGCTGCTGGTAGAGAGTCAATGGTTGGTGGATCAGATGTATTTATCACTTCTGATGCTTTAACTAACTTTAGATCAGCTGTTGGTGAATACCGTTTTGGTGCTTCTGCACTAGTATCTCCAATGGAAGGACACAATTTAGTTCTAGCTCTTTCTAACCCAAATGCTGCCGTAACAGATACAAGTGCTTCTGCCTCTAAAAACAACGCTGTTGCTTACGGAGTTTACTACACTGGTTCTTTAATGGAAAAAATGGTTCAACCAACTTTTGGTTTAACAATTGCTCCTCAAGATAAAGAATCTACTCCAACTGCTGGTAGCGAAACAAAGAAAGCAAACTACACTCTTATGTCATTTGGTTTAAGATCTGAAGTTTCTGGTCTTGTTTTTGATGCTGATTACAAAACATTCACAAAAGCTAACAGAAATGCTGGAACAAACGTTGCTGCTGTAAAAGAAACAACTAAAGCAATGTATTTCAATGCTTCTTATGGAATCAATGAATTTACTCCATTCTTCACTTACACAAATGACAAGTACACTAAAGAAAACAATGCAACTTCTAACTATAAGAGAAATGCAATGGCTCTTGGTGTTCTTTATAAGCCATTTGCTGACGTTAACTTTAGATATCACCTAGCATATACTTCTGCTACTAAGAAGATTGATGCAACTACTGGTACTAAAGAAACTAAAGATAACAATATCCTTTTTGGTATTAAAGCTGACATCTAATTTATTTAGAATCAGATCTTCTTGAAATAAGGGGGCCCATTATGTGGGCCCTTTTTATTTTAACAATATCCTAATCAAACCCTAACAAGACAATTTTTCTATGTTTATCTATAATTCGATTAATGAAACCATATTTAGAAAGAGAGGCAAAATCATGGCTACAAAAATCCTTGTATTTTTTATTATGCTTATTAGTTTTAATCTTCATGCTAATCAAAAGATTAATGGAGCAGGTGCTACATTCCCTTATCCACTATATTCAAAGTGGTTCTCGGAGTATTCTAAAAATCACCCAGGAATTGAATTTAATTACCAATCGATTGGATCAGGAGGAGGAATCAAACAAGTAATCGCTCAAACGGTTGATTTTGGCGCTACCGATGCTCCAATGACTGATGAAGAATTAAAGCAAGCAAAGACACCCATTCACCATATCCCGACAGTTCTTGGAGCTGTAACAGTCGCTTACAATTTAAAAACTGTTTCAACGGGCCTAAAGCTTGATGGTGATGTGCTTGGGAAAATTTTCACAGGCTCAATTACTAAGTGGAACGATCCTCAAATTCAAAAGCTAAACCCATCTGTAAAACTTCCGGCCATTGATGTTTTGGTTGTAAGAAGATCTGACGGTTCGGGAACAACTTTTGTATTTACAACTTTTATGGCCGCTGCTTCAACAGAATTCCAAACTAAAATTGGTGCTGGAAAAAACGTTACTTGGCCAGTTGGGATTGGAGCTAAAGGAAATGAAGGCGTTACGGCAATCATTTCTCAAACCGAAGGTGCAATCGGATACATCGAACTTGCCTACGCAAATCAAAATAAGCTAAGCACGGCCTCTGTAAAAAACAAAAAAGGTGAATTTGTTTCTCCATCAATGGATTCGATTTCAAAAGCCGCTTCAATCGTAAAAGATGCAACTGGTGATTTAAGAATTTCAGTAATCAATTCTGATGCAAAAGGGGCCTATCCGATTTCTTCATTCACATGGTTACTTGTTCCTGAAAATAATACAAATCCAGCGAGTAAAGAAATTAAATCATTTTTAAACTGGGCCCTTAAAGATGGGCAAAAAATGGCAGCAAGTCTTGACTATGCTCCACTTCCAAAAAAATTATCTGATGCAATCTTAAAAAAGATTAAGTAATTATGAGTTTGGCCAGCAAGAGTGTCACGACGACAACTAATGCTGGCCGGACTATTTTCGAAGAAAACTTTGTATTAAAACTGGCCCCAACAAAAGCACCAATCCCCATTGCAGCTCCCATTAAAAGCCCCTCTCTCCAATGAACATATCCCTTTCCTGCAAATGTTACAAGCGCAGTTCCGGCAGAAAAACTATTGGCAAGCTTTGAAATTGCAATTGAATTCAGTAGGGGAAGACCTGTTAATAGATATAAAGATAAAAACATAAAGGTGCCTCCCCCAGGGCCGAAAGCACCATCATAAAATCCTGTAAGCACACCAGATAAAATAAACCAATACCACTTAAAATCTCTTTGTTTATTTTCTTCACTAAAGAATTTATCTTTATTCCAAACAATGTATAAAATAACGGGACAAATCCCTATTAAAAAAACGTTAAACATAGAAACGGGCAAATAGGGCGTCGTCGTACTGCCAAGAAAAGAACCTATCGCACACAATAAAGAAAACCAAATTCCCGACTTGATTTTAAGATGGCCTTTTTTCCAATAAACAAATAAGGCCACCAGAGCACCTGTCGTCCCCAAAATTTTATTTGTTGCAACCGCAGGGGCTCCTGGTGCAATCATCATAGACAGGAAGGGGAGAGAGATAAGCCCCCCTCCACCGACAATCGAGTCAATGAGTCCAGTGATCAGGCCAAAAAATAATAGTAGAAATGTTTCCATTCTATTAGGATAGGCATATCTACTAATAATTTAAAGAAGTTTATTATGAGCAACGATCACGACATTCGCCCCGGACAATCGATTGAACTATTGAAAGAACTTCATGTGTTAACTCGCGATGGAAAGCTAAACCAAGACAGCAGAAGAAAACTAAAACAGATCTACCATTTGTATAATTTTCTAGAGCCAATTCTTAAAAAATCACTCAATAAAAACCCTAATTTCTCACTTGTTGACCACGGCGCTGGAAAATCTTATCTTGGATTTATTCTTTATGATTTATTTTTTAAAGATATCCACACAGGATCAGTGATTGGTGTGGAAACTCGCGACGAACTTGTTTCAAAATCAATTGCCTTAAAAGACAAATTAAAATTTAATCGCATGAAATTTATTAACACAAGTGTTGCTGAATCTTTAAATAATAATCTTATCAAAGAAAATGTTGAAATAGTAACCGCGCTCCACGCCTGCGATACGGCCACAGATGATGCAATTAAATTTGCTATAAACAAAAAAGCAGACTTTGTTGTCATTATCCCTTGCTGTCAGGCCGAAGTTGCTTCCGTTCTTCGAAAAAATAAAAATGAGTCATTTAAAATAACTCCACTTTCTGAGCTTTGGAGGCACCCCCTTCACACCAGAGAAATTGGGAGTTCAATTACAAATACTCTTCGCTGTCTTTTACTTGAATCCTATGGATACAAAATAACCGTCACTGAATTCACGGGATTTGAACACTCTATGAAAAATGAACTCATTATCGCAGAAAAACATTCGGAGTTCAAAAAGTCTTCTCGTGAACGCGCTTTGGCGATTTTAAAAGAGCTGAATTTATCTGAGCTTGAATCAAGATTTTGCTGGTAATTTTATTATAAAAATAATTTTCCACTCTCAAGCAATTCATCGACTTCGTTGTACAAAGACAAACATTCTGTTTGATAATCCGGATTTACAACAATGGCCTTTTTGGCAAACTCATCACAGTGATTACAGGCTGAACAGTTTACATTTCGACAACCAACTGATTTAAATCGATGGATGAAATCATCAAGCTTTCTGTTGTCGATATAAATTGGAGGCGTGCCATTTAATGGAGAAAGCATTCCTCTTTTTTTGGCCAAATTAATTAAGGCCGGAAGCTTCGTTACGTTCAACTTGAATGGATTTACTAGAAAAGAAAATCGCAGCATGCCCATCAGCTTTTCCTTTCTTGTCGGTTTATAGTCTGCTTGTCCATAGGGCTGAATTAAATCTAAAAGATTCCCATCAAATCGCCGTTCACTGTATGCCTTCACTCTTTCAAGCATTAGAGGTGTCGGCAAATTTCTTTCAACTATTTTAAAAGAATGAAAACCAATTTCCTCATAGTGATGGATGTCCTCTGGCCTAATCCAGTCAGACTTTAAATAATTTGAAGGGTCTTTTAATTTATTTTTTGAACACTCAAGCACGCAATGATCAATTACAAAACCACCAGAACTATGATTTTTTTGTGAACTATGGGCCAATAAGTTCATGTGGCAATTTGAAATCGCACAAGACTGAATGCAATTATTGTTCACCAATAATTCTAAATTACACTTTATATTGTTTCGTAAATTTTTTAATGTTTGAAATTCTCGATTAACAGTAAGTGAATCAAGACAAATTGTGTCTGCTCCAAGATCATCCCAATACTTGGCCTTTTGAACATGATCAACATTATTAAAGACAGAGACTCTTACTTTCAATTGAGGATAGTTTTTTTTGATTATTTTAAAAAGCAGGATGTTACTTATTGTGACTGATTCAATTTTATTTTCACAAATCCAATCAAGTAATTTTCTAATTTCTTTTTGTCCCGATCTGGTTGTTTCGATATTATCTAAACAGGCGGCATTTAAAAGATAATTAAAACCGATTCCATTTTTTCGAGCATAGACAACATGTTCGATTAACTTTTTCTTTGAAATTTTATTAATTAAATAACTTGAGCGTCCACCACCTATAACGTCCGAATTAAGTTTTCCATATAGTTCTTTGACTGGAAATCCTTTTAGGCCATCGATTAGTTGGTTGTCGAAGTTGGTTGCAACTGAAAATTTAGTTAATGTATTCATAAAAAAGAGTATAGTGATTAAAAATTGATTTGAAAATGGCGCAACCGGCAGGAGTCGAACCTGCGACCACTTGATTCGTAGTCAAGTACTCTATCCAACTGAGCTACGGCTGCATACATTTATTAAAGTGGCGGAGACGGTGAGATTCGAACTCACGGTACCCCTTGCGGGGTACGACGCCTTAGCAAGGCGCTGGATTAGACCACTCTCCCACATCTCCACAAAACAAACTCTACATAAAGGGATTTTTTAAATGGCGGAGGACACAGGGTTCGAACCTGCGGAACCTTTCGGTTCAACGGTTTTCAAAACCGCCGCTTTCGACCACTCAGCCAATCCTCCGTATAGTCTAGGAAACAAATATAATGATTTTTCCCACAAAAGACAAGCAAGAATTTTATTTCAAAGTCCTAATGATTTGCTCAATTAGCTCTCGATCCGACGCACCGGGATTTAGCTTCAAGTAGTCCTCAAATTTTTCCTTGGCAATCGCTCTTTGTCCCAATGAGCGATAAGTGTAACCTAATTGTCGATGTGCTTCTGAATTTGTAGGCTCAAGTTTTACTACTCGCGTATAAAGATCCATTGCTTCTGCGGCCAAGTTTTGATTAAGTCGAATCCAGGCTAAACTCATAAGGGCCTCGATAGATTTTGGGTTTTTAGATATGGCCTTTTCAAGATGGGCCACGGCCTCTCGATAATCTTTATTTTGTTTATGAACTTCACCCATAATAAAAAATGCAGAATCAAGTTCTGGATTCATTTTAAGTTCAAGCTCGGCCATGGATTTTGCACTTTTCATATCACCTTGGGCCATATAAACACGCGCAAGTAAATTGTTCACTCTTGGATAGGAAGGTAAGCGTTCTTTGATATCAATAAGTTCATTGATTGCATCTGGAAATCTATTTTTTTCAATAAAATACTCAGCAAGCCCCATTCTAATTTTAAGATTTCCTGGATTAATTTTAATTAACTCTTTTGAATACTGTTCAAATTCTTCAAAACTTCCATCTAATTTTGCTGAAGAAATCAGGTACTCATAAAATCCTTCATCTTTTTTGGGCAGATTTTGTACTTTATTATAGTAAAGTTTAAATTCTTTTAACTGGCCTGTTTTAAAGTAAATAGAAGTAATCGTAAAAAGTAATTTTGGATCCTCTCCGATTTCACTCATCACATCTCGAAGGTATCCGATCGCGGTATCTGGATTATCTTGTTCATTAATTATTTGTGCATTTAAAGATAAATAATCGGTATTTTTTGGATCTAAAATGAGGGCCTCGCTTAAGCGATACTTGGCATCTTTAAGCTTTTTTCCTCTATAAAGAATTTGGGCCATCTTAAATAAAATTTTATCTTCTAATGGATTTCTTCTTAAGGCCTCTTCAAAGTATCTAACTGCATAGACTAAGTTTCCTTTCTGTTCAAAAAATAGGCCGTAAAGATAATAGTACTCTGAAGTATCTACAAACTTTGTCTGAGCCGATTCAATTAATAATTTTTGAGCATCTGATAACTTGTATGCTTTTAAATATGTTTCAACTAACAGCGACATTAACTTAGTATTATTTGGATTATTCTCACGCACATTACTTAAAGTATAGATGGCAGCTTCAAATAACCCTCGACTGATTTGTAGTTCGGCCTGAACAATAACGGCCGGAATATAATTAGAATTTGCAGCTGTTGCTTCTGCAATTAAGGAAATGGCTGTTTCCCAATTTTTATTTTTCATTTCCTCTTTGGCCCTTTTAACCAGTGTAATAAGCTTACTTTCTAAAATTAAATTTTGAGAGAGGGTATTTCCACCGATTTCTAGCTCTGCTAATCTCATTCTCAATTCATCATTCTCTTTGAAATTTAAAGAATTTTTAAAAAGTGCTGCAGCTTCTTTATTTTTACCTTTCAAGGCAGAGAGCATTCCAGAATAGTATAAAAAATCGGCCAGATAAATTGGTGAACTTTCAAGACCAATGACTTTTAGCTTATTAATAATTTGCTCAAACTTTGTAGTTCCCTGCATTCGCATTGCAATTTCTGCATCTTTTAAAAGAAGCGGTACACTTTTAGGAAAATATTTTAGTCCTTCTTCAATCGCACTTTCGGCCTCTGATGATTTTTCATCTGCTTCCAAAAATCTTGCGAGCGCTAAATAAGACTCTATTGGTTTTTTGGGAATGACTTTTATTTTTTCAAAGGCCTTTCTTGCTTCAACAAAATCTCCTGAATTTTTTAAAAGCTCAAGATAAGCAGTAATCATTTTCACCGAAGGCCGAGAGCCAAGTCTTAAATAATTTTTTATAATATTTATTCCAGTATTTGGCTTTCCAATTTTTCCATAAAAAAGTGCACTTGCTGTTGCAACATTAACATCTTTTAATACAAATCTATCAGATACTTTAATTATTCTATAAATGATATTTTGAACTTTTATTGGATCTTTTGCTGCCTCCATAAGTTCAACTGCATTTAATAACATTTCGCCAAGGGCCGGATTATTATCAAATTGATTTTCAACAGAGTCTATAAAATATAAAGAGGCTTGAACTCTTTTTTCGTAAGTATTTTCAGCATAAAGTGCACGGGCCTTGCCTAAACTATTTTGGGCCTGGGCCTTATTTTCAAATTCCTTGGTCACTGGAAAAGAAATCGAGTAGGGAATATAGAGTGGTTTTTTTACCTCTTCATCGCTGTCTAGCAAGACATAAATTAGAGCAATAAATGCCAACGCCACAATCCAAGACATTCCCTTTTTTTGCTTCTTTATTTTTTCAAGCTTTCCTTCTTCATTTGGAACCAAAATTTCATCAACTTCTAGGCTTTTTAATTTCTCCTTTATTTCTTTTTCATATTCTAATTTCTTTTTAAATCGCTCTTGGTTGATCTGTATTTTCTCTTGCTTATCAATCTCTATTTCTGAATATCGTAGTTGAGCATTAATACTTGGCAATACTTCTTGAAGGTCTATAAATTGAGTTTGCTCTTGTGCGAGTTCTCGAGCAGATTTTTGTGGTTCTTCTGGGGCAAGCTTTATTATTTTTTCTTTTTCTCTTGCTTCTAGCTCTTTTTCAATCTTTTCTTTTTCTTCTGCTTCTTTTTGTTTTTTTAATAAAGTATCAATTTCAATAACGTTTGATTTTTTAGTTCTGATGACTGTTTTATCGATATCTTCTAAGACTTTTTTTCTTTTAACGATTCTTGTTTTCTCTGTATCGTCTTCAGCATTATCGCCCTTGTCTTCTTTATATTTTCTCTCCAATTCTTTATAGTCGACTTCTACTTCTACACCAGGGCCAAATTTAAATTCTTTAAATGATTTTATTCCTGACGAGGTTGATTCCAGAGATCTTTTTTCAGCTGCTTTCTGATTAATCTCTTCTTGCGTTTTCTTTTCAGCAAGCTCAATTTTTTTCTTTTCCTCATTTTCAATTTTTATTTTTTCGATTTTGCTGTAAATTTGAGCAAACGAAGCGATGGGTTTCCACTCACCAATCGGAAACTGCTGACACATTTCACTTCCTGAAATGTGATTCTTTTGAAATAACTCAACGATTTCATCTTCTAAAAAAGGTCCAATGACTCGATCGTTGTCTAGTCTGATCCTATATTTAACGGCCATTTCATCCTGTCTATTTTAGCTCTAATAAGAGCGAAGGAACTATTCCAACAGAAACAATAGACAATAAAATGATAACATGAACTATAGATTCGCTAAACCTTGTTTTAATGGATACCGGTAAATTCGTTGAATCTTCAGTAAAAAGCTCACTCATAAAGCGGATATAGTAAGCGAGTCCAATGATCGAACTTATAAAAATTGATACCGCCTCTAGGGTAAAGCCTTCTTTAAAATAGTTTGTAAACAGCATGTATTTCATCGCAAAACCAGACGTGAGAGGTATGCCGGCCAAACTTAGAACAAAAATAATTAACATCACTGATAAAAACTTATTATTATAAAAACCCCCGCGCAAAATCCCACTACCGTCTTTACCTTTATTTAGTTCAGCAAACTGGTTTAGTATTAGCACAACTCCAACCGCAGTGAGAGAGTATAGGGTTAGAAAACTTATTAATTGCTTTTCAATATTTTCATCTGGGCTTATACAAATGGACATAAATAAATACCCTGTATGTGCAAGTGATGAGTAGGCAATTATTCTTTTGTACTCTTTTTGTGCTAGAGCAATTATGTTGCCATAAAAAGCAGACAAGACTGCAATAATTAGAACAATTCTAGTCAAAATCTCATAAAACCGAGGCTCGCACTCAAGCATTAATGCCTGAATTAAAACAATAAATTTAAAACCAACGATAAGCTTTGAAACAAAAAAGTTCGTTGCCAAATTTCCAAGCGAGACATTTGAGTAGACATCGGCCATCCATGCATGAAACGGAAAAGCGCCCAACTTAAATGCAGCAGTCGCAACAAAAATCCCAACAGCAACAGCATATAGTTCTTGGTTTTGTACATTTATTCCTGAAAAAGAGAGGCTTCCCGTTGCCCCAAGATAAAAAGCAGCTCCAAGCAAAAAGACGACAGAGGCAACAGAACCTTGTATCAGGTATTTTATTGCTGCTTCTCTTGAGTGTTCTAATTCTGAAAGTGCAACAATCGCATAACCAACTAGCGCAATTGTTTCAAGTGCCACATAGAATGTAATTAACTCAGTTGCGCCTAATAAAAAAACGCCCCCCATGAAGGCATAGTTAATAAGTAGTGAGCTTTTTACTTTATCTAGAGAGTATGATCCGTTTAATAGAATAATTAAAATATTTAATGCTGCTGCAATTTTTAGTAGTAATACTTTGTTACCATCGATGAAGTACATATCTGAAAGAGAGAAAGAGTCTCTTAAAAAGAGCATTCCCAGAAACAAAATAGATGATATTAAACTAAGTCCAAATGCCAATCGCTTGCCATGTTCTCTTATGTTTATGGCCAAAAGAGCAAGGCAATTTAGAGCAACAAAAATTAATATATTATTTAAAAAGCTTAAACTATCCATACTAAATACCTTTCGTTGTTATAAAGCTGACCATTCCTTCAAAAATGTTCATGACAAATTTTGGGTACAAACCAAGTGCAATCGTAAAAACTGATAAAAGAATTAAAGGAGATGATTCAAGCAAACTTAGGTCCTTTAATTTTTTATTTTCCTCATGAGTAATTTCTCCGAGAGCAGTTAGGTGGTACATTTTTAAAAGATAAATTGGTGATAAAATAATTCCAGTTGCAGCTAATATGGCCACAAGTTTATTCGTCTCATAGACTCCAAAGGTAATCATAAATTCACCAACAAAACCGCAGGTCATAGGAACGGCCATTGAACCCGCCGTTATAATAAAAAAGAGCACTGCAAATCTCGGCATCGTCTTTGCCAATCCACCGTACATATCCAATTTTTTTGTGTGTAGTCTTGTGTATAAATAATGAACTCCAATAAAAAGTCCGGGGGTCGAAATCCCATGGGCCACCATCTGGAAAATTGCTCCCTTAACTGCAAATTCATTTTGCGAAAAAACTCCCATGATAATAAACCCCATGTGAGAAATTGATGAAAATGCGACAAGCTTTTTAATGTCCTTTTGTACCCAAGCAGTTAGGGCGCCATAAATTACCCCAATCGCACCAAGAAATAATATAATTTCGCGATAACTATCTACGGCCTCTGGATATACAGGAATAACAAATCTTAAAAAACCATAAATACCAAGCTTTAATAAAATTCCAGCAAGAAAGATTGAACCGGCCGTTGGGGCCTCAACGTGTGCATCTGGTAACCATGAATGAAATGGAAAAACTGGAACTTTTAAAAAAAACGCAATTGTAAATGACCAAAAAACCAAACTTTGCGGTGACCAGAATCCATCAAAATGTAAATTTAAACTTCTGATGACTTCAAAGTTCAAATCATACGATCCATTTAGCTCAAATGCATGTGCACTCATATAACACATTGAGGCCAGCATTAGAATCGACCCAGCCGCAGTCATCATAAAAAATTTGAAACTTGCATAACGTCTGTTTTCGCCTCCAAACACACCTACTAAAATAAATAGAGGAATAAGCATTGCCTCCCAAAAGATGTAAAAACCGTAGAGAGAAGTTGACATAAGCGAGCCATTGACGGCCCAAACAAGTGCAAATATTAAAAAATAATAAAGTTTTAGTTTTTGAGTTTCAATATTCCAAGTTGCGATAACAACAATAAAAAGTAAAAAGGCATTTAAAATTAAAAGTAAACTACTTAATCCATCAATTGCAAATGCATAGTTAATTCCAAAAAAAGATTGGAACCCAACACGATAAAGTTCTTTTAAAGCACTTGGATTTTCAAGAGTCAGATACATTTCTACTGAGTAGTACAATCCAACAAGCGAGCCTATAAGGGCCAGAAGTTTTAAGGCCCGTTCATTATTTTTTGGCGCAAAAATAAAACTAATTGCCCAAAAGAGTGGAAGTAGAAATTTTACTAAAAATAAATTGTCCATAAATTACTCAATATTTAAAATTTAAACACATTAAAAATTGCGGTTATAAGTATTGTCAATCCAATGACCATATACAAAATACCAAGATCAATACGATCTGGTTTATTTTCATCAATGAAATTACCTGACTCGATCGATGCCCATGAAAATAATTTTACAACACCATTAATCACATGCGTTTCGATGACATCAACCAAAAAACCGCCAATTTTGTATAAAGGTTTTATAAAAATAAATTCATATAGCTCATCAACTTTAAATTTTGTTGAGCTTATTTTCCAAGGAGTTAAAAATTTATTTTTCAAACTCTCTTTTAAATTATCTTTTTGTCTTGCTACATAAATGTAGTAAGCAAGTCCCATGGAACTTAAAATCATAAATGTAGTAATTGCCATCATCATTATTTCTGAATCATGTGATAACTCAAAATGGCCAATCGGCTTTGCAGTAAAGCCTTCAACAAATTCTTGAAATAATCTTGAATTGTGGTGCCCACCAAAAATATGAGGTAAGCCGACATACCCAGCAACCGCAGAACACAGCGCGAGTAAAATTAAAGGTGCAGTCATAACAAGAGGAGACTCGTGGGCCTCGTGGTGGTGGTGATCATCTTTTTTCTTTGGTACAATGAAAACAAGCAACATCATCCTTGTCATATAGAAGGCCGTTAAAAGCGCGGAAACAAAACCGACAGCATAAAGATAAATCCCATTTCCAGGATTAGTATATGCCATAGATAAAATTTCATCTTTAGAGAAGAATCCTGAAAACCCAGGAATACCGGCAATCGCAAGTAGTCCAATTAAAAAAGTCCAAAAAGTAATTGGCATCTTCTTTTTTAGTTCGCCCATCTTAAAAATATCTTGTTCGTGGTGACACCCATAAATGACAGAGGCCGCACACAAAAATAAAAGTGCCTTAAAAAACGCATGTGTAAAAACATGAAATAACCCGGTTGAAAATGCCCCAAGTCCGCAGGCCATAACCATGTAGCCAAGTTGAGAAACTGTTGAATAGGCCAATATCTTTTTTATATCAGTTTGTGTAATTGCAATCAGAGCTGCAAGTAACGATGTAAGTGCACCAATCCACGCGATTACGTCTAGAACCACAGAGAAATGAATGATTACGTTTGAAACTCGGCACAGTAAAAAAATTCCCGCAGTAACCATTGTCGCAGCATGCATTAATGCAGATACAGGAGTCGGCCCCATCATTGCGTCTGGAAGCCAAATAAAAAGTGGGATTTGTGCAGACTTACCAGTTACTCCCAAGACAAGAAGTAGACTTGAACCAATAAGCAACTCTTTATTTTGTGCAATAATTGCAAGATCTGGATTTCGCAAATCAGAAAAAGAAATCGTGTTGAACACTAATGCATAACCGATCATACCAAGGACAACTCCAAAGTCTCCCACTCGATTTGCAAGAAATGCTTTTTTGGCAGCATTAACATTTTTTAATTCTTGATACCAAAATCCAATCAACAGATATGAACTAAGCCCAACGCCTTCCCAGCCCATAAACAAAACTAAAAAGTTTTCACCTAAAACAAGCAAAAGCATTGAAAAAGCAAATAGAGCAAAGAACGAAAAAAACTTACCGACTTTTTCCTCGTGATCCATATAACCAATCGAGAAAAAGGCAATGGCACTACCAATTCCTGTTACCATCAAGGACAATATTACCGACAATTGATCCATGGAAAACTTGATATTGAAATTGATCGTCTTATAGCTTATCCAATTCCAAAGTTCGACTTGAATTGGGCCATTTTTTTGGACCTCTACTGCACACATAACAACCAAAATAAACGATATAAATAATGCTAGGAAAGTAATTGCTCCAGCTTTTATATTGTTTAATTTATTTTTGATCAGCATGGCGTTGAACAAAAAAGCTAACAGTGGCATGAGGGGAATTAGTGCTACATAGTTCTGATACATAATTTTTTTATTCCGTAATTATTTTTATTTCATCTGTATATATTGATTGTTTTTTTCTATAGAGTGAAATGATTAGCGCAAGACCAATCGAAACCTCACAAGCTGAAATGATCATCATAAAAAAAACCATGAGTTGTGATTCTAAAAGCCCAGTAGACTTAGAGAATAAAACAAAAAACAAACCAACACCCGAAAGCATTAATTCTAAACACAGTAAAATTGATATTAGATCTCTTTTAAAAACAGTTCCAAGAAGGCCTAAGCAAAATAAAAATGCGGCTAAAAAATAATAAATACTCATCTCACTTTCCCTGTTTTGGTTTGTATTGACCCGTTAAGACGACGGCAGAAACAATCGCTGCGAGCATCAGCACGGTCGCTAATTCAAACGGCAAGTAATACATTGTGAATAGTTTTTGGAATAGGTCCAACATGTTATTTTCTGTTAAGCGATCTGCTCCAAGAATTTCAATATTATTATTTAAGATAAGTGCAAATACACCCATCGCGATTAATATTGTTAAAGTTGAAACAATTAGTTTCGGTAAGTTTTTTTCTCGTTTAACTTTAATTGCATCAAGATTAATCAACATCATTACAAACACAAATAAGATTGCAACTGCTCCAGCATTTACCAAGACTTGTATTGCTGCTAAAAAATTTGAACCGAGTTGAAAGTAAATCATTGCAACACAAAGTAGTGCCACAAGTAATGAGAAGGCAGAAACAACTGTTCGTTTAGAAAAAACCACCATCAAAGAAAAAATTATTGTTAAAATTGTTAGTACGATGTCTATCCACATAAAATTAGTTCCTAAAATATATAAAAAGCACGGTCACAAGTAGATTAAAAATTCCAATTGGCAATAACCTTTCCCAACCAAGATTCATAAGCTGATCATATCTAAAGCGAGGAAGAGTCCATCTTACCCAGACAAAAAGCCAGATCATACATGCAACTTTTGTAACAAACGAAACTAATTGAAGAAGTGGAATTAGCGCAGGAGTTCCGTTGGTAATTAACTCCATACCTGGAAGTAGATTATATCCACCAAAAAATAGAATAATAAAGAGTGCCGATAGGCCGATCATGTGAATATATTCGGCCATAAAAAACATCGCAAACTTCATTGAAGAATATTCCAAATGGTATCCTGCGACCAACTCAGACTCACCCTCCGCAAGATCAAATGGTGTACGATTTGATTCTGCAAAAATACCCACCAGAAATAGCACGGCCGCAACTGGTTGAACAAAGACACCCCACCGTGGAATAAAACCAAACCAATAACCACTCTGATGTTCAACGATAGCATGTATGTCATTTACTCCATATAAAAAAATCATCGCAACGACAGCTGTTGAAAGCGATAATTCATAAGACACCATTTGAGCGCAGGCACGAAGAGCACCAAGCATTGTATATTTATTATTTGATGCCCAACCGGCCAATAATATTCCATAAGAACCAAGGGCCGAAACAGCGAATGCATAAAAAATTCCCATCTCTGTTCTAAAAACTTCTGGATACAAATATTGTCCGTTGACTTGAAGTGGCCCAAAGACAGGAATGCATGCAAGCGGTAATAGGGCAGAAACCAATGCTACAATTGGAGCAAAAGAATAGAAAAAAGGTTTTACGTGTGTTGGATGAACTTCCTCTTTAAACATGAACTTTGCAACATCGGCAAGTGGTTGTAGTAGGCCAAAGGGACCAACGCGATTTGGGCCCAATCGTTTTTGAATAAAACCAGCACCTCTTCGCTCAACATGAATTATAAGCGGTAAAGCTCCAAGAGGTAGGGCCAAAATAACCGCAGTCTTAACCAAAATTATTAATAACGTCTCTAACATTTTATTCTTCCCACTTTAATGCTTTTGCTTTGATCACGTAAACAAAACCAACTAATAAAATTGCCATAAAAAATACAAATCCACCGATCATAAATTTAGGATCGCTTGTGTGTTGATAAGCAAGTACCCACGGCATTAAAAAAACAATTTCAACATCAAATAACAAAAATAAAATTGCTGTTAAATAAAATTTTATATCATATTGTCTTGTGGCAGAACCAACCGCATTAACTCCCGATTCATAAACATCATTTTGACGAACACTATTTTTTTTATGTGCCAATATCTTCGAGATGGTTAATAAAATAATTCCAAGAACGTTTGCGACAACAAAAAAGATTATAAAACTAAGCAATGAGTCCATTTTTATTTCCTATTGAATAAATAGTTTTGCACCATTTGCAAAAGTCAAAATGCTTTCCCAAAAAATTCCGATAAACAAAACAGGGAAAGAAAGTGCTGCAATTACAAATTGATTTATAAAACTAAATTCTTTTATTTCATCATTTGCCTCTTGCTGTTTTAAACACATCAAGCGAACTATTTTTAAATAATAGTAAGCTGAAATAACAGAGTTTAAAACGAGCACGATTGCTAAACTATAATATTTTGCAGAAACAAGTGTCGTTAAAATATTAAACTTTGCTACAAATCCGGCCATGGGTGGGATACCAGTTAAAGAAAACATCGTTACCGACATTAAAACGGCCATTAGTGGATAGCGATAAATAAGGCCGGTGAATCTCTCGAAATGATCATTCGAATATTTGTCTGCGACAATACTTGTTATGAAGAATGCAACAAGTGTCATGAAAACATAGCTAATCCCATAAAATACAATTGATCGAATTCCAATATCATTTAGAATTACGATACCCGCCATCATAATCCCCGCATGCGAAATTGAAGAATATGCCAACATTCTTTTAACTGATTTTTGTCCGATCGCACTTAAGTTCCCAACCGTCATGGTTAATGCAGCAACGGCCATTATTAATCCAACCCATGAAATTTTTAAAACAGAGTCACCCGCAAAAAAGATCATTGTAATTCGTATTAATGATGATATTCCTGCCAACTTAGGCACTATTGCAAAAAATGTTGTAACCGGTGTGGGCGAGCCTTCATAGACATCTGGAGACCACATATGGAATGGAACAGAGGCAATTTTATATCCAATGCCTGCAAAAAATAAAAGAAACGATGGCATTAAAATTAAAAGCTGAGTCTTATCTAATTTTGCTAAACTTTGCACTATGCCTGAAAATTGAATTGTCCCAAGAACTCCAAAGATATGGCTCATTCCCACAAGCATAATTCCGGCCGTCACTCCACCATAGAGTACATACTTAAGCCCCGCCTCACTTGAGAGGTCGTCATTTTTTTTCATTGCGGCCATTACATAAGATAAGATTGATAAAGTCTCAATCCCAATATACAACATGAGCATATTATTGGCCGAAGCAAGAATGAATGCCCCAACGAGTACCCCAACACTCATTATCGCATACTCTGATTTCAATGTTTCATAAATATCTTTTGAAATTGTTGAAAGATAAAAAGAAAAAAAAGTTCCAATCACCATTGCAATTTTCATAATTGTACTGAAAGGATCAATGATCATTGAATTAGTATAAATTGCAATCGGAGATTGGCCTAAATTTATTATTAGTGCAAATAATGATGCCGCCAAACCGACACCCATTGTTGCAAAAATAAATCGTTTGTTTTTTTCATTTTCACGATAGCTAGATTCTACAATAATTAAAGCCACCATCAATACAACCAAAATTAACTCTGGAACATATCGACTTAAATTTGCCAAATGATTTATGTTCATTTTCTAATTCCTAAAATTGAGCTAACAATGATACTAAATTTCCAACAGAAGCTTTCATTATATTTAAAATTGGTGATGGCCAGATTCCAAATAAAATAACTGCAACAACCAATGGTGACATATAAAGAACCTCTAGGGCCGTCATATCACTGTATTCTTTTACACTCGGGTTAACTTCTCCAAAGAACATTCTTTTGAACATCCAAAGAAGGTAAGCTGCTCCGATTAGCAATCCAAACAGCGCAAGAACTGTGATTGTGGTAAATTTTTGGTACATTCCTAAGAAGATAAGAGCTTCAGAAATAAATCCTGACATTCCCGGCAATCCCATCGAAGCAAACATCCCAATAATAAAAATAATTGAGTAAACTGGAAGTTGCGTATAAAGACCTCCGTACCCCTTCGTTCCGTCTGGACGAACAATCCATCTGTGGTGAGATCTTTCATACAATATACCAATCATAAAAAACATCATCGCAGTAGAAGTTCCGTGATTGAACATTTGTAAAACTGCTCCGTTTACACCTTGAACAGTCATTGCTGCAAGGCCAAGCATAACAAATCCCATGTGAGACACAGAAGAGTATGCAATTAGTTTTTTAACATCTGTTTGGGCCATCGCACACAGGGCACCATAAATAACATTAATCAACCCAAGCCAAGCAATCGCAGGGCCAAAAAATTTCGCCGACTCTGGAAAAATTGGAAATGCGATTCTTAAAAAACCATAAGTTCCCATTTTTAACAACACTCCCGCAAGAATAACTGAAATCGCAGTTGGGGCCTGCACGTGGGCATGAGGTAACCAAGTATGGAATGGAAAAACTGGGACTTTTATTGCAAAACCTATAAACATAAAAATGAAAAATAATTTTGAAAACGAAAGCACGTGGCCAAAAAGTGTTACTGTTTGAGATCCAAACTTTCCACCTGAAAGCGCTAAAATACTAAATGAATCCGCCGACTGTCCTGTTGCAAAATAAAGTCCTACGATCCCAACAAGCATTAAAATTGATCCGAAGAAAGTATAAAGGAAAAACTTAACCGCTGCATATTCTCTGTTTTCACCGCCCCATACGCCAATTAAAAAGAACATTGGTAGAAGCATTACTTCCCAGTAAACGTAAAACAAGAAAAAATCCAAGGCCATGAACACCCCAAAGACTGTACTTTGAAGTAAAAGAAGTAGGGCAAAGTAGGCCTTTACTGATTTTTTTATTTGAGTCCACGATGATAGAATACAAAGCATGAACAAAAGACCTGTCAATATAATCATTGGAAGAGAGATACCATCCACGCCAAGCGCGTAGTTAATATTAAATTGAGGGATCCAAGGCACCTTTACTAAGAATGCTTGCTGCATACCTGGTGTTGTTTGATCAAATTTACAATACAAACCTATGGTTAAAAGGAAAGTAAGAATAGTATTAATCAGCGCCCATGCCTTGAGTCCTGTCTCGTTTGACTTTGGCCAAAGTAATACACCTAGCGCTCCAATAATTGGCATCCACAAAATAAAATTTAATAAATTTGAACCGAACACCGGTTGACTCCTTTTATAAAATTACTAATTAATACTATATATTTAATGTCCAAATGTAACTTGCAAGCACAGCAATCAGTACAACGAAATAAACTTGAATTTTTCCCGACTGCACTGTTCTCATCACTATATTCATAAAGCGAACAGAAGCTCCTGTTCCATCAACCATTCCACTGTCAATAATATAATTATCAAACAGTTTAGAGATATTGAATGCATAACGATTTACAACTTCCCAACCATCGACAAAATATTTGTCATAAAAGTTCATGTCAAACTTCGCAAGCATGTTATTAAATGGAAGCATTAATTTTTGAATTATTTTATTGATATAAAGGTCATCAAAATAATATTTTTCATGTAAGGCCTTTGTCCAGTTAGAGAATGTTGAAGTCCACCATCCTGGATTAAAGGATTTTTTTACATACATTAAAAAGGCCAAGAAAATTCCAGAGAACGCGATGATGATCGATGCTACAGCGCCAATTTTATGTACTAAATGCACATGATGGGCCTCGTGCTCACTCATGCCATGATTTGCATCGTAGGTATCTTGAGCGAGTGCTATTTTTTCTCTCGTATCAACACTGCTCCATGTTTCTGATTTGTGATGAGCAAAATGTGAAAGCGATTTTGCATCTGGCTTATGGATTAGAGTTGAAAACCATTCATATTTTTTTCCAACTAAGTTTACTCCATCTGATCCCGTAAAAGACCCACTGTAAAATACTCCAAGCGTAAACAAAGAAAGTATTAAAAGAGGAACATTTGAATTCCAACCAATATGTTCAGCATGTGCATGATCATAGATATGATGATCTCTTGGCTCTCCAAAGAAGGTTAAGAACAACATTCTAAACATATAGAATGCTGTTAAGAATGCTCCACCAAACCCAAGCAATGCAACTGGAATGTATATTGGATTTGCCAATGCCATCACTAAAGCATCTCCCAGAATCCTGTCTTTTGAAACAAACCCTGAAAAGAAAGGTACTCCTGCAATTGCAAAACAGCATAGCAACATCGCTAAAAATGTATAAGGCAATTTTTTACGAAGCCCACCCATCTTTGGCATCTGTTGCTCATGAATCGAATGAATTACTGAACCTGCAGATAAGAATAAACAGGCCTTAAAAACTGCATGGGTAATTAAGTGCATGAAAGAAGCATTGTATGAGCCAACGCCAATTCCAATTACCATGTAACCCAATTGTGAAATTGTAGAGAATGCAAGCACCGCTTTTATATCCGTTTGAACAAGTGCAATCGTTGCTGCCCCAAAAGCAGTAATACCACCGATAATTGCAATAAACGGAAGTAAGTGTCCTGCTTCCATTAACGGAAACATTCTAAGAGATAGATAAACTCCGGCCGCAACCATTGTTGCAGCATGAATTAGTGCCGAGCAAGGAGTTGGCCCAAACATCGCATCTGGCAACCATACTTGCAATGGAAATTGAGCTGATTTTCCGATCGTTCCCATAAAAATTGAAAATCCAGCAAAGGTCGCAAGAGGAATTCCAAGAGCATAAAGATTATTAAATTTTCCAGCAGCGATCGCATTATAAATATCAACAAATGAAACAGATCCAACGACAGACCAAACGGCCAGAATTCCTAACAAGAAGAAAACATCTCCCACCCTTGTCGTCATAAATGCTTTCATCGAAGCATTTCCTGCACCTTCTTTTTCGTAGTAAAAACCAATTAAAGAATATGAACAAAAGCCCATTAATTCCCAGAAAATAAATACAGATAGTAAATTTTCAGACAGAACAAGTCCGAGCATTGCAGAAGTAAAAAGAGAAAGATAAACAAAAAATCTTCCAAACCTTGGATCATCGTGCATATACCATGTTGAGAAAACATGGATTAAGGTCGCTGCCCCTGTAACCATTAAAAGCATCACAGAAGACATATTATCAATATAGATCCCCATATTAACTTTAAAGATTTGTGAACCAGTAGAAAGGTCAAACCAATTAAACGTTTTGTGGATATAGTAACCGGCATTGTAAACATTTAAGAAGTCTAGAAAAATTCTTAGCGCATAAATAAACGAAGCAAAAATTGCAGCAACACTTAGCCCCACTGCTAACTTTGTAAATCGTTTAACGATAAAAACGTTAATAACAAACGCAAAGAAGGGAAGAAGGACAATCGGTGCAATGTTGTTAATTGTATAATCCATTTTTTATTCCTATCGCATCCTAGTTTTGTAATTTTGCAGCATCATCAATATGTATACTGTCTCTTAATTGAAAAAATCTAATCGCTATCCCTAATCCAACAGCTGCTTCTGCGGCCGCGATTACAATGATAAAAATTGACATTATTTGGCCATCAAGATTTTGATTTAAAAACTTAGTGTATGCTGCAAAATTTAGTGCCGCCGAATTAAGTATTAATTCAATACCAAGTAGAATTGCAATAATGTTTTTTCTCGTAATGATTACGGCAATTCCCAAAATAAAAAGTGCAAATGAAATTGCTAAATAAGCTCCAAGACTAATCATGAATTTCCTTTCTTGGTCTCGCAACGATTGCCGCTCCGATTAAAGCTCCAAGTAATAATACTGATGATATTTCAAAGGCCAATATATGATCTGTCACTAGCAACTCACCAAGTTTTTCAACTGTTGGCTCATTTGGAAGTAAAGCATTTGACGGTTGAACTTTTAAAACCCCAACCATGATCTTTAATAGAACTAACGCCATCACAAACGCAGACACACCTGCCGCAAATTTTGTTTTGGCATTTCCCATTCCTGGAATTTTTTCTAGGCCAAATTTATTTATTTTGTTTTCTGAACCACCTGTTAGCATTACTGCAAACAGCATGAGAATTACAACTCCTCCCGCATAAACCATTAATTGAGTTGCGGCTAAGAAGTCTGCTCCGATGCATGCATATAATCCGGCAACTCCAAAAAGTGATGCCAATAAAAATACACAAGCATGCATAAGATCTTTTACCCAAAAGACGGCCCATGCCCCCCCGAGGGTCAAAGCGGCTGAAATCAAAAATAAAAAATTATTAAACATTAAAATGCTCCTAGAATAATTTGATATATCGATCTACCTTCAAAAAAGTAAATCCACACAGCACATCCAATTAAATTAAAGAGAGCAATTGGAGTTAAATATTTCCAACAAACAGTCATTAACTGATCGACTCTCAGTCGTGGCAGGGTCCATCTTACCCAAATGACAACATAATAAAGTAAAAACGTTTTTGTTAAAAAAGAACCCACTTCTAAAAATTGGCCAATATTTTTTGCAAACATTGAGTCCATTCCGAATCGCTCAATCAAAAACTTTCCAGATCCTAAATCCATTGGAACTTTATAGCCTCCCAAAAAGAGGGCCGTGGCAACACCACAGACAACTAAAACTTCGATATACTCAGCAAGAGCAAAAAATCCAAATCTCATCCCTGAATATTCTGTATGATAACCAGATACAAGCTCTGATTCTGCTTCTGGCAAATCAAATGGTGCTCTGTTTGTTTCTGCAAGTGCCGCAATAAAATAGATAAAAAAACCAACAAAAGTGAATGGATTGTGAAATAAGTTCCAATTTTGAGGCGCTCCACCTTGCGACTCAACAAGTGCCCCCATCGAAAGACCACCGGCCAAAAGTACGATTGATAATATTGTGATGGTTACAGGTATTTCATACGAAATAATTTGTGAAGCACCTCTCATTCCTCCGAGCATCGACCATTTTGAGTTAGAAGAATACCCGCCCAAAAATACTCCAACACCAACAAGTGACGTAATACCTAGCAAATAAAAAATTCCCACATTCAAATCAGTTAAAATAAAGCCACTCGACACTGGAAAAATTGCAAGCGCAGCAAATACACCCACAAGGCACAAAACAGGTGCAATATAAAACGTAAACTTATCAACCTGAAGAGGAATAATATCTTCCTTCATTATTAACTTCACACCGTCTGCTAAAAACTGCAAAATTCCATAAGGCCCAACTCTGTTTGGCCCTTGTCGCATTTGAATGTCAGCAGAAATTTTTCTTTCAGCATAGGTTCCAAGACCACCAACAGTTGCTGCAAACCCAACAAGAATTAATGCAACAATTAGAAAAATACAAAATGCAACGAAAGACTCGGCCGAAAAACCAAAAAGATCTGAAAACCAATTGGAAATGAGAACAAATTCTTTCGACTGTGATAAATATGTTACTATGGTTGAATTCATCTATAATCCCTAATCCCTAAGTTTTATTTTTTCTCTTTTAAATTTGTTTTTTGAACACTAAAACTTCTTACCCAATCAAGATCGCCTTTTTTCCAACAATAAACTAATCCCGCAACTAAAATTAAAACAAAAATCAATATAGAAATTAAAAGCGTTCCGCCCATTCCAATTGAATTAAACTTGCTAAAGACGGTTGCAACGGGAAACATAAGTGCACTTTCAACATCGAATATAATAAAAATAAGTGCTACGACATAAAATCTTACGTTAAAATTTGACCACGCCGTACCTACTGGAGCTTCACCACATTCGTATGCTGTAACTTTCAGCTCGGTTGGGTTGTGAGGTCGCAACAGCTTCCCAAACATCATTGCTCCACCCGCCACGAGGAGAGCAAGAGAAATTAAAATTACGATAGGCATGTAGACGTCTAGATTTAATGACGACATCTTCTAATACTCCAATTTTAAAATACATTTTTTAGTTTCCTTAGATTACATGAAAATATAATATCTTGGAAATAGTTTGTTTTTTGAGTTGCGCGTTGAATATATTATGAATTTATTTGCCTCACTGCTTCATAAAATTTTTGATCTCGAATCGAGTGGCCAACCGAGTGTTCACATCTCCGGACTAAACTTTGACCAACTACTTTTCGCCCTCAGTTGCTTCAAAAAAGAAAGTGCGAATTTTTTTTCCAAAAAATCAAATCTTTTTATCCTAAGTACCAACGATGAGGCCGAAGAATTTTATGAAAAACTAAAATCCTATATCAAAGATATTGAAATTTTATTCTTCCCAGGGATCGATGCTTCACCATATTCTGGTGTCTTTGCTTTTGAAAAAAATCTCTATGACCGATTTGGAACCTTAAATAGAATTATTTTACTTAAAAAAATTGAACGTCCATTCATTTTAATCACATCTATAGAAGGTGCTTCTTTTAAAAATCCCCCAAAAAAATTTTTTTTAGAAAATCAGTTAGAATTAAGGCCAGATGACATCATTTCTTTTGAGATGCTTCAAAAGAAATTAGTTGCATTGGGTTACTCACGTTCAAGTAGTACAGAGGAACCAGGGACTTTCGCAATAAAGGGCCACATATTTGATATTTATCCCGTCGGCCAAGACCCAGTAAGACTTTCTTTTTTTGACGATCTAATCGAAAAAATTCACCGAATCGATCCAAATAACCAAAGAACGATTAACGATGAAGAAGTCCACCTCGTTACAATTATTCCAAACCCCGGAATTCTTACCGACTCAAGCTATAGTTTAAACTTGCGAGAAAATATTCCTCAGTTCGGGCCAAGCGCAAAAAATAAATTTGAAAATAGAAAAGCAATTTTCCAAAAACTTACTGATGGAATGCTCTTTGAAAACTACACCGCCTTTCTTCCGCTTTTTTTTAAAGATCCAATCAATCTTTTTGACTATTTAAACGAATTTAACTTTAGAACCACTCTGGTTAATGCCGAATCTCTCAAGCGGGACTTTTTAGACTTTAGAGAACTTTTGCGGTTTGAATTCGATCAATCTGAACAAGACGCGAATTCAGATTGTATTTTGCCTGGGCCCGATCGACTTTACGATTTTAATTTCTTTCTTAACCTTGATTCTTTTAACACGATTCAAGTCGACCAACTCAACCTTATCGGCGCGGAAAAAAATTTAATATCAAGTATAGATCTAAAACTTATTCCAACAAAAATGTACTTTAATCAATTTTTAAATCCTGGCCTTTTAAAGCATGAATATATTGAGGGCGTTTTAAAATTAATCGGAAAGCAGTTTTTGTATGATGGAAAAATTTTAATTTCATCCAACAATGCAGTCTCTCACGATGAAATTAAACACCTTATATCACTTCAAGATTATGGGCCAGACCTCCTAGGACGTATCCATTATATTGAGGAACAAATTGAAGAGGGATTTTTTTACGCCGCCGAAAAAACTCTTGTGCTTGCCACTGCTGATCTTTTTGCCAACAAACAAAAAAAAATCGAACAGCACAAAAAAGTTGATCTCGATCTATTCGCTGAGCAACTTGCAACTTTAAAAATCGGTGATTACGTTATCCACTCTGATTTTGGTGTTGGTGAATACCTAGGGCTTGAATCTCTTGAAATTGGTGGAGACAAATCAGATTTTCTAATCTTAAAGTATGCAGAAGATGATAAAGTCTATGTTCCTGTCTATAAGCTAAATTTAATTCAAAAACATGCGGATGCGGCAGCGAAACTTAAGGCCGATTCACTTCGCACCAATAAATTTGTCGCTTTAAAAACGAAGGCAAGGGCCTCTGCTAAAGAATTGGCCTTTGATTTGATAAAATTACAGGCCGAAAGACAGATTTCAAAAGCGTATGCTTTTTCACCTCCCGATCACCTTTATCGTGAGTTTGAACTTCTTTTTCCTTTTGAAGAAACTCCCGATCAAAAAAGGGCCATTGATGATGTTCTTTCTTCTATGCAAAAAGCACTTCCAATGGATCATCTTGTTTGTGGAGACGTTGGTTTTGGTAAAACAGAAGTCGCAATGCGAGCTGCATTTAAGGCCGTTGAAGATCAAAAGCAAGTTGCGGTTTTGGTGCCAACAACAATCCTCGCGCTCCAACATTACAATACTTTCAGCAAACGCTTCAAAGATTTTCCAATAAAAATTGAGTTTATTTCACGATTCAAATCTGCAAAAGAATCAAAAGAAATTTTGGAACGAGCAGAGCGAGGAGATATCGACATTTTAATCGGAACCCATAAAATTTTAACAGACAAATTGAAGTTTAAAGACTTAGGACTAGTTATCGTAGACGAAGAGCAGCGCTTTGGAGTTCAGCACAAAGAAAAATTAAAGCTAATGAAATCTTCGGTCGATTTTTTAACTCTGACCGCAACTCCAATTCCACGAACTCTACAATTTGCTTTTTTAGGTCTACGTGATTTATCTCTTATAAAAACAGCGCCTCCCAAGCGTCAATCTATAAAAACCTACGTTATAAAAGAGGATGAATTAACAATTCAAACTGCTATTTTAAAAGAGCTTAAGCGCGGAGGACAAGTCTTTATCGTTCATAACAAGGTACAGGATATTGAAGAATACACTGCACGCATAAGAGAATTGGCCCCTGATGCTAAAATTTCATTTGCCCACGGACAAATGACAGAAAAAGAACTCGAAGATAAAATTAATGATTTCTATCGAGGAAATTTTCAAATTCTCGTTTCCACGACAATTATTGAATCTGGGATTGATATACCAAATGCAAACACAATGATCATTGATCGTGCTGATACTTTTGGTCTTTCTCAACTCCATCAATTGCGGGGGCGAATTGGTCGATCCGACAAAAAGGCCTATGCCTATTTTGTCATTCCTGCAACTCGGGAAATTTCAACAATTGCAACAAAGAGATTGCATGCGCTACAAACTTATGCAGAGATGGGTTCTGGTTTTAACATTGCCTCCGTTGATCTTGAAATACGTGGCGCTGGTGATATCTTAGGTGCTTCCCAATCTGGTCACATCGAGGCCGTTGGACTTGAGCTTTATATGGAGCTTTTGAAAGATGCAATTAACGAAATAAAAGGTGAGCGACGTCTCGTTAAAAAAGATATTGAAATATTAACTCCATTTCCGGCCTTCATTCCCAACAACTATATTTCAAATCCAAGTGAGCGCTTAAAGCAGTATAAGCGCCTATCAAATTGCGATGGTCTTGATGGATTGATGATTATTCAAAGTGAACTTGAGGATATTTATGGCCCATTCTCAATCGAACTTTCAAACTTATTTATTGTCCTGCAAACAAGGATCACACTCCAATCTCTAGGCCTTAAATCTTTACATCTTTCTAATCAAACACTCACATTAAAATTTGATCAATCACTACTTAATGAAAATATTATTCTTCGAGATAAAATCGTTAGCTTCTTCTTATCACACCCTAAAGTATATAAATTTACTCCAGATTATCGTGTCATCTACACCCACAAAGTCACAATTAATCAGAGTGAATTACTCAAGATTGCAAGCGATCTAGCGCAGAAATTTTAACCAAACATCTGTTTTTCTGTGTGCAAAAAAAAATTTCTGTTATCATATCTATATAAGAACTATGAAGATTTGATGTTAAGGAATAACAAATGAAAAAATTAAGTCTACTTACAATCGCCACTTGTCTAATCTCACTAAATGGCCTTGCACAAGAAAAAGCAAAGGAAGTAAAGCCAGCAATTGATGTAAATGCCGTTGTTGCGACCGTCAATGGAACAGAAATAAAACGTGGCCAACTTGAACAGGCCTTCGAACAAAATATGCTTTTTGTTTCTGATAAAGTTGTAACGAGAGAGAAAGTGTTACTGGATTTAATCAATAGAGAAATCGGAGTTAAAAAGGCCTACGAAGGAAAACTCGAGCAAGATCCAATCGTTAAGGCGAAAATGGAAGATGTATTATACCACGCTCAAATCTCAAAAGATTTAGAAAAAAAACTTCAAGGGATTTTGGTCACAGACGACGAAGCAAAAAGCTATTATTCGACTCATAAAGAATACAGAACAGCACATATCTTATTTAGAGTAAGAGTTGTTCCTCAAAAAGAAGAAGTTGAAGAGGCCATGAAAAAAGCACTTGAAGTTTATAAAGAGCTTCAGGGTAAACCACAATCATGGCCAGAACTTGCAAATAAATATTCTCAAAGCTCGACAGCACCATCTGGTGGAGATCTCGGTTTTCAACCAGCTGTAAAACTTGCGCCTGAATATTTTGCAGCAATCAATGGCAAGAAGCCCGGCTTTATATCAAGCCCAATCAGAACTCAATTTGGTTACCATATTATTAAAGTAATGGCGGTAAACGAATGGAAAGACGTCGATCCTGCACTATATAAAAAGATTGTTTACGACCAAAAACGTGACAAAATACTTGAAGCCTATTTTGCAGACCTAAGAAAAAACGCACAAGTAAAAATTAATAAAGATCTTTTGAAGTAATTACCGCTTGCGACTTGTTATGCCATAAAGAATATTTTACCCTAGTCCTTAAATTAATTTAAGGGCCAGGGATAAATATGAAACTCTCTTTTTTAATACTTTTTCTTATTTTAAATTTCAATGCAAATGCAAAACTTTTAGATAAAATTGTTGCCATCGTTGACGACAATATCCTCACTTTTTCTCAAATTGAAAGAATGAGTAAAAGCCTTGCAATTAAAAAAAATGTCGCTCCAATGATTTATGACAAAGCAAGCTTCACCAACGAAGAATATTTAGAACTATCAATCAATAAATTTCTAATTAGATCAAAACTTAATGAACTTGGATTTCCAGTAAGTGATGATCAAGTTGAATCTCAAGTAAAGTCTAACGAGAAACGATTGAATGTTAATCGTGAACAACTGATGGGTTTTTTAAAGACTCAAGGAATCAGCTATGATGAATATTTTGAAGCACTTCGTGAGGCAATGGAGTACAGTTATTTTATCAACAAAGTAATCCATCCACTTATTACGGTATCAGAACAAGAAATCAAAAATGAATTTATCAAAAAAAATTCTAAAGATGCACGCTTAAATATTAAGTATACGCTTATTGACTACTCACTCCCTCGAGATTTCAAATCACCATTAAATAAAAATGAGTTTTCTAATTCCGTCATAACTTATCGCCAGAAAAACATTATCCCTGAAAACTTCTCTGATCTCGTTGTAACAAATCTAGATGATTTGACCGAAGAGGGCCTAAACCCAGACCTCAAGTCTTTATTAAAAAATACGAACGAAGGTGCATTGACTGAATTAATTTATTATAACAATGCTTACCACGTTTTCTTCATTCAAAAGAAAGATCTTGTCGAAACAGAAAAATACGCAGCCGAAAAAGAGCGAATCCACAACGAAATATTTGAAAAAATTTCTCGAGTTGAATTGGCCCTGTGGCTCCAACGAGATCGAAATAAACACTTCATTAAAATATCTCTATGATCTATATTTGCTCAGGCCATGAAAATGGAATTGGCCTTGAAGTTTTTTTAAAGTCGGTTATTCTCTTAACAAAAGAAGAGCAAAAAAAAATTGTTTTATTTGTTTATGAATCTGCATTAAAGAAAAACTTGGCATTTTTAAAAGTCTCCGCTTCTTATCTAAAAGAAATTAATATTAGATTTATAGAAAAAAAAATTAATCAGACCGTTGATTCTTTGTTGCTGGCAATGAAAGAGTGCAAGGAAGAAGATGTGTTAGTCACTCTGCCGAGCTCTAAAGATCAGTTTGTTCTCGATGGTATTTCTCTAAATGGCTACACTGAATTTTTTAGACATTTTTATAAAAACAATTTTTTTCCAATGGTATTTAAATCACCAAACACAAATATCTTATTAGTTACCGACCATATCCCTTTATCTTCTGTTCCAACTGTCATCACAACTGATTTAATTTTGAAAAAAATTAATATTGCGATTGATGGTTTTTTAAAATACTTTTCTCCGCTTGATGAAATTTACTATGCCGGAGTGAACCCTCACGCAGGGGAAAATGGACTAATCGGTTCTGAAGAATTAAAGTTACTACTGCCTAAACAGTATAAAATCATAGGCCCCTTACCTGGGGATACTCTGCATTTTTACCAAAACCTGCATAAAAACCAATTGTTTGTTTACTCTTACCATGATCAGGCGCTTTCTCGGTTTAAAAGTGAGAACGGAGTGATCGGCCTAAATATTACATTTGGACTACCTTTTTTACGTCTAAGTGTTGACCATGGTACGGCCTTTAATTTATATGGTAAAAATTCCTCTAATATAAGCGGAATGGTTTATTTATTCCAAGAGGCACTACGGATAAAGCTATGTCAATAAACGAGATAAATGTTCAAAAGGCAAGAGTACACAACTTAAAAGATGTTTCGATTGCAATTCCTAAAAATACACTGACTGTTATTACTGGCCCATCGGGGTCTGGAAAATCTTCGCTGGCCTTCGATACTATTTATGTAGAAGGTCAAAGAAGATATATAGAATCTCTTTCAAGTTACGCAAGACAATTTTTAGGGCAGCACCAGCCTCCTGATGTAGAATCAATCACTGGCTTGTCTCCATCGATTGCAATTGATCAAAAAACATCTTCAAAAAACCCAAGATCGACAGTTGGAACAACAACAGAGATATATGATTATCTACGTGTTTTATACGCAAGAATAGGAACTTTATATGATCCAATTACCAAAAAAGAAGTCCGTCGTTATTCTGCTACCCAAGTAGTAAAGGAAATTTTAAAACTCCACGATAAAGCAAAAATTCAAATTCTTTCTCCTGTTAAGTTTAATCCAAACTTTAAATTTAAAGATGTTGTTGCTAAATATCTTTCAATGGGCCTAACAAAGGCAAGACTAAATGGTGAATTTATTTCTTTGGAAGACACCGTAAAAATACCAAAAGGGGAGTACTTTCTAGAAATCATTATAGATCGAATAATTCTCAAACCTGATATTGATAAACGTCTTTCAGATTCAATTGAGTACGCCTATAAACTTTCTAGTGGCGACGTTCTTGTGCTTTTTGATGAGTCTGGCTCACTTGCATTTTCTGAACACAATAAATCCACCGATGGTGAAACTATTTATCCAGAACTTGAACCGCGACTATTTTCTTTTAACTCACCAATTGGCGCATGTGAAGACTGCAATGGTCTTGGTGAAACTAAAACATTTGATCTAGACCTTATTATTTTTGATGAAAACCTACCACTTTTAGAAGGGGCCGTGCTTCCACTTTCTAAGCGCAATTCTTTTTTACCAAACATGGTAAACTGTGTAGCAAAAGAAGAAAAAATTGATATCAGTGTTCCGTATAAAAAATTGCCAAAAAAATTTAAAGACCTACTTTTTTATGGATCTGAAAAGGTTTATACCTACGCGTTTACCTCTGAAAATTCGCATTTTGAATTTTCAAAACCATTTCCAGGAATCACCAACTGGCTAGAAAAAAAATTTCTCGAATCGGCATCAGACAAAGTAAGAGTTGAGCTTGAAAAATACATGAATATAAAAACCTGTCCAAGTTGTCACGGCCTAAGACTTAACAAGGTCGCACTCTCTACATTTATTGGTGATAAAAATATTATGGACCTATGTACTCTTTCTGTTGGAGATTGCTACCGCTATCTCACCTCTATAAAACTAGAGGGTGAGAAGAAAATTATCGCAGAGAAACTACTTAAGGAAATTGTTTCGCGTCTGCGCTTTTTAATTGATGTCGGTCTTGATTATCTTAGCTTAAACAGAGGTGCAATGACTCTGTCGGGTGGAGAATCCCAACGGATTCGACTTGCAACTCAAATCGGATCTGCTCTCTCTGGTGTTCTATACGTTCTTGATGAACCAAGTATTGGACTCCACCAACGTGATAATTTGAAACTAATCGAAACATTAAAAAATTTGCGAGACCTTGGAAACACTGTTTTGGTTGTAGAGCATGACGAAGAAACAATGCTTGAGGCAGATTATGTCATTGACATGGGCCCAGGAGCTGGAATTTATGGCGGAGAAATTGTTGCCCATGGAAATATAAAAGAACTTTTAAAAAATAAAAAATCACTCACGGCTAAATTTCTTTCTCAACAAGAAAAAATTGAAGTTCCCAAAGTAAGGAAAAAATTTACCAAGTTCATTAATCTAAAAGGTGCAAACGAGCACAATATTAAAAATCTTGATTTCACACTTCCTCTTGGAGGGCTTATTTCAATTTCTGGAGTTTCTGGCTCTGGGAAATCTACACTTGTCCATCGCATCTTGGTTCCAGCGATTAAAATGCAACTTGCAAATTCAAGTAATAAAATTCTTTACCAAAAGACCAATTTCAAATCTATTGTTGGTGTTGATGAAATAAAATCTGTTATCGAGCTTGATCAATCTCCAATTGGCCGAACACCGCATTCAAATCCTGCAACCTATACCGGACTCTTTGACGAAATCAGAAATATTTTTTCTGCAACTTCAGAGTCAAAGCTTCGAGGCTATCGGCCAGGAAGATTTTCATTCAACGTAAAAGGTGGAAGATGTGAAGACTGTGAAGGTAATGGCGTAAAAAAAATAGAAATGCATTTTTTACCCGATGTTTATATAACCTGCAGCGAATGCAATGGCACTCGTTACAATGCAGAGACATTGTCAGTGCTATATAAAGGTAAAAATATTTCTGAAATTTTAGATTTGTCCATTGAAGAAGGGGCTGATTTTTTTAAGAGCCATCCCAAAATATCTAGAACGCTCGAAACATTAAAATCCGTCGGTCTTGGCTATATGAAACTTGGCCAGCCCGCAACAACACTCTCAGGTGGAGAGGCTCAACGACTTAAGCTTTCACGCGAACTTTCTAAGCGCACCAAGGGTCACACCCTATATGTACTCGATGAGCCTACAACCGGTCTTCATTTTCAAGATATTAAAATTCTTCTCAGTGCACTCTTGCAACTTGTCGATCAAGGAAATACCTTGCTCGTCATTGAGCACAATCTCGACATTTTAAAAGCGTCAGATTGGGTTGTTGATATGGGGCCAGAAGGCGGCTTTAGAGGTGGTGAAATTATTGCAACAGGAACTCCAGAAGATGTTTCTAAAAATAAAAACTCGCACACTGGTAAATTTTTAAAAAAGATACTTAATACATGATCTATATTGACGATGCATCTGACAAAAAAATAGAAGAATTTATTACATTAAAAGAGGCGACTCTTTTAAAGAAAAACTTATGTCTCTGCGAAAGTGAAAAAATATATTTAAAACTTATTCACAATAATATTCACATTCAAAAAATATTATGTCTAAAAGAGGCCCAACAACGACACGGCCTTTCAGGAGAAAATATTTTTGTTTGCAGTAGGGAAGTGTTAAATAAAATTTCTGGCTTTAAAACAGAGTATGACATGATTTCTCTTTTTAAACATCCTGCTTTTTTTAATCTCGATGCTCTTGATGATAAAATTATTTTATTAAATGGTCTTACTTCTCCTGAAAATGTTGGTAGCATCGTCCGCTCTGCAGCGGCCTTCAATGTAAACTCTCTCATCTTTGATTCAAAAACCTGCTCACCATATTTGCGTCGATCAATCAGAGTATCAATGGGAAATATTTTTTCTATGAAGTCTTACCAATCAATAAATCTAATTTCAGATCTCGGAATACTGAAAAAACTCGGATACTCAATCATCGGAACAGCTAACATCCAATCAGCAAGTGACTTCACTCATTTTAGATATCCTAAAAAATCAGTATTAATTATTGGAAGTGAAGGACATGGTATTGACCAGGAAATTCTTAACTTCTGTGATCACATTTTATATATTCCAATTAATGCAAGCGTTGCACACCTAAATGCTGCAAATGCGGCCAGCATTTTCTTGTCTCGATTTTAATTTCTCCATCCCAATAACAATTTATAAATCGGTCCGATGAATCCACCCCTTTTTATGTAGCCATAAAAAAATACCGATAGATATTAAAAACATAATAACTAAAATTATAAAGTAGCCATAAGGATGATTTAATTCAGGCATATTATGAAAGTTCATTCCATAAACACCGGCCAAGAAATTGAGCGGTAGAAAAAACAAAGATAGCACTGTTAAAATTCTCATGACTTCATTTGTTTTTAAAGATTCCTCGTTCGTTCGATTTGATACTACCGACAAATGTAATGCTAGAAGACCATTAATATTTTCTTGTATATCATCTACATAAAAAAGCTGACGATCAGTATATTCTTTTTCTGCATGATAATCGCGCCACTGATATTCTGGCTCATTGCTCATATAAGAAAACATTTCACTATAAAACTTCATTATTTTTTTATAGGCAGAGGCGGTTCTCTTTAGAACATACCCTTCTTTAAATATTAATTTATTATTAAAATCTTTAAAGACTTGATCTTCAAATCCTTCTGACCTTTCTCCGAGCTCTGCAATTGATCCATCAAACGTTCTAATAGATGAACTTACAATCTTTTTTAAAAAATCATTACGACTTAGATCTGATATTGTTTCATCTGATCGCATTGACTGTAAAAAATCTTGATCTAGTCGATGTATCGTTAAAAGCACATCGCCCTTTATTATAATTGTTATCTTCGTTGTTAATTCTTGAATATTTAACAATCGAAAACGCTTTTTTTTATCTATCACTCTTAATGATAAAACGAGATCATTTCCTAGTTTTTCGTATTTCGGCAAATGCTCAGGGTCCATTGAGTTTAGAATAATTCGATCAATTAGCTTAAATTCATTTTTTAAGCTTTTTAAATCTTCTCTTTTTGGCTCAATCAGATCAACCCACTTAAACGAACTAAACTGCCTTTCATGTCGGATCATCAATTACTCCCGAGTTGCAAAAAAAAAGGGCCACTTACGTGACCCTCTTATTATACTTACTTTTGAAATAAAAATTACAGTAAGAATGTAGAGATAAGTGCGAAAATTACAAGTGATTCCATAAGAGCTAGAGCAAGAATCATTGGAGTTTGAATCTTGTCTGCAGCCGCTGGGTTTCTTGCAATTCCTTCTAGAGCAACAGCTGCTGCTTTAGATTGAGCTTGTGTACCACCATATACAGCAATACCTAGAGCGAAAAAGTAAGCAATATACTTAATAGCTTTTTCTGTTAGACCTGTAGAAGCTCCTGGAGTTTGAGCAAATACTTGGCTAGATACTAATAGAGCAAATAGAATGAACGCTAAGATAACTGGGATTTTCTTTGACATAACTGTCTCCTGTAAAAAGTTAATAATTTTGGTTTCTATTAGTGATGAGCGTGATGTTCACCATGATCGTGATGAGCAGTCGCCAAACTAATATACACCATTGATAACATTGTAAAAACGTAAGCCTGAATGAAACAAACAAGCAAACCAAGCACCATAAACACTATTGGAACAATTGCCGGCGCAAGATTTGAAAATGTCTGAAGAACCATGTGATCACCAAACATATTTCCATATAAACGGAGTGAAAGTGAAATTGGTCTAATACAAGTTGAAATTATCTCTATTGGAAAAATTAGAACCGCCAAGTACCAAAGTGGACCAGCAAAATGCTTTAAATAATTAATTGTTCCAAGCTCTCTGCAACCTTTATAGTTAAAATAAAAGAATGTTAAAAATCCAAATGGTAATGTTGTATTAATTGTTTCAGTTGGAGGTAAAAAACCAGGAATTAATCCAATCATATTTGAAAGAAGAATCAAAATAAATACTGTTGCTAAATAGGTATAATGCTTTTCTGCATCTTTTTCCCCAAGAACAGCTTTTGCTTGAGCATAAATAAATGAACCGTACAATTCCACCATATTTCTTAAAGTAATTCCTCTATCTGGTACAATTGCATTTTCAATATTTGAAGTCTTTGCTCTATAAATTAGTCCAATAACAACGAGAAAAAGTCCAATCAACAGAAACGTTGGAACATGAGTGTAGTGATGAATATGATTCTCATGAAAAAAATGCTCAAGTCCAACATTTTGAGATACAAGATTAACCCAGTTAAAGCCATCGCTTGCCATAGAAATTGACGGAATAAGCATGCATAAGATTTTAATCAAATGTTTCATTTTAATTTCCTAAACTATTTTCTCTATTAATTGAAAAATAGAGTACAAATATCTGAAAGATATAAATTATTACGGGAATAATTACCCTATTTCCCATAATATGTACACCGAAAGTTATGGCCGTAATGAGCAGTATTGTTTTAAAAATAAAATTAAAAATTACATTAGATTTATTTACTTCTGCGTTTCCTTTAACGCTTTCAATCAAAGAAACCACGCTATTTACAAGCATAAATTGATTTAAAATCACCGCTATAAATATTATCAAACTATAAAATAATTCCTCTAAGCTATTATAAAGGCCTGCACTTAACAAAAATAGCGCAGTGGAATATAAAAGATATTTTTTAGGATTTATTTTTTTTAAAAGCATAATAAACAATCATAAATAAGGAATTTAACACCACAGCTAAAAATAAAAAGACAGACTGGATCTTACTCAAATATCCATTTTGATGCAAGCTCATGCTCAAATAGGCCGAAACAAAAATAGTTGAAGGAAAGCTAAGAGCGAGGCCTACAACCTTCACCCATTTTGGGTCAATTTTCAACTATCTTCTCCTCGCGACTCTTCGATCATAAAGTGATTTTAGTCTGGCCTGTATTACTTCCGCATTTGGATATTCACTAAGTAACGAATAGTAAATATCATAAGCACTTTTTAAGTTGTCAGTTGATTCATAAATATTTGCAATCAAAAATTTTGCCTGCATTATATTCTCTTTTTTTGTCTCTCGTTTTATATATTCTGACCAAACAAAAAGCGCCTTACTAAATTCTCGCCGTTCATAATAAATTAAACCAATTTGATAAAAAGAATTTATAAAATATTCATTATTGATGTTTGTCTGAATGGAAGTAAATTGCTCTAAGGCCTTTTCATATTCACGCAAAAAATAATAGCTCATGCCAATCTGAAATTGATATTTATCAAATGATTGCAATTTTGGCTCAAATGCAACTAATCGCTTGAACACTTTAACCGCCTCATCATAATTCTTTAAATAACTAAAATGAATTTCAGCAAGCTTTTCTTCTATTTTTATAATCCAAACAGTACTATCGCTTAGTTCTTTCGCCTCAATATAGTAATTAACTGCTTTTTTATAGTCGCCAAGATAAATTGAATACAATTCTGCTAATTGAAAAGATAACTTAATACGTAAATCTCTTTTTAGATTATTCTTTAAGATTTCTTCATACAAGACGGCCGCTTTTTTATACTCTTGATTTGTAATAAAATTTTGAGCATCAATAATTTTTCTATTGATTGGAGGGGTGAAGTCGCAGGCTAAAATAAATCCGGCAGTGACAAACATCACTACCAGATTTCTTATTTTTCTTTTACTATTCTTCTGAAGTAGATGGTGCATCACTAACTTCACCAGTCGTCGCATCCAATTCATCTGGATCCATAATTTTTTCAACCGCAACAACGTTTTCGCCTTCTTTTAATTTAATTAGACGAACACCTTGAGTTGTTCTACCCATTAATGAAATTCCAGAAATCTTTGTTCTGATAACTTGCCCTTTATCAGAAATGATCATTAGATCATCTTTATCTGTAACTGGTTTAATATCGATAATATCGCCATTCTTCTCATTTAATCTCATCGCAAGAATACCTTTTCCACCGCGAGATTGTTTTCTGTATTCTGATACTGAAGTACGTTTTCCATATCCATTCGCAGTTACAGACAATATTTCAACTGAATCATCGATAATTTCCATTCCGATAATTTTTTCTTCTTCTGTCAGCTCAATTCCTTTTACTCCTTGAGAGACACGGCCAAGTGGACGACAATCGGTTTCAGCAAAACGAATTATCTTTCCAGAAGAAGAACATAATAGAACATCTTTATTTCCATCTGTTACTCTTACAGATAATACTGCATCACCTTCAACAATCTTGATTGCTGTTAATCCTGTTTGACGAATATTTTTGTATTCTTCAAATTCAGATTTTTTTACAATCCCACGCTCGGTTGCAATCATTAGAAATTTTCCAGTTACATCTGCTGGTACACATAAAATTTCTTTTACTGATTCTCCTGGAGGAACTTGAATTAAGTTAACAATGTTTCTACCTTTAGTCGTTCTGTTACCTTCAGGGATATTGTAAACCTTTAATGAGAATACTTGTCCCTTAGTTGTAAAGAACATTAGAGTAGAGTGCGTATTGGCCGTAAAAATTGATGTATAGAAATCATCATCAGCAGAGTCAGCACCTTTAACACCAGTACCTCCACGCTTTTGTGTTTTATACGTATCCATTGCCATACGTTTAATATAACCCTTATGAGTGATTGTAACGATTACATCTTCTTCTTTTACTAAATCTTCCATCTGAATTTCATCTGCTTTAGCAATGATTTCAGTTCTTCTCTTATCACCAAAGTTTTCTAAAACTTCTTGGAATTCTGTTCTAATAATTCCAGTAATTAATTCATCACTACTCAAAATTCCCTCTAAGCGAGCAATCTCTTTCATAATTTCGTTATAATCTTTAATAATTTTATCACGCTCAAGACCAGTTAAGCGTTGTAGTCTCATATCTAAAATTGCTTGTGCTTGAATTTCAGATAGAGCGTATTTACCCATTAAATTTGTTTTAGCTTGAACAGGTCCTTCAGACTTTTTAATCATTTCAACAATTGCATCGATATTTTCAACTGCAATTTTTAGACCTTCTAAAATATGAGCGCGCTCTTTTGCTTTCTTTAACTCGTATACAGTTCTTCTGATTACGATTTCTCTTCTATGATCAATGAAAAACAATAATTGGTCTTTTAAGTTCAGAACTCTTGGTGATCCGTTAACAATTGATAAGAAAATTATACCAAATGAAGTTTGAAGCGGAGTTGCCTTGTATAATTTATTAATAATTACTGTCGCAATTTCACCTTTTTTCAAATCAATAACAATACGAATACCTTCTCTTGAAGATTCGTCGCGGATATCTGAGATACCTGTAATTTCTTTTTCATTTACAAGCTCAGCAATTCTTTCAATTAATTTTGCTTTATTAACTTGGTATGGAAGTTCTGTAATGATGATTGAATCGCGATCTTTTTTAGAATTGTTTTCTACATCGATCTTTGCTCTAATTTGCAGGACACCTTTTCCAGTGTGATAGGCCGAACGAATTCCTTCAGTTCCATGAATTGCACCAGCAGTAGGGAAGTCAGGTCCTGGTATCACTTTCATTAAATCATCTATCGTGGTGGTGGTTGGATTATCAACCAATAATAAAAGTCCTTTCATAATTTCTGATAAATTATGTGGTGGAATATTTGTTGCCATACCAACCGCAATACCAGACGAACCATTAATTAATAAGTTTGGAATTTTTGTTGGAAGTACACTTGGCTCAACTAATGAGTCATCATAGTTTGGTTGCCAATCAACTGTTTCTTTTTCAAGGTCGGCCATCATTTCTTCAGAAATCTTCTTCATTCTGATCTCTGTATACCTCATTGCCGCTGCACTATCGCCGTCGATTGAACCGAAGTTCCCTTGACCATCTACTAACGGGTATCTCATTGAGAAATCTTGAGCAAGACGAACAATTGCACCGTAGACAGCAGAGTCACCATGTGGGTGATACTTACCGATAATATCCCCAACAACTCTCGCTGATTTCAAAAATGGTTTATTGTGATAGTTGTTTAATGAATCCATCGCATATAGAACGCGGCGGTGAACAGGCTTCATACCATCGCGTACGTCTGGTAGAGCACGTCCAACAATTACCGACATCGCATAGTCAAGATAACAATTTTTCATTTCATCTTGAATAACTACCGGTGAAATATTTCCGTGGTTAATTGAATTATTTTCTTCTGACATATTTTTTTACCTTATCAACAAATTAAATTTTAAACGTCTAGATTTCTTGCGTTCAATGCATTTTCTTCAACAAATTTACGTCGAGGTTCAACTTGATCACCCATTAGAACTGTAAAAACTTGATCAGCATCGAGAGTATCGTCAATTTTTACCTGTAGAAGTGTTCTATTTACAGGATTCATTGTCGTTTCCCAAAGTTGCTCAGGGTTCATTTCACCCAACCCCTTATAGCGTTGGATATAGGCTCCTTGCTTTCCATCTTGAATTACAAATTCTGAAAATAGAGTAAGTGAAGAAAACTCTCTCGTATCTTTTTCTCTTTCTATCTTAAAAGCTGCTTTAGCGTATTTTTTAATTCCATCATAACTATTTAATAAATCAGCATACTCTGGAGAACGCATAAACCCTGGACTTAGTTTAAATTTCTTTGTTCTTGATGCCGTTTTCACAACTAATCTCAAAGAACAAGCTTTAGAATCTGGATCTTCTTCTATTGCAATTGAATATTGTTTTAATGTTTCAGTTTCGAGTGGTTTAAAGTGTGCTAATAATTTTTTTACTTCTTCTTCCACTTTTGATTTATTAGACATGTCATCGGCGCGCAAAGCACCGTCTTCAATAATTTTCTTTAATAAATCTGAATCATAATGAGTATCGTAGTATGAAAGATTTTTTCTATACATACTTTCTTTATTAATTAATTGTTTTGCAGTTTCTCCAGAAACAAGTACTCCATCAATACTAATTTTTGAATCATCAGTAGCATTATTAATTAGGTATTCTTCTAGACGTTTATCATCTTTTAAATATGTCTCCATCTTACCTTTTTTATATTTATAAAGAGGTGGCTGGGCGATGTAGATATATCCTTTCTCAATTAATTCTGGAAATTGTCTGTAAAGTAGAGTGAGAAGAAGTGTTCTGATGTGAGAACCATCGACGTCAGCATCGGTCATGATAACAATTTTATGATAGCGAAGTTTTGCAATATTAAATTGGTCTTTACCAATTCCCGTGCCAATTGCTTGAATAAAATTTTTAATCTCATCTGAAGCAAGCATTTTTTCATAACGTGCTTTTTCAACATTTAAAATTTTACCTTTTAGAGGCAATACTGCTTGAACCCTTCTATCACGTCCTTGCTTGGCCGATCCACCGGCCGAGTCCCCTTCGACTATGTATAGTTCACATTGAGCTGGATCTGATTCTTGGCAATCTGCCATTTTCCCAGGCAGACCTGAAAATTCTAAAACGTTTTTACGTCTTGTTAATTCACGAGCTCTTCTTGCTGCTTCTCTCGCTGCTGCTGCATCGACAGATTTTTTAATTACCATTTTTCCAATTTCTGGATTTTCTTCTAAGAAAGTTTTAAATGATTCACCGACAAGAGAGTTAACAATACCTTCAACTTCAGAGTTACCTAATTTTGATTTAGTTTGTCCTTCAAATTGTGGTTCTTTTAGTTTAACAGAAACAACGGCCGTTAAACCTTCTCGCATATCATCACCAGTTAAAGCGATTTTAATATTTTTCAGAAGATTATTATCCTTGGCATAGTTGTTTAAAACTCTTGTTAAGGCCGTTTTGAAACCAGAAACATGTGTTCCACCTTCTGGAGTAGAGATATTATTGGCATACGAGGTAATTACTTCATTATATGAATCCGTCCATTGCATTGCAATTTCTGCTTCATAATCATCTTTTGTTTGTACGAAATAAATTACTTTTTTGTGTATCGGAGTTTTAGCTCTGTTTAAGTAATTTACGAATTCAGAAATTCCACCTTCAAAATAAAATAGATCTGATTTTTCACTTCTTTCATCTTTTAATGAAATTTTTAATCCGCGATTTAAAAAGGCCATTTCGCGAAATCGATTCGCAAGTGTATCATAATTGAATTCATGAAATTCAAAAATTTCATTATCAGGCTTAAACGTAACCTTTGTTCCTGTTTCTTTTGGATTTTCTAGAACTCCAATTTCTTTAATTTTATCTGTCGCTTTTCCATGATCAAAATACAACTCATGCACTTTCCCATGTTTTTTAATTTCTAATTTAACCCATTTTGAAAGTGCATTTACAACTGCGGCACCAACTCCATGTAAACCACCTGAAACTTTATAGGCTCCACCTTCTTCGTTAAATTTTCCACCTGCGTGCAATTTTGTATACGCAAGCTCTGCACCTGAAATTCCTTCTGTTGGATGAATATCTGTTGGAATTCCTCTACCATTATCAGTAACAGAGACTGAATTATCAACATGGATTACTACGTTTATGTCAGTACAATAACCGGCCAAAGCCTCATCGACTGAGTTGTCGACAATTTCGTAAACGCAGTGATGAAGACCTCTAATTCCAGTATCACCGATGTACATACCGGGACGTTTTCTAACAGCATCTAATCCTTCAAGTACTTTGATTTGATTTGAACCGTATTCGGTATTAACTTTCGAAATTGATTCGTGATTTTCCAATTGAAGCTCCCTTAATTCCATTTAGGTATAAATATTTTTTTAATGAACAACGGAGCCATTTTTTATGAAAATTTTGTTTGCCCCATTTATCCGATCTAATTCTTCCTTAAATTTTTCGTTAGCAGTAGTGATCAAAACTTGAAAAGGTCTTTCCTCTAAATACTTAACGAGTCTTCGCCATCGATGTTGATCTAGCTCTCCAGAAACATCATCAATCAACACAATGGGGTAGGACATATATTTATACCGAAAAAGCTCTATATAGGCAAATAAGAGGCTTAAATAAGACATTTTTTGTTGGCCTAAAGAACAGAAATCGAAGGAATTTAATCCATCAAAGAGAAGCACATAGTCATCTTTATGCGGGCCATAGCTCGTTACACCTCGTTCAATGTCAATTTCAAGGTTATTTTTAAGCATTTTATTTATATTTGTAGATGACATTCCTAAAATCTTAGAATCCAGTTTTATTTTTAGTGAATGTTTCTCTGAAAAAATCATTTGAAAGGTACTTTCTGTATAACTTTCAATTTCTTTTAAAAAATCAATTCTTTTTTCAGTTAAATAAGAGCTTAAAATCGAAAATTCTTCATCAATTGCATTAATTTGCTCTTTAAATTTTGATGGCCTTTTTGAAAGCAAAGTATTTCTAAATCTAAGAGTTTGTTGATATTTTTTTAGACTTCTTTTATAGCCTTCATCCAGCTGAGAAATAAAAAAATCTATCCACTCTCTTCTATCGCTTGAATTATTATGGAATCCATAAGAATCAAATGGGTTAATAAATACCGTTTTAATATCTAATTTTTTTTTAACTGGACTTCCATTTACAGACCAAAATGAATTTTCGCTTGTCATTTTAGATGAATAAGAAATTTTTTCTTTATCTTCATTTGTAAATATTGATGAAAATATTATTTCAGGTTTTTCACCATCAATACTTAAAAATTGTGGAAAACCTGAATTTTTACGAAAGGATTTTTTAGTAGCGAGTACATTTACTGCTTCTAATATATTTGTCTTACCATTGCCATTTTCACCTAGTATGCAATTAATACCATCTGTAAAACTGATAATGTCGTTATTTAAATTTCTAAAATTTATTACTTGAAGTCTATGGATCTTTAAACTCATAGCTTAAGAGGCATAACAATACTTAAGAAGTTAGGAGTTTTTAGGGATTTTACTACGACTGGAGACAATTCGTTATTAAACTCCATGCGAATTTCATCATCTCCAATTACTGAAAGTGTTTCAATTAAAAATTTTGCATTAAATCCAATCTCAAATTCTTTTCCAGAATATCTTATTGAAAATTTTTCTTGTGCATCTCCAAGTGATGGATGATTAGCTGCTACCAATAATTCATTTTCAAAAAGTGTTACTTTAACTCCATTTGATCTTTCATTGGCCATTATTTTTATGCGTTTTACTGCATTTAAAAACGCATTTTTATCAATATCTGCATGAAAATTTGTTTTTTTAGGGATTACTGCCTGATATTTTAAATATTCTTTAGCAATTAATCGAATGGCCAAAAAGTAAGTATCATTCGCATTTAAATAAATAAATGATTCATCTACTGATATTTGAATATCTAATCCAGGATAACTATCGACAATTTTTTTTAGCTCAAGCACACCTTTTTTAGGAATAATGATTCCGTTTACGAGTGCTTCAACTTGAGACTTTTCTAGATTCTCTTCTATTAAGGCCAATCGATATCCATCAGTAGCAACAGTTCTTAATTTATTATCTACTTCTTGTAAAAATATTCCATTTAAAAATATTCTTGTTTCATCATTTGAGATGGCATGTGATGTTTTATTTATTATTTCAAGTATCTGATTTGAATTTAGTTTAAACTCATTAGCAATTGATTTAAATTGTAATTTAGGAAATTCCTCATTAGTAAAAATTAGTAATGTGAAATTTATATTTTCACAACAAATTTTTAAATTATTGTTTGATAGATCTGATTCTATATGAACAAATTTATCTGGAAGTTCTTTTATTATATCAAATATATTTTTAGCATTTACACAAATAATGCCAGGCTTTTCCACATTACAGTTAAGTTTTATTTTAGCAGAAACTTCTAAATCAGTTGCTGTTAATTCAATATAATTATCAAAAGCCTCTAGTTGGATAAAATTTAAAATTAGTCTTGTATTTTTTTTATCAACAACACTTAAAACTTTATTGAGTGAATCTTTTAATTCATTTACAGATATATTTATTCGCATTTTAAAACTCTAGTATAATTTGCAAACTAATTCTAGGAACATTGCTTATATATATATTAATTATTAATACTATTATTATTATAGTGTGGATAAGTGTAAAAGATATATTTTCTTTTTTATTTCAAATAGATAGAATATTTTAATTGATGAATAACTTTGAATAACTTATGCCTATTGTGCTTACTTTTGTCGCATATTCAAATTCTACAGGTCATTTTTTCGGAGTTATTCACACTCTTTCCACAGGCCTTGTGGATAACTTAATATAGGAAATAACTCAGTCCCATTTTTTAAGATTTTATCCACAAAGTTATTCACATTGTGGATAACTAGTATGTGGATAATGTGGATAAATTACTCTTTTTTGGCCTGTCTTAAAAAATGCCAAACTTATCCACAAAAAGTCCGCTTTTTATGTGGATAAGTATGTGGATAAAATTGTGGATAACTTTATAAATTTGCCTCAATGGCGCAGATATCTTTTGAGAGAGTTGTTTCAACTTTAATTCTTTGTTTAATTTTCTCAACTGCATGAATAACTGAAGTATGATCTCGTCCTCCGAAATATTCCCCAATTTCTTGTTGTTTTGCATTTGCAACAACTCTAGATAAATACATGGCGATATGACGAGCATTAGTTAGATCTTTATTTCTGCCTTTAGATTTCATATCGGTTAAATGAATTTTAAAATATTGAGCCACGGCCTTTGCGATTTGATCAATAGTGACGACACCATCTTCTTCATCGTTTGAAAACATCAGCTGATCTTTCACTAAATCAACTTCAATTTCCACATTCATAAGCTCTGAGACGGCCTTTAATTTAACTAATGAGCCTTCTAGCTCCCTAATATTCGTCTTAATTTTACTAGCAATAAGCGCTAGTACATCTTCCGTGACATAGAGATCAAGCGATTCCATTTTCTTTCTTAAAATAGCAATTCTTGTCTCAAGATCTGGTGGCTGTATATCGACAACTAACCCTTGAGCCAGTCTAGATTTAATACGTTCAGGAATACCATCAATTTCTTTTGGCCTTTTATCAGAAGTAAAAATTAATTGCTTTCCTTTATTATGCATTTCATTGAAAACGTGAAAAAATTGATCTTGTGTTCCTTCTTTTCCTTTTAATCCATGAATGTCATCAATCATTAGAACATCTATTTTCTCACTATATTTTTTTACGAATTCATTAATTCTATTTTTTTGCATTAATTGAATCATTTCATCCATAAAATCTCGGGCCGTGATTAAACAGATTGTGAGCTCTGGATAGCGTTCATTAATTTCATTGGCAACGGCATGAAGTAAGTGAGTTTTTCCAAGGCCGGAATTACTATGGATATATAATGATGGATACTTTCCAGATTTGCCTGGTTTTTCAGCAACCGCTCTTGCAGCAGCTTGGGCCATGTTATTAGTTGGTCCAACGATGAAATTTTCAAAAGTTTTGTCACTATCGATAATGATTCCAGTTTTTGTTGGGTTCATATGCTCTATATATTGAGCATGGGCGCTGGCCTTCAAGTCAGTTTTTGTCGGTGAAAGATTTAGAGTGAATTTATTTTCTGACACGGTTTTTGGCTTTTCATCTTTAAAAAGAGGGACTTCATCAAAATTGGTATCTTCATTAGTGTGCATTTCGACTTGAAATGTCTTACCGAGCACATTTTTAAGTGCTCTTGCGATATCATCCTTATAGATAATTGCGGATTTTAATAAAAAAGGAGTTTTAAATTCAAACTTTGCAATTGAATCATTAATTGAAACTAGTTTTAGATTCCCATTAAAATAAGTATTAAACTTTAATTCTGGCACGATAGTTTTAAGGTGATTCAAAATTTCAACATTAATATTGTCAAGTTCTTCAATATCAGAGAGGTTTTGGTCAGCTTCTTTTGATTTCTGGAGGCTTTCTGATACGTTTTGCAACTTTATAAAGTGTTCGAATGGGAATTCTTGTACCATGATTGGTTTTTACCTTTTTGTGTGTGTTTTAAAAGCTCCAAATATGTAGCACGGCCCAAAATCTCTCGCAATAAATGACTTATTCACATTTTCTTACAAATAACGCAGATTGTTTTAGATTGACCTTTTAAACAAGTAAATATAATCATATGCATTCATTTAGATATTGTTATGAGGATAGCGTTATGAGTAAAAGAACTTGGCAACCAAAGAAACTTAAAAGATTAAGAATTCATGGTTTTTTAAAAAGAATGGCATCTCCTGGTGGTAAGCTTGTAATTAAAGCGAGAAGAGCTAGAGGTAGAAAGAGACTTACAGTTTCTTCTTCTACAAAATAATTTCTGTGGCCGATAATTCTTTTTCTAAGCAATTAAGACTTTTATCGGCCCGTGATTTTTCAAATTTAAAAGTCGATTCCTTAGTTTTTAAAGGCCAAATGATTCGGATTTATTATAAGAAAAACAATTGTGATTTTTCACGAATAGGCATTAGTGTGTCTTCAAAAACTGCAAATTCTGTTACACGAAATAGATTTAAACGCTTAATACGCGAGAGTTTTAGAAATTCTAATTTTCGAACTTCTGGTTTTGATTTTTTATGTGTTGTTCAGCGCTTTTCCAAGGAAGAGGATCAAAAGAAATTAGAAAGTATTTTAATTAAAAATTTGTTTTATTTTTTTAAAAAACAAGCGATTTAAAAAATGAAATTTATTGCCATTTTTTTTATACGAATTTATCAGCTTTTCATTTCACCTCTTTTGGGCCCTCGCTGTCGCTTTTATCCAACTTGTTCTCATTACTCAAAAGAATGCTTTCACAAGTTTCCATTTCACTTAGCTTTGTGGTATTCATTCCTCCGTATTATACGTTGTCATCCTTTTTCCTCTGGCGGTGTAGATCCCGTTCCAGGTGATGAAGAATAATTTTTTTGGGAGTTCTATGTTTAATTCTGATCAAAAACGTGCATTCACGGCAGTTCTATTATCGGGTTTAGTTCTATTTGGCTGGCAATATTATTTTTCATCTAAGATAGAAAAAAAAGAAGCGGCTCCGACGACTGTAGCAACCTTACCAGGCAAAACTGAAACAGCGACAGAGGTGGTAACAAAAAAAGTTGAACCCACAGTAGTAGAAGAGACCACTTCAATTTCAACGCTAGAGCTTGTATCTGATATTTCTAAACTTGAATTTACAAATGGACTTTCGTTTTTAAATGCGACTACATCTGATTCAACTCAAAATCTTGCTCAATCTTCAGGTCTTCTTGCTTCTTTAAAAATTAAATTGATTTTAGATAATGGTCCAGTTGAATTGATATTAACTCAAACAGAGAATTCTAATAACTTAATTAAGCTTTCTAACTCTCAATATGGAGTTAATCTAACTTTAACTTCACAGCCAAATGGAAAGTTTAAATATAAATTTGAATCTCAAACTCCATATCGTTTTCAATTTATATTTACTGCGAAAGAGCATAAAGATTCTAACGGTCAAGTCCGTCAATTCGTGACTTATGCTAAGGATTCAAAATTTATTTCTGTAGCAAAAGATGATAATTTTGATGGAAATTTTAGATGGCTAGGAATTGATTATAATTACCATTTATTTGCTCTTGTTTTTGACAAGGCGGAAACCGCAAAAGTTGTTACAACTGAAAAGGGAGAAATGATTGCGGATTTATCTAACAAATCTAATATTGTTTCTGGAAGTTTTGTATTTACCAAGAAAAATTACGATCATTTAATTGCAATAAGTGAAGGCAGTGAAAATTTACATCTTTCTGTAGATTTTGGTTTTTTTGCGATTTTAGCTGTTCCTACTCTTCGTGGTTTGCAGTTTATTTATAAATACATTCCAAACTACGGTCTTGCGATTATTCTTCTTACTATATTTTTAAGATTGATTACATTTCCTCTTCAATATAAGTCTTTTAAGAGCATGAAAAAGATGCAGGCGATTCAGCCTGAACTTTTAAAGATTAAAGAAAAATATAAAGATGATAATGTTAAGATGCAAAAAGAGACGATGGCACTATTTCAAAAGGCCGGAGCAAATCCTTTAAGTGGATGTTTGCCTCTATTGCTTCAGATGCCATTTTTCTTTGCTATTTATCGCGTTCTTTATAGTGCTGTTGAATTAGTAGGGGCTCCATTTTTTGGATGGATCCATGATCTTTCTAATCATGACCCATTTTACATTCTTCCACTTTTGATGGCCGGATCAATGTTTCTTCAGCAAAAAATGACTCCACAAACATCGATGGATCCAACACAACAAAAGATTATGTTGTTTATGCCAATCATTTTCGGTTTTATTATGAAGGATCTTCCGGCCGGATTAGTTCTTTATATTTTTGTATCGACAATGGTCGGTATTCTTCAACAATATTTGGTTTATAAAGCTATTGATTAATGAAATATCTATATGACGAGCGTCCGATTATTGCATGTAGCACTGGGAAATATGCAAATACTGCAATTTCGGTCGTTCGTTTATCTGGTTTTTTGGATTTGTTAGAGTTTCAGGGCCTTTTTGAGCTAGATTTAACAAAAGTCCGCCCACGTTATTCTCATTTAACAAAGTTGCTTTTTGAATCGACAGTAGTTGACCAGATACTCATGGTTTTTTTCCCTAAAAATTCAAGTTTTACAGGTGAAAATATTTTAGAGCTCCACCTGCATGGGAATTTATTAAACATAGAGCGTGTTATAGCTTTTTTTGTTTCCAAATTTGGTTTTCGTGAAGCTCTTCCTGGCGAGTTTTCTTATCGAGCATTTCAAAATAAAAGGTTGAGTCTTTCCCAAGTTGAGGGATTGGATCTTTTTTTAAATGCACAAAATCCATTGGCACTTGACCAAGGGCTTGAACTCCTCCAGGGAAATCTACATGCGACGTATTTGCGGCTTTACGATCTTTTTTTGAAGATTTCTTCTTCTATTGAGCTTTTGATCGATTTTTCAGAGGACATTGGAGAGGAAGAGGCACGTAAGTTATATTTTGGTTATCTATCAGAGTTTAAATCAATTATTTCTGGGCTAAGCCTTCGATGTGGTTCTATAGGGGCAAGCATTTTAAACCCTGAGATAGTAATCGTAGGTGAGACAAATGCGGGCAAAAGCACTTTTTTCAATGCTCTTTTAAATGCAAATCGCGCCATTGTTTCTTCAATAAAGGGTACAACTCGAGATTATATTTCTGAGCATATAAGTTACGAAGGAGTGGGGTACAACTTAATTGATACGGCCGGTATTCGCGAGACGGTTGATGAAATTGAAAAAATTGGCATTAGTCGTTCTTTTGAGAAAATTAAGAATGCTTTTTATAAAATTTTAATAATTAATCCCAATGAAATTGATCGCAAATCACTATTAAGTTTTAAATCTATTAAATTTGATTTGGTGATTTTTTCTCATGCAGATTTGCCGGAAACAATGAAAAGTATATCGAATTTTGACTTTGAATTTCTTTCTAATACTGATTATTTTCTTGTTGATTTTAAAGGTGGTTCTATAGGACCAGATAGTAAAAGTGGTTCTATGGGACCAGATAGTAAAAGTGGTTCTATAGGACCAAATGGTAAAAGTGGTTCTATAGGACCACTTAAAGAAGGTGGTTCTATAGGACCAGCTGTTCTTTCTAGAATTTCAAATGAATTTAATAAGGTCATGCAAAAGAACCCAATTCTCCTAGATAGACACCGCAACAAAATCAATGAGTTAAATGCTTACATTGAATCAAAAGATTTCAATAACTTAGATGACATCGCCATTGTCTCCAGTAATATCAGTGGCTTAGGGGTTGTTTTGTCCGAGCTTATTGGTCAAATAACCCCAGACGATGTATTAAATTCAATTTTTTCAAATTTCTGTATCGGTAAATAGTATTTTGTATTATTTATTGTTTTGTTCTACGTGGAACAAATGAGCTTTTTATGAATCAAAAATTTTATGACATTGCAATTGTAGGTGGAGGCCATGCGGGCTCAGAAGCGGCATTCATCTCGACGCAGTTTAATCTAAGCGTTGCTCTCATAAGTTCGCCCGATGTTGATTTGGCCTCTGCACCTTGTAACCCATCAATCGGCGGCGTAGGAAAGGGACAGGTTGTTCGTGAGATTGATTCTCTTGGTGGCCTAATGGGAATCCTTGCCGACATGTCGGGAATTCAGTACCGCACCTTAAATGAGTCGAAGGGGTATGCTGTACAGTCAACTCGGGTACAAATAGATAAAGAACAATATTCCAAAAATGCTGAGCGCATCTTATCCCAAATTGAGAATCTAAACATAATACGATCGCTGGTTGTGAAAATTTCTAGATCTGGTGATTTATTTCAACTTGAACTCGAGAGTGGTGCAAGTGTGCTTGCACGTAAAATAGTAGTTACAACTGGAACATTTTTGGCCGGCAAGCTGCACGCTGGAGAAAAAATCGAGAACGGTGGAAGGATTTTTGCCAGGGAGTCAGTTTCTCTCCAAGAGATGATCTTCGAGAAGAAACTCTTTTCTGCACGATTCAAAACGGGGACACCAGCAAGACTTTTCAGTGATTCCATTGACTATAGCAAGCTTGAAGTTCAGCCATCTGATTCACATACTTCAAACTTTTCGATTAGAAACCCGCAATTTAAGCGAAATTCTAAGCAGGTTGATTGCTATTTGACTTACACAAACAAGGAAACATTATCGATAATTCGCGACAATAGAGAGAGGTCGCCAATCTTCAATGGACAGATTAAAGGCGTTGGCCCTAGATACTGCCCAAGTATTGAAGATAAGGCCTTTAGGTATACAGAAAAGCACGTGCACCATGTTTTTATCGAACCGGAAGGAGTAAACATGGACACTGTTTACCCAAGTGGCCTATCAACTTCGCTCCCAATTGAGGTTCAAGAGCAATTTCTTCAGACCATTTCTGGACTTGAGAACTGCAAAGTGAAATATCACGGCTATGCCGTTGAGTATGATGTTGTTGATACATCCATGCTGGACTCGACACTGCAGTCAAAAGATATTGCCGGATTATATTTTGCAGGCCAGGTCTGCGGCACTTCCGGCTACGAAGAGGCGGCTGGACAAGGCTTGGTTGCGGGGATAAATGCCTCGCTGGCAATTTTGGGCCGTGAAAGATTTATTTTGGACCGAAATTCTAGCTATATTGGGGTAATGGTAGAAGATCTGGTGACAAGCAAGAGAGATGAGCCCTATCGACTTTTTACTGCAAGATCTGAGAATAGGCTTTATTTGCGCGAGGATAATACCTTTCTGAGAATGTACCCATATCGCCAGAGCTTGCTTTTAAATAATGAGATTGATCGCATTCACTCCAAGCTACAAAGTGAATATGAAGTACTTATAAGATGCGTTCGTGGACATACTTTTTATACCTGTGATTCTGATCGAAAGTACTTTGAAGAGAAGGCTTATGGCCCACTTGAAGCAAACATAACACTCTATGAGTTAATAAAACGGCCAAATTTAAATCCTGTTGAGGTTTTAAGTTTTGAATTGGAGAGATTGGGCCTTGGATTTGATCCATTGGTGGTAAGGACTGTTGCAATTGGCTCAAAGTATGAGGGCTACGTACAGAGAATGACCGCAGAGAATGAAAAGATATCCAAGTTAAATTCTAAGCGAGTGGACGTAAGGGCCTTGCTTGAATCAAATAACATTTCATTTGAATGCAAGTTGAGAATAGAGCGCTTTCGCCCTGAAACCTTTGGACAGTTACGAAAAATAGAGGGCGTAAGGCCGGCTACTTTGGCATTTGTGGCAGGCAACCTTATATGATAGAGACTTTTGCACGAGATTATCTGAGTTTGCTCACAGGTAAATATTCAGGAATTAATCTAACTAGAATTGATGAGTTTGAAGAGTTTTACAATAAGCAAATTCTTGACTCGATCATACCATTTCAGCGCTGTGCAGAGTTTCGCGACCTGATTTTGAATTCAAAAATTCTTGTTGATGTTGGCTTTGGTGGAGGTTTTCCAATTTTACCGCTCGCAAAGATTAGCCCAGATGTTCAGTACCTTGGCCTTGAGGCTAGAGGAAAAAAGGCTTCGGTTGTTTCAAGCATTGCCAGCGATTTAAATATTAAGAATGTTAAACTGTACCATCAAAGACTTGAAGAGGTTGTGTTTGACCGCGAAGTGGTCATTACCTTTAAGGCCGTTGGAAAGATTTCTGAATTCTTATCCATGATCAATTCGTCGGAGCAGCTGTACGTGTTTTTTTACAAGGGCCCAAACTATAGAGAGCTAGAAGATATAGATTCAATTAAAACTGACTGGGAAATGTTTTTAGAATTCCCATACGAGGTTAGTGGCACTGACGGTAGGGTTTTGTTAGGTTTTAAAAATAGACATGTTCCACGTGGAACACTAAAAAATAAATTGAAATTTTCTACGTTACTTTAGAAGAAAGTAAGAGTATAAATAATTGCATTTTTGTACTTTATAGGAGATCTAAATGGCTAAAATTATTGCAATGATGAACCAAAAAGGCGGAGTTGGAAAAACGACATCGTCTGTAAATCTTGCGGCGTGTCTAGCGGTGGCCGAGAAAAAAACTCTACTAATCGATTTGGATCCACAGGGCAATGGAAGTCTAAGTATTGGGGTTTCTAAGGAAACATTCCAAAAGAAAAATGTCTACCATGCTTTGATTGGACAAATTCCAATGAGTGAAGCGATTTATGAAACCGAGTTGCCTTGCTTTCACATTTGTCCATCGGATAATAATTTATCGGGAGCAGAAATAGAGTTAGTCAGTTTGTTTGCTCGTGAAGCAAAGTTAAAAACAGCAATCCAGTCTATTTCAAAAAATTATGACTACGTGATTATTGATTGTCCTCCTTCATTGGGGCTTCTTACTGTTAATGCTTTAAACGCAGCTGACAGTTATATCGTTCCAATGCAAACAGAATATTTGGCAATGGAAGGGCTTGCACAGTTATTAAATACTGTAAGATTAATTCGATCTTCTTTAAATCCAAATTTAGAACTCGATGGAATATTGCTAACAATGTACGATGCGAGATCTGGACTACATAAACAAGTTGCAACCGAAATAAAAAATCATTTTGGAGAGACTGTATTTAAAACAATAATTCCAAGAAATGTTAAGCTTGCAGAGTGCCCTAGTTTTGGAAAGCCAATTATTCTTTACGATATTGAATCTAAGGGAAGCGAAGCTTACCTTGCATTGGCAAAAGAGCTAATTTTAAAAGAGAGATTTAAAAATACAGTTTCAGATCAAGAAATTAATTTGATGGAAAAAATTCCATCACTTGAAGAAATCAATTTTAACGAGAATCAATTAAATTAATAATAGGATTAAAATATGGCAAAGAAATTGGCATTAGGTAAAGGAATTGCATCGCTACTGCAAGAGAATACAACGACAATTAATATGGCCCCACCGGCGTATCCAGCACTACCGGATGAGGAAGTTGTGGTTAGTCGGGAAAATTCTCCTGCTTTGATTGATATTTCCTCTATTAAAACAAATCCAAATCAACCAAGAAAAATTTTTAAAGAAAAAGAGCTTGAAGAGCTTTCAGAATCGATTAAAGAAAATGGAATAATTTTGCCATTAATCGTTGTTGAGCTTGAAGATGGAAAATTTGAATTAGTGGCAGGAGAAAGAAGATTGAGAGCAGCTAAAAAAGCTGGTCTTGAGCAGGTCCCTGCAATTGTAAAACGTGCGACGGATAAAGAAAAAATGATCATGTCGATCATTGAAAACGTTCAGCGGTCTGATTTAAATTGTGTTGAGGAAGCACTTGCATACTATCAACTTATGAATGAGTTTAAGTTAACACAGGAAGAAGTTGCTAAAAAATTAGGTAAAGAAAGATCTTCAATTGCAAATTTTCTTAGAATTTTAAATTTACCAAGACCTGTTTTAGAATTACTCCAAAAAGAAAATTTAAGCTTCGGTCATGCTAAAATTTTAGTCGCAATTAAAGAGCGTGAGGAGGCTATTAGGCTTGCAAATGAAGCGGCCCTTGGCAATTGGTCTGTTCGCGAACTAGAAAACGCTTTAAAGTCAAAAAAACCAGCTAAAGTTAAAGCTCAAAAAACAAATCCATACTTTGATGAAAAGCTTGATCAATTTAGAAAGCTTTTAGAACAAAAAACTGGTTATCATTTTGCAATTTCTTCTAGTAAAAATGGCGCAGGTCAGGTGATAATTAAATACAGTAACGAAGCTGAATTTAACGACATTTACGAATTTTTGTTAAAAAAATAAAAATAATCATCTCAGGGAAGAGTATGAATAAAAAAAATGAAATATCTGCTGTAATTGAGGAGGGCTGCAAATTTGAAGGAAATCTGTCTTTCAATGGAACGGCAAGAATCGCAGGAATGATCAATGGTTCGATTTACTCAAACGACACTCTAATAATATCTGAAGGAGCACTCGTCAACGCAGACATAAGTGCGAATATTATAATAATTGCAGGTTCGGTTAAGGGAAATATTAAAGCAAGTTCCAGAGTTGAAATTTTAAAGCCAGCGCGATTTGAAGGCGACATAACAACACCAAGTTTAATTGTTGAGGAAGGTGTCATTTTCCACGGCACAACAAAGATGCGCGATAAAAAAAACAAGCTTAGTTAAAAATTATTTAGCACGCTTTTAGCTTGACGATAAATCATCAAAACATTATTCATTAGTGATTAAATTTCAACTTTTTTCATGATGAGATTTCTATAAGAACTCATCGGAGAACTCTCAATGGAAATGATAATTACAATTTTTAAATCTCTTGGCGTCGATCAAACAGTATTCATTCAATTTGTATCGCTAATAATAATTTTTACTCTTGTTTCAAATTTACTTTTTAAAAAATTAAAAGAGGTTTTAGAACTTAGAGAAAAGCGAACGGTTAAATTAGAGGGCAATGCTCACGCTGTTTATAAAAAAGCAGATGAACTTGCCGAGCAATATAGAGCTCACATTGAAAAAACACATCAAGAGTCTCATCTGCACACGCAAAAAAAGAAGGCAGAGGCCCTAGATAAAGAGGCAAAAATTATTAAGGAAACGGAAGAAAAACTTCAAAAAGATTACGAGGAAAAAAGAGCAAAGCTACTTGCAGACTTTAATTCTCATAAGGCAAAATCGCTCGAGGAAGTTGATTCACTCTCGAAAAAACTAGTTGAAAAATTAACTCACTAAAGGATTGACTGTGAAATATAATTCTCTACTTATTTTTATTGGTTTCATTTTCACAAATATAGTATTTGGAAGTGAATCTGGAGCTCACCATGAGCCATCTGTTTGGGATTTAAAGTATCCCTTTTTAAACTTTGTCCTTCTTGCAGGGTTTATTGTGTTTAAAGCAAAAAAGCCTCTCGCTGAAATGTTTGACAAAAAATCACAAGATGTAAAAACACTAATGGAGTCTGCAGAAAAACAAAGCAGAGATGCGAATGCAAAATTAAATGAGCTTGAAGGTAAGATAAAAAACATAGAAACAGAGCTCGTTAAAATTAATGGCGACTATGAAAAGGATGCAGTCAATTTTGCAAAAAATCAAAGCGATGAAACTGCAACAACGATCGCTCGTATGAAGCGCGATTTTGAAAGCAAGCTTGAAGGCGAAAAAAATGAATTAAACGATTCATTAAGCCACGAACTACTTTCACAGGTTATCTCAAAATCAAAAAATGCAATTAACACAAATAGCGATTTAAAAACAAAAGCAACTACAAACATAATTGCAGGGATGAAATAGTCATGAAAGAGCAAGTTATTTCTAAAGCCTATGCCCAAGCAATCGTTGAATTGGGTGAAGAAAAGAAATTAGACCTAGCAAAAGAACTAACCGACTTAACAGAAGTCATTAATAAAAGTAACGATCTTGAAACTTTACTTTTTCTAGATGTTTTTACAGCAGAAGAAAAGTGGAATGTTTTAAGTGAAATTACTAAAAAACTTAATCTTTCAGAAGTTACAAAAAACTTTTTGCAATTTGTAATTGCTGAAAAGCGAATCGGCCTTCTTCCAATGATCATTAAGAATGTAATCGTAATAGATGATCATAAAAGAGGTTTTTTAAGAGGAACAATTGAAGGTTCTGATGATCAGATTCCAGATTCAATTAAAAATGAATTAAAAAATTACTTAAAAGCAAAACTAGGTCGAGAGCCAGTTTTAAATTATGTCTCAAACAAAGAGATCTCTGCTGGCTATAGAGTTACCGTAGAAGATCTTCAACTAGATGCAACGTTAGAAAATCAATTAGAAAAATTTAAAGATAGTGTTTTAAATTCGTAATTAGTAACGAAGAGGTAAAAAATGGCAATGAATCCAGAAGAGATTACAAGTATTATCAAAGAAAGAATCTCTAATTTTCAAACAAGATTACAAGTAGACGAAGTTGGAACTGTTCTAACTGTCGGAGATGGTATCGCTCGTATTTTCGGTTTAAAAAATGTAATGGCCGGAGAACTTGTTGAGTTTACGACAGGTACAAAGGGAATGGTTTTAAACCTTGAAACAAATAACGTAGGGGTTGCGATTCTTGGAGACGATCCTAAAATCGTTGAGGGTACATCTGTAAAAAGAACAGAAAAAATCGTTGCGGTTCCAGTTGGCGACGCTCTTTTAGGAAGAGTTGTAAATGCGATTGGTGAGCCAATTGATGGATTGGGAGAAATCAAATCACAACACACTCGAGTTGTTGAAATTAAGGCTCCTGGTATTCTAGCTCGTAAATCAGTTCACGAGCCACTACAGACGGGATTAAAAGCAATCGATTCTATGATTCCAATTGGAAGAGGACAACGAGAGCTTATTATCGGTGATAGAAAAACTGGAAAAACAGCAATTGCCATCGATACGATCATTAACCAAAAAGGAAAAGATGTTATTTGTATTTACGTAGCAATTGGACAAAAACAATCGACAGTAAGACAAGTACAACAAAAATTAAAAGATGCGGGCGCCCTTGATTATACAATCATTGTTTCTGCAACGGCCTCTACGTCTGCACCAATGCAATTTTTAGCTCCATATACCGGAGCGACAATGGGTGAGTATTATAGAGACAATGCAAAACACGCATTAATCATCTATGATGACTTAACAAAACAAGCACAAGCTTATCGTCAAATGTCGTTACTTCTAAGAAGACCTCCTGGGCGTGAAGCGTTCCCTGGTGACGTTTTCTACTTACACTCTCGTCTTCTTGAAAGAGCAGCAAAGCTTTCAGATGCAATGGGAGCAGGTTCAATGACTGCATTACCGGTTATTGAAACTCAAGAAGGTGACGTTTCGGCATATATTCCAACAAACGTTATTTCAATTACAGATGGACAGATCTTCCTTGAGTCTGATCTTTTTAACTCTGGTATTAGACCAGCAGTTAACGTAGGTCTTTCGGTTTCAAGAGTTGGTGGTTCTGCTCAAATTAAAGCAATGAAAAAAGTTGCTGGTACATTAAGACTAGACCTTGCTCAATATAGAGAGTTGGCTGCATTCGCGGCTTTCGGATCTGATCTTGATGAAGCGACAAAAAGACAGTTAAACAGAGGGGAGAGATTGGTTGAGCTTCTAAAGCAAAACCAATATGCACCTGCTGATGTTATCGACCAAGTATTAGTAATTTTAGCAGCTACAAAAGGTCTTCTAGACGTTGTTCCAACTGCAAAAGTTAGAGATGCAGAAAAAGATATTCTTGAGTTTATGCATACAAGACATGCAGATCTAGTAAATGAAATCAAAGCAGCGAAAGAAATTTCAGGTGCGAATGAACCAAAAGTACTAGATGCAATTAAAGGATTCCTTGCAACTAAAAAATACTAAGAATTAGGAATTAACAATGGCCAATATAAAAGAGCTTAAAAAGAAAATTAAAAGTACCAAAAGTACTTTGAAAATTACTCAAGCGATGAAGCTGGTTTCAGCTGCAAAGCTTGCGAAAGCTCAACATAACATTTTGAACTCGAGACCATATGCTCGAGAACTAGAGGAGACAATTAAAGTTGTTTCTGCCCTAGCTCAAGGTTATGACCATGAGTATCTGCATGAGAAAAACAACAATCGTTCTATCATGCTCGTGATTTCATCTGATAAGGGACTTTGCGGATCTTATAACTCTCAACTTGCAAAGAAAGTTAAAAGATTTCTTGAAGAAACAAAAGAAGACGTAAAAGTAATTTTCATTGGAAAAAAAGTAAGAGATCTTTTGCCAACAGGAACAACCAACAAGGGGAAGACATATACTTTCCAAAAAGCGGAACCAAGCTTTATGGAGATGGAGCATCTTGGTGCAGAACTAGGAGAGATGTTTACTCAAGGTGAAGTTGGAAAAGTTTATGTTGCATATAACATTTTTCATTCGGCAATGGCGTTTACTCCAGAAGTAAAGCAACTACTGCCAATGACTCTTGACTCTTCAAAAAAAGAAGAACTTAGAGAAAAGTTTCCGTTTGATTTTAAATACGATCCAAATCCAACAGAAATTTTAAATACACTTATTCCTCAAACTTATATTAGTACGCTTTTTACAGCATCACTTGATGCAGTGGCAGCAGAACATGGTTCGAGAATGAGTGCAATGGACTCTGCATCGGGTAACTGTAAAAAAGCAATTAAATCATTAACAATTAGAGCAAATAAACTGAGACAAGCAGCGATTACAACTGAATTAACAGAGGTTGTATCGGGAGCTGAGTCTCTGAACGGTTAAGGGGATCACCAATGAGTGAAAATTACGGTTTAGTAAAACAAGTAATGGGGCCAGTTATCGACGTCGAGTTTTCCAATGGAAAAATTCCAGCGATCTACAGTGCTCTAAAAGTTACAAACAAAGCAATCTCTAATCAAGAATGGAACCTAGTAGTTGAAGTTGCAACTCACTTGGGTGACAACATGGTTAGATGTATAGCAATGGACTCTACTGAGGGCCTATCAAGGGGGTTAAAAGTTCTTGATACAGGAAAGCCAATTCAAGCTCCAGTGGGAAGAGAGTGTCTAGGGAGAATTATTAACGTTACAGGGGATCCGATTGATGAGAAAGGCCCAGTTGGCGCTAAAAAATCTTATGACATTCACAGAGCTGCTCCAGGGTTTGATAAGCAATCAACAAAACTAGAACAATTTTATACTGGTATTAAAGTTATCGACCTTCTTGCTCCATATGTTAGAGGGGGAAAAATTGGTCTTTTTGGTGGTGCGGGAGTTGGACAAACAGTTCTTATCCAAGAATTAATTAACAACATCGCAACTCAACACGGTGGTTACTCGGTATTTGCCGGCGTTGGAGAGAGAACAAGAGAAGGAAACGACCTTTATCATGAGATGAGTGATTCTGGCGTTATCGATAAAACTGCACTGGTGTTTGGACAAATGAATGAGCCACCAGGAGCGAGAGCAAGGGTTGCATTAACAGGTCTATCTGTTGCTGAATATTTCCGTGATGAAGAAAATCAAGACGTTCTTTTCTTCGTTGATAACATCTTCCGCTTTACACAAGCAGGTTCAGAAGTTTCAGCGTTACTTGGACGTATTCCATCTGCCGTAGGTTACCAGCCAACACTTGGTACTGAAATGGGGGCAATGCAAGAACGTATTACTTCAACAACTAACGGATCGATTACTTCTATCCAGGCCGTTTACGTTCCTGCAGACGACTACTCGGATCCAGCGCCAGCAACAACGTTTGCTCACTTAGATGCAACGACAGAATTATCAAGACAGATTGCGGAGCTTGGTATCTATCCAGCGGTAGATCCACTTTCATCTTCTTCTACGATTCTTTCGCCGGCAATCGTTGGTGAAGAGCACTATGCGGTAGCTCGAGGAGTACAAAAAATTCTTCAAAAATATAAAGAATTGCAAGACATCATTGCCATTCTTGGTATGGATGAACTTTCTGAAGAAGATAAATTAATTGTTCAGAGAGCAAGAAAGGTACAAAAATTCCTTTCTCAACCATTCTTCGTTGCTGAGCAGTTTACTGGTTTAAAAGGTCAGTTCGTTAAAATCGAGGACACAATTAAATCATTTAAAGCAATCCTAAATGGTGAGTGTGATGATTTACCTGAGCAGGCATTCTATCTAGTTGGTGGATTAGATATGGTTTATGAAAAAGCTGCTCAAATTAAAGCTGGTAAATAATTAGGATTATAGCAATGAAATATTTTACAGTTGATATTTTAACGCCTTCTAAAATTGTTGCTAAGGGCATTCCTTCGGAGTCTTTATTGGTTCCTACGGTAAAGGGCCAGATCAACGTTTTAGAAAACCATACACACATTGTTTCTAAATTATCGACCGGTGTGTTGTCGGTTTTTGGTGGACCGGATTATGGTGATCGACATTTTTCTATTTCAACAGGTGTTTGCAAGATTCTTGAAGATAAAATAATGATCCTTGCAAACACAGCAGAAGAAAGTACAGACGTTGATGTTGAAAGAGCTAAGTTGGCACTTAAGAATGCAGAAGATAGACTTAAAAACACCGAAGGCCTATCTCTTGATGAAATTGAGAAATATCAACGAAAAGTTGAGCGAGCTCGTCTGCGAATCCAAATTGGCGAATTTTTAAGAAAGCGATAAATTTAATATTGAGTACTCACAAATCATAAGTGAGTACTCAATTTCTCTTCCAAAATAGTCACTTAATACTCACAATAATTATCTTGAATATCCAGTATCTTGTGGAATTTTTTTCCTTTTAGTTGAATCTCACATAGGGGCATTTAAAATTGTAACTATGATGAATAAAAAAATAGCAACAACATTGGTTCTAGCTTTTAGTATAACTTATGCTCTGGGAAGTCAGGCAATTAATTTAAATAGCAACTCAAGCAAAAAAAGAATTGATCTAAGTGCTTTTAAGAACTTCAAAAAAAATATTGATCATTTTACATACACAACAGTGAGCACAGAAAGTGAAGAGGTCGATGAATCAAGAATTGATTACATAATAAATTCAATCACTAAAGACGTAAATCAATCGATTATTAAAACGAAAGAATTGCTTATTAGTAGAGAAAAGAAAAAGACCGCAAAAGAAACGATTGATACAGTAAAAATTTCATATTCAGGAATATCTAAAAAAACGGAAATGCCATCGTTATATGAGTTCAAATTGCGAGATGATATTGAAGAGGCCAAATTTGAAGCTGAAAAAATAAAAGTATCTGAAATAAATTTACCAGAAATTAAAGAAGAGACAGAAGAAGTACCTGTAGAAAAAGACCTACTTAAAGAAGAAGAAAAGGGAGAAGATGATTTCGTTGTTTTTAACTACGACAAAAAGAAAACGCCAGAACTATCTCCAACCGTGATTCAAGCAATTAAAAGAGAGGCCGGTGACAATACGAAATCGTTAGAAACAAAAGAAGATAAGGGTGAAGAAGGTTCTAAAAATATTGAAGAAGAAATTATTTATGATTATTCGGCCCCGAAAAGAGATTTTAAACTACCAGAAGAGAACAAAAGTGCATTTGCAGGAAATGTGCAGACAAATATTGTTAAAATAAGAAATATTCTTTTAAACCTTGGCACAAAAAAGGCAACCCATGGAACGAATTTTGAATTTGAACCTGATTTTGATCGAAATGAGAGAGTAAGTGATAATGGGACGGGGGAACTAAGCTGGGTCAGTACGACGGAAGAAAAAAATATGTCTCTAACAGGGGCAATAATTAGAAAAGAATCAATCCCATCTAGAATAGATTTAAATCTTTCAACTCACAATCGAGTTGTTTTGAGTTTAGATGAAGAATCATACTACTCATATATTGACAGCATTGGGGTCAAAAATAAAACGGCGATAATTGTTTCGGTTCCTCGATTTATAAAAGATGTTGAAATTGGAAGTAGTTATGAGGTTAAAGAAACATGGGACAAGAATTTTAAAAATACAGATGATGAAAAGCAGTACTATATTTTTTGGGGTGTGAACCCAGGCAATGTAGAAATCAAATATCGTGGAGAGAGTGAAACAGTAAAAAGATTGGCCTTTGTCGCAGATGGGGAAGTCTATTTTGAATATCCTACATTTAAAGAAAAGGAAAAAGATACATTTTTAATGACTACTCAAAACTTATTGAGCAAAAGGCCGAAAGAGTTAGCACTATCAAAAAACGAAATAAAAATAATGGGAAGTGAAATTTTTGGGAACAAAAGAGGATTAAATGCGTATGAATTCTTCTACCCGATAAAAATTGAAGGTGAGAAGAATTATTATCAATTTAACCATGAAGGTAATGAAATATATCTTTCAAAAAATACAGACGTAAATGCAGAAGTTCCGAGCAAGGATTTCATTACAACGATACTTGCAAAAAAGGAAATTGGTGATCTTGATGGAAGATGCTTGATTCAAATAAATATCAATAAAGAAATTGGAGATGTAAAATATGCTGGCAAAAATGTTGGTGGCGAAATGTTTGTTTCAGCTCTTTATTTAGATCAAGATGGAAAATTAAATGAAACTGAGTTTGAGTATTCAGATAAAATGTTTATCGTAGGAGAGGGCCAGGGGATTATTAACACTTGGATATCATATACCGACGGAACAGTTGAGGCCGTGAAATCATATTGTGCATCTGGTGCGTACTTGCTTGAACAACTTAGATAAATTTAAAATTTCATTTATCGTTGTTTCAAAAAACAAAATAGAAATTGATAAAAAATTTTCTTTTAGAAAAAATCTTGAATTTAAGACTGAACTCATATTGGCCATTGGAGAAAATCCATCGGAACAAAGAAATGAAGCCGCCAAAATTACTCAGGGCGAGTGGCTATACTTTTTAGATGATGATTCTGATCTGAGCATTGAAAGTGTTTATTCATTTTTGAAATCAGCCAATGAATTTCCTAATGCTGAAATTATTGGAGGGCCAAGCCTTCTAAAAAATCCCCACACCGGCTTTGAATTTGCGATCCAGCGAGTTTTTGAATCAGATATTGGAATTGGGCCATTAAAATCAAGATATCAATCAACCGGCCAAGTTCGCCATTCAAATGAAAAAGAATTAATACTCTGCAATTTATGCATAAAAAGAAATTTTTTTATAAAAGCAGGAGGATTTAATAAAGCTTTTTATCCCTGTGAGGAAAATGAGTTTTTACAGAGGGTGAGTAAGATTACGACTCCGATATATAATCCATCACAGGTTGTTTTAAGAAATCATAGAGAAAATATTTTTCTATTTTCTAAGCAAATATTTAACTATGGACGCGGAAGAATGAGACAGATAAAATTTTCAAAAAAAATTGAAGATTTAATTTACTTGATTCCTCTATTTTATTTTTTTACGTTGGCAATTAGTTATGTGTTTAAACTTGAGATATTTTACCAAGAGCTATTTTTATACTTAGGATTTATTTTTGTTAACGGGCTTATTCAGGCTGTTGTGAATAAAAAAATGATAACGTTTATTTATTTTACTCTTTCTGTTTTTGTCTGCCACGCTTCGTATGCACTTGGAACGTTTGTGGGAATAATAGAAACAACGTCAAAACCAAATAATATTACGACCATTCATACTTTTTAAATACTTCAAACGTTTTTCGATATCCAGAAGTCATAATATACTTTGCTTTCTGTGGATCGAGAGAAAAAGAGTTTGTAAAAAAAAGTCGATAGTTTGAATGATCTGGATAGATGTCGAGAAATCGCACGTTAGAGTTAAAGTTTAACTTACGCTCAAGAATGCTCGTAATTTTATCTTTATCCTTTTTAGTAAAGTTATTAGAGTTCATGTAGTCAGAGACTGTGTCGATAATATCTTTTGCCATGTATTTTTGCCCGCGAGAAGAAACGATCTTTTTTTGAATCATCAGATAGATTGCTTGCACGCAAATGGCAGGCAGACCATAGTTTATTAGAGAGCCAATTTCATCATGATAGTGATAAGGGGTGTGTGTCCAAGAGCTTATAATAAAATCGCACTTATTATCGACAGCAACATGATTAGACAGTGTTTCTCGAATTTCACCGTCGATATAATAGTCTGTTTGATTTGTTCGAGGGTTTTTGACAGCAAAGGGGGCATAAAACGGAGGAACACTCATGCTTGCTGAAATTGATTCTGTCACAGAAACGCCTGTAAAATACTCTGCCGTTGAGTCGTGAATAGGAGAAGGATAGTTAAACTTGCTGAAAATAACTTTTCGAGAGTGATCTAGTTGAGTCGCAACAACAAACATATCCGCGACATAATCTTCAAACTGTTGAGACAGTATGACATGCCTTTGCATATATTGATTTAGGCCCTCGGTAGAAAAAAGACCTGGTATCGATAATAAGGGTTTTGCCATCTGCTTTAAAAGTGGAGGAAAACCTTCAAATGGATTGTAAAAATCAAAATTAAAAGCTTCTCGGTTGGGCATTTTTCTTGAAAGCATATCTGAATAGCTGACGGCCTTTAAAGAGGTTTGTGCCTGATTTCTGTTGATGGTTGCATCGATAACATCGATTGGCCGAAATCCAGATGCAAAATATAGGTTTATTAGTGCTCCTGCGCTAGAGCCAACATAGGTTGAAATTTCAAATTCAGGATTTGATTGTGATTTGTTGTGTTTTAGAACAAATCCGAGTTCTTCAAGCGCAAGCGAGACGCCAAGATGCCAGGCCGCAGCCTTTACAACACCACCAGATAAGACGAGTGCAACTTTTTTATTTTTAATTGGAGACAGATCAATATTGTGAATCATATAGAAAAGAATATCACAATAAAAAAACGAGAGGAGAAAAAAGTACTATACAAACGGAGTCAAGAATAAATAACTTTAAAAATTTAAAGATTAGAATAAAATAGATTAAAAGGGGATAAACTATGGACCAAGAAGGAATTTGGTTGTCAATTTTAGATTATGCCAGAATAAAAAAAATTTCGATCTCAACAATTCGAAGATCGATAAAGTCTGGAATCGTAAATTATAAACTTTTAGATGGAAAATATTTTATTTATACAAATAAAGATCAGCCAGAGCAAGAAATTGACGGATTTGAGATACTGCTTCGAGAGAATCAAAAACTAAAAGAAGAGATAACCGATTTGAAGATGTTGCTTTCGGTATACGAAACAAGCACAAGTCTAGACGTATGAAAAAATCATTTTTTGCGACTGTTGCGCTATTTATAATTTTAAATTTCAACGCATTTTCATCTGAGTCAATGCGCGCCTGCATGTTGCTTCCGATTACAGATGGAATTGATAACAAAATTGGTTTTAAAGTTTTTGAAGACCTAGAAGAATATCTAAAAGAGAGTCTTTGGTGTGTCTATAAATCTAATTCCGAATTGATCAATGTACTATCTCAATACAATAAAAATCTTGAAATGCATCTTTCAAACAAAGATGTGCTAAAAATTATTGCAGATAAAACAAAGGCGGGAAGTGTAATAAAAGTGAGCTTGCAGATGTCTCCCGGTTTTAGTGACGTTGGCCTTGAAGTAATTTCTGACAATGGGGAAGACCGCTATTTTAAAGAAAAAGTACAGTTGAAGTCGAACGATATTTCGTTAATTTCTCAAACAATTAAAAATTGGCTTGAGCTTTATGAGAAAACAATTCCTTATTCTGGGCGAGTGCGAGGGATTTTAGGAGATCAAATCACAATTGACATTGGAAAAAAATCGAATGTGTACAATGGAGCACAGGTGATTATTGAACGAGCAATTGGGAAAAGACAACATCCCCTTTTAAAAGAAGTCGTTGATTATCAGACCGAGAAAATTGCAGAGGCAAGAATTTTTGAAGTTAATGAAATGCAAGCGCAAGCGAAAATTACACAAGGTGAGGCGAATAAACGAGTAAAACTAGAGGATTGGGTAAAAATTAAAGCAGAGGAAAAAAGAAAGGCCATAGATGAAATAAGTGTAAATGAGGAAGAAAGAGAAAACAGTTTTGGAAAGCTTGGAACATTTGGACTTTTTTTAAATTTTGGTACGTCATCACTAACGCAAACAGGATCAAGTATAAAAACAAAATCAGGAGCAGTTTATGGTGCAGATCTTGAAACAGAGCTATGGCTTTCGCGAAATTATTGGATCGGCCTAGACATAGGAAGAAAAATAGGAAATCAAACGACAGAATCGGGAACATTTTCAACAGATAAATATAGTGTTAGTAATTCAGTGACAAGAATAAAGGCCGGTTATAAATATTTACCACTTGGATTTTTTTATGGGCCTCAGGTTGATTTTTATCTAGGTTATGCTGGATATACTTATGGCTATGACACAAATACGACAGACCAGATCACCGAAGTGAGTTTTTCTGGATTAATGCTTGGAGCGAAGGGAAGCATTCCAATCTATGAACGCACGAGGCTTTTTTTAAATTTTGAATTCTTAATGACTTCTAGTTTTAAAGAAAAGACAAGGGTCTTTGGCACAGATGAATCAAGTTCAAATTACCGATTAGAGTTTGGTGGTCAATATGCTTGGGCCCCAAACATTAGTTTGGTTGGTGGGATCGCAGCGACATCTAACAAGGCCAGCTTTACTGGTGCTACAAAAGAGGAGCAATTCAAAGATATTTCTGCTAAAGTAGGTTCAATATTTACTTTCTAAAAAAGCGAGTAACTAATGGATCGAATAAAAGAACTAGAAAAATTAGTTCTTAAACATAAAGCACTATATTATTCTGGCTTCCCTGAAATTTCAGATCATGAATTTGACAAACTTGAAGATGAGCTAAAAAAACTCGATCCAGAAAATCGTATTCTGTCAGTTGTTGGATCAAACAAGACAAATCAAGAAAAAATTAAACATGATAAAAAAATGCTCTCGCTCGACAAGACTTATGAGCTTTCAGAATTAAAAGACTGGATGGGAGATAATGACGTTGTTTCGGCATTTAAGCTTGATGGAATTAGCTGTTCTCTCGTTTATATTAATGGAAATTTAGAGATTGCAAAAACGAGAGGTGATGGCGTTTATGGAGAAAATATACTCGATAAGGTTTTGTGGATAAATGAAATTCCGAAGAGAATAAGTGAAATAAATAAAGTAGAGATTAGAGGAGAGCTTTATTCTAAAGAAGAAGATTTTTTTAAACTTAGTGAGGAAATGGAGAGGTCTGGATTAGCAAGGCCATCGAGTCAGAGAAATATTGTTGCCGGTCTTATGGGAAGAAAAGAAAATTTAGAGCTGTGCCGGTTTATTTCTTTTATGGCCTTTGATTTAATTTATGAAAAAAATTTATTAGAAAATGAAGTTGAAAAATATTCTACTTTAAAAAAAGAAAATTTTTCGACTCCCGATGTGGTTTTACATCAAAAAAGTGACGGCCTAGAAAAAAGAATTAACGAGGCCAAAGAATTCATGGCGACAGGTGAATATCAAATTGATGGGATTGTCTTTAGTTATAATAAACTAAGGCTTCACGAAGAGCTGGGAGAGACGGCCCATCATCCGCGATATCGAATTGCATTTAAGTTTAAAGGTGATTCAAAAGTAACAAAAATAAAAAACATACAATGGTATGTATCAAGAAATGGTATATTAACACCTGTCGCAGAAGTTGATCCAGTTGAGCTTTCGGGAGCGATGATTTCAAATGTTACGCTTCACAATTATGGCCTTGTAAAAGAATATAATTTAAAAATTGGAGATGAGGTTGAAATAATAAGATCAGGGGAAGTCATTCCCAAGTTTTTGTCTGTTAAGTCTGATGGGGGAGGACAGTTTTTAATTCCAGAAACTTGCCCGTCATGCAAATCAAATGTTAGGCCAATAGACATTAGAATTTTTTGCCAAAACCCTGAATGCCCCGGGAAAAACAAAGAGATGATTTTACATTTTATAAAAGAGATTGGCATAACAGATTTAAGTGTAAAAAGATTGGAAGAATTAATATCTGCTCATCTTGTAAAGGAAATACCAGATATTTACTTATTAACAGAAATAGATTTGCAAAAAATAGATAAGGTTAAGGAAAAGCTAAGTTCAAAGTTAATTGACTCAATTTCAAAAACAAAAGAAACAGAGTTGGTGATTTTTCTTTCTGCGATTGGAATAAGTGGGGGGGCATATAATAAATGTGAACGAATTATCAACGCAGGATTTAATACGATTGAAAAAGTAATGGCCCTAACATCAATGGAGCTTCAATCGATTGATGGATTTGCAGAAAAGTCAGCAGAGGAATTTGTCCAGTCTTTAAAAGAAAAAAAAGAACTTATAGAGAAGCTTATAGATGTTGGGTTTAAATTTAAGGTTGAAGAGAAGCGTGAAACAATGTTGTCTGGACTTAAAATATGTATTACGGGAGCTCTTTCTGAAAAGCGTGATCTCATAGAAGATCGTATCAGAAACGCTGGAGGCATCCTTGTTGCAAGTGTTAGTAAAAAAACAGATATCCTTGTTACAAATGAAGTGAACTCGACAAGCTCAAAATATGTTAAGGCCCAAGAATTGAAGATAAAAATAATTAATGAAAATGAACTTATGGAAATGATGAAATAAATGGCAAAAAAAAATATTAGTTTTATATGTCAGTCCTGTTCGTACCATTCGACAAAGTGGATGGGAAAGTGCCCTGAGTGCAACGAGTGGAATACGTTTGTTGAAGAGGTTTCTCTTAAAGAGAAAGATTTAAACCGTGCCCACAAACGATCGGCCACCCTAAATGAAGTCCCAAAACTTGTAAGTGAAATTGAAGTACTAAAAGAAAAAAGAATAAAAACAGAAATTGGAGAATTTGATAGAGTTGTTGGGGGAGGGCTTGTTCCCGGGTCTTTAATATTAATTGGAGGTGAGCCCGGTATTGGAAAATCAACACTTTTAACTCGTGTAATGAGTGCGCTTTCTGATAAAAACAGAGAAGACTCCGTTTTATATGTAAGTGGTGAAGAGTCACTTGGTCAAGTGGCAGATCGAGCAAAAAGGATAGGCTTTAATAACTCTAGGTTTTATATTTATAATGAAACAAATTGGCAGAAGATATTAGAACAAATAAATAAATTATCACCACGTTTTTTAGTCATTGACTCGATACAAACGACGTCTTCATCAGATATTGACTCTGCTCCGGGAACTGTTTCACAAATTAGAGAAGTGACTTATGAATTGATGAATCATGTAAAATCAAGAGGCATCACGTGTTTTATTATTGGACATATAACAAAAGAAGGAACAATTGCAGGTCCAAAAATTTTAGAGCATATGGTTGATACCGTGATTTATTTTGAGGGTGATCAATTTGGACATTACCGCTTGTTGCGCGCAATAAAAAATAGATTCGGAAATACAAATGAAGTTGGCATTTTTGAGATGAAGGAATCGGGCCTTCATGAGGTGAAAAATCCTTCGCAGTTTTTTTTAGATGAAGAGCTAGAGGGTACTTTTGGGCGAAGTTTAACTTGTGTTTTAGAGGGATCGAGATCTTTGTTTATTGAGATTCAAGCATTGGTTGTCGAAAATAAATTTGGCAATGGCCGAAGAACAACTCAAGGAATAGACAATAATCGCCTATCAATGATGGTTGCGGTTATTGAAAAATATTTTGGAATCCCGCTTGGCTTTAATGATATTTACTTAAATGTTGTCGGAGGAATGAAGCTTTTAAATCGAGAGTCGGATCTTTCAATAATTGCCTCCCTAATTAGTTCATATCGAGCAAGTCCAATTGACTCAAATACTGTTTTTATTGGCGAGGTCGGACTTTCTGGAGAAGTTAGAAGTGTGCCCATGATGGAAATAAGAATTAAAGAAATGGCCCAATTAAATTATAAAAAAATAATTTGTTCAGACAAAACAGCAAAAGAATTCATGGGAAAATATAAAATCGAACTCATTGGGATAAAGTCGGCCAAGGAGATTGAGAAGTATATTTCATAAATATAGTTTTTTTACCATTTCATCCCAGAGGATTTTCTTTTTGGCAAGATAGCCTGAAAGCTTTATTTCTGGAGAAAATTCGCAATCTTTTTTCCAGATATCATTAATGGCCTCAAAGGTTAATCGGCCAGCGCCAATGGCAGAAGCAAGGGCCGCGCCAAAAGCGGTTGTTTCTATTACCTTCGGCCGAATTATTTTTGCATTTGAAATGCTTGCTTGAATTTCCATTAAATAATTATTTGAAACAGCACCGCCATCCACCTTCAAAGAGTGAATTTTTAACGAAGTGTCTTTTTCCATTGCGCTTAAAAGATCATTGATTGAAAGAGCGATTCCTTCAAGGCATGCTAATGCCAAATGTGAATTATTAGTGTCGCGAGTAATTCCTAAAATTGCAGCTTTGGCCTCTGGTCGCCAGTGGGGTGATCCTATTCCCGTAAAAAATGGCATAAATAAAATATTTAAAGCGGAGTTTAAATCGACGACGCTTCTTGCGAGAGGTTCGACTTCAGAACTTGCATTTATTATTTTTAAATTATCTCTAAGCCATTGAACAGCGGCACCCGCAATGTAACTTGATCCCTCAAGAGCATAAACAGCCTTGCCATTGTGGCGATATTGTACGGTTGTAAGAAGTCCACTTTCAGAAAACTGCAGTGATTCACCAATATTTAATAAAACAAAGGCCCCTGTACCATAGGTGCATTTCATGTCGCCCTTATTAAATCCGGCCTGGCCAAATAGGGCCGATTGTTGATCTCCTAGTATTCCAGTAATGGGAATGTCATTTGGAAGAAATGAAAGCTCAGAAGTCTTGCCAAACAGAGAAAATGAATCGCAAATTTCGGGAAGGCATTCTTTTTTTATTTGAAAAAGTGAAAGTAATTCAGAATCCCACTGACATTTTTCTAGATCCATCAGCATGGTTCGAGATGCATTTGAAGCATCTGTTTTAAAGCTCTTTCCGCCAGAAAACTTGTAAAGTAAAAAAGTATCGATCGTACCAAAACACAAGTCAGACTCATCGCTCGCCTTTTTAACACTTAAATTATTTAAAAGGAGCCAATTCATTTTTGTTGCAGAAAAATATGGATCAATTGTAAGACCGGTTTTAAGTTTTATTTTTTCTGCATATCCTTCTGACTTAAGCTTTGCACAGAAGTTGCTCGTGCGCCGATCTTGCCAGACAATTGCATTCCCCAAGGGCTCACCATTTTTTTTAAACGCACAAGTCGTTTCTCGTTGATTTGTAATTCCAATAGAAACAATATCAGTTGGAGCGATATTAAATTTTTTTAAAACAGATTCAGTTGTATATTTTACGGTTTCCCAAATATCGTTCAGGTTGTGCTCAACCCATCCTGGTTGTGGATAGATTTGAGGATATTCTTTATTTACTTTTCCGATAAAATTAAAAGTTGTAGCGTCAATTAAGCACGCTGTTGTTCCCGTTGTTCCTTGATCAATTGATAAAATGCATTTCATAAATTCCTCATGATAATTTAGGGCATCGAAACATCGTTCTGGTTTGGAATGGCAATAATTTTAATCATTACCTCCCATCTGTTTCCGATAAAAGTACGAACACCACTTAAAAATGTAAATGAAATCGTGACGATAATTAACATCAAAAATATAAACTCTAAAAATGTTTGACCGCGTTGGTCGGACTTAGATGTTTCCAAAATAGATTTCATAGGTATAATTCTAGTGAAAGAGGGGCGTTTTAGATATGAAGAAATTTTTACCAGGAATTTATTTGTTCGTTTTTGTTTTCTCTATAAGTGTGGCCATTCAAGTTGGTACTTCAAGTTTACGGGCCGGAGTAAAGGAAAAGGAAAAAGAAGAATTTATTGAGGATAAAGTTGCAAATCTTGAACTCGAGACAATTCAAAAGAAAAAAATTAAAGTAAGTGATACTTCAAATCAAGTTACAATTTTAAATTTTTGGGCCTCGTGGTGCCTTCCTTGCATGGAAGAAATGCCTTCGCTTGTAAAATTAAAATCAGAATTTAAGGATATAAAAATTGTTTCAATAAATACTGATGAAAACAATCAAGTGCAAAACATTCAAAAGACGATCAAAAAATTTTCAATCACAAATGAGTTTGAAATCGTAGCAGATCTAAATACAAAGATTTCAGACAGTGTTAAAATTAGCTCTATTCCTGTGACGATTGTGCTAAAAAATAAAAAAATTTTAAAAAGATTCGATGGGCCTGTAGATTTTACTTCTGCTGAGTTTTTGTCGATGATGAAGTCTTGGCAAAAAAATTAAAGAGGCCTTGTTTCACAACTTGTAAATGAAGCAATTTCAATTTTGCTTTTTTTAGCATCGCACTCTGTGTAGTTTTGATTGTCAACTCCACAGACAATGAGTTCGTTTTTGCATGAGCAGTGACCTTGAGAATAGGTATCATTTCCAAAACACTTAGCAAGACAGGCATTAGAATAATCTTTTAAATCACTTCCGCAAACAGGGAAATAGTCACTCGTGCACATACAACTTACAGACTTTGAAAAACTAGTTGTATTGTTAGTACTTGTTATGGTTTTGTTTTTTAACTGGTCTTTGCCACAAGAACTAAAAAAGATAAAAAACATAAGAGTTAAAACTTTTATCAAAATCCAACTCCAATTTTTTCAAAACTTCCGCCAGTTCGTTGAAGTTCAAGTTTGTTATTTTCAATAATCCATGTCTTGATATCAAAAAAGCTTTCACTTAAATCCCAAGGAGTAACCGAACTCAAAGATGAAACTGGTGTCCCTGAAAATGTGAGTGATGATCCTGATTTTGCAATTGTCATTCCGCTTGCCTGATAGCAGTTGTTTGCATTTCCAAGAGATGTAGAGCAGAATAAATCCAGAATACTTGCATTGTTTGCGTATAATGACGAGGTCGTAAATCCATTATCTATTGATGGTGTGAAATATATTCTTTCGAGCGTTCCTGAACCATAAATTAACTTAGTTAAATTTGTATAGTTGCTTCCTTGGATGCGACCAGAGAATGAAATATCCCGAACAATGCCACCACTGTTGTAACCCACAAGCACTCCGATGGTTCCACTTGAGTTTGATCCAATGTCTTGTAATTTAATTTCATTTTCTGCTTCGATTTCTTTAAGTGTTCCATAGTTTTTACCAGCGATTGATCCCCAGAAATCATAAGATGATATTTTATAAACCTGAGTCCACAGATTACCAGTGTTGCAAAAATAGACATAATTATCGTATGTATTCTCTTGATAGTCGCCGAGGGTTGCACAACCCGTTGGCGATGCTCCCAAGTTACTTGCTGCAAGCGAGGTACTGCCAAGCGAGCGATAGACTGAACCATGGACTCGTGCAACTTCAACTAGTCCTTGATTATTTCCAACAAGTCCACCAATTAACAATTGTCCAGCACTCGTTCCCTGTCCAATATTGGGGTGAGTGATTCCAATGCTAACATCGGATTCAACATTGCTTACATAAGAACCAGTTTCATTAACTCCAACAAGTCCCCCAATGGCGAGGTAATAACTAGCGGGGCCACCTGAAAAGTTTGTATTTGAATAATTAATTGAACTTCTTAAGATGTTTACATTTGAAATTGTACCGAAATTTCTACCGGCCAAAATTCCAGAGGCATCGCCATAAGGTGCTGCTGAACCAGATGTAAAAGTATTATCAACAGAAGAAATTTTTCCTAAGACGATATTTAAATTTTTTATTTCAGAACCAGAAGATAAAGAAGAAAAGACACCGTAATCACCAGTGGTTGCATTTGGAACGTTGATAACAAAGTCAATTAGCGAATTTCGATCACCATCTAGACGGAAAACTCCTGCTGTTTTTGGAGTTAGAACTGTTCCACCAAAATACAAATCTTTTTGTAGTTTATAGTAATTTCCGGCAGTCATTGCATTAAATTGGCCAATATTACAAATTGTGTATGGGTCAGTTGAAGAACCTGACCCCGCTGGAGTATTGTGAAGTCCTGCGCATTTTCGTTTTAAATAAGGAATTTCGTTTTCCTTTGCAGCTTCCCAGGCCAAGCGCGGGAGCTCTTTGCCTGAGCCATTGTCAGAAGCAGACCAACTCCAAAGGGGATATTCTGTATTAAATGTTGCAAGGTTTGTTGACGAATCAGAGGTGTACTCGGTCATGTCCGAAAGATTGCTAGGAAGCAGGATGTTTGCATCGGCGTTGCAATTAGTGAAAACACCACCGCCATTTGCTGTGTTGTAGCCAGCGGGTGCATTCGCAAAGTTTCGACCCGGTCTTGTTGAGGATGAGTTACAGCTTGGAGTTGGTGAAATAGCTTGACCGATGATAGAGCCAACGGTTTCATCTAAAACATTAACATTTGATTTTCTAGATGTTAATGCAATAACTTTTGTGAGTGCTCCATTCTGTGCAGACCCAACGATTCCGCCAAGTTTTACAAAGTGTGCTGACCCATCCATATAATCGTTTGAAATAATAAATCCAGTAACAACAGAGTCTGAAATATTGGCATAAGTAGATCGTCCAAACATACCACCTAGATATTTTGAACCTGAAAGCTCTTTAAGTTTTACTACAATTTCAGTTGCATGTGCAGCTACTGAGTAATTAAAATCACCAGCAATTCCACCGACAAATGAGTCTTGTGGAGTACCGTTTGTTTTTCCTCTTACTTCACCAGCAAAAGATGATCTGGTAATGACAGAACCACCTGTTCCAGACATAATTCCAGCGATTCCTCCGACATAATCCTGTCCAGATGCATCTCCCATGGCGTGGACATCAGTGAATGTACTTCCAGAAGAGAAACCAGTAATAAGGCCAGAGTAGTGAACGCCTGAAACGTGTCCAAAGGCCTTTATGTTTGAAAATTGACTTGCATTTGAATAGCCCGCAAGAAGACCAACGTTGTCGTAAGTGAAAGCTCCGTTTTGCTCGCAATCGATCAAGCCTCTATTAATAGTTAAATTTGAAAATGAGCCAGCGCCTATCTTTCGAAACATTCCAACATATAATTGATTAGTGGCCGGCCATAAACTTTTACACTTAATAACGAAATTTTCTATGCGATGATTTCTGCCATTAAAATTTCCTGTGTATTCATTAGTACCATCTCCAGTTGGAGTAATTTCAGTGTTTTCAAAATTGATATTTGCTAAAAGGTCAAAAGAGGCATTTTTTGTATTGTATGTTCCATCGGTGTAAAGTGTGTGGATGAGATTAAATTGGTCCTTGTTGCAAATAGTATAAGGAAGATACTGAGTACCTCTTCCAGAGGCAAAGGTTGTTGAACTCAGTCGTGGAGGAAGGCAGACCTGTCCGGGATCAACTTCTAAAAAATATCGATCGTTTGTTTGAAGGCTAACCGCAGGGTTTGAAAATATTTTAGCCTTGGTTGAGTTACCAAGTGGAATGGTTGTGAATCCTGTTGCATCATCACAAGCTGTTCTAGAGAAATAGATTTGGGCAATAAGTGGGAAACCATTAAGCCCTGGTCTTGGAATGTTATATCCAGAAAGAGCAGTCGCCGGCCCCGCATTTGCGGAGGCCGAATCGATTTCAATACAATCAGACTTGATACCCGTTGTAAGAGAGGTTTCAACTCCAGAGCCAAAGTTTTTATACTCGGGCACCAAAAATTTAATGTAAGTTGCATAGCCTTTATTATCGTTTGTACCAGTATCGCACTCAACACTATCGGTGTAATCATCTATCATTGAAATTGAGCGACAAGAGTGAAAGTTTAGTTGTCCAAACATTTTCTTTCCGCCTTCGGCAGAAACAGACTCTACGTGTGGATGATAGGCACCATCGCAATTATTATTTGAAAGGTTCATATTGATATTAACTTCTGTCCCGTTAAGATTTATGCCAAGTGCTTTTGCACAACTAACGTGCCCCTTTAGTCCTGTTGTTGAATCAGGAGATGCATGCTCCCAAGCGACAGCATAAAAACTCCAAACACCATTTGGAAATTCTAAACTCAAAACATCAGAATCAACTTTTTTTGAAAAACTTTTTCCGTTATTGCTTACTCCGTATAGAATAAGGCCATTGTTTGCTCGAGCTGCGAGAGTGCCTCCAGAAAAGACACTGCTTCCAAATAATTTTATTTTCGATGATGTTGTTTTTTGAACCTTCGAGCATGAAAAAAGAGTTAAAAGAAGTCCTAAAAGTAGAATGGTTATTTTCATAATTAAAGGCCCCTAATTAGAAATATTTGGTTATACAATTAATCCTAATTCTCATCGGTTAAATGCGAATAAAAATTTAAATAAACCAAGTAAATTGAGTGGTTTTTGATACTTGAATTATGCTGTGCCAGTTGAAGTTGCCAATATTGAGTGGCACATTTTTTTGAATTAACAGCTAACCTGTTAATAATAATAAAAAACTAATCTAACTTACCCAATTCTCGTTGATATGTCTCTGGGATGTAAATCAGAGCAATAACAAATGAGATTAAAGAAACAACTATTGGATAGAGAAGTCCGCTATAAATATTTCCGGTAGAGGAGATAATTGTAAATGAAATTGCGGGTAAAAAGCCACCAAACCAACCATTTCCGACATGATAAGGGATCGACATTGAAGTATAACGAATTCGCGTTGGAAACATTTCTACGAGATAAGCTGCAATTGGCCCATAGGTCATAGTCACAAGAGAGACCAAGATAAAAAGAACAAGGACTATTTTAATAATTTTAAAAATATCAAGTTCTGGTTTTGTAAAATATCCAAACTCTGTTAAAGATGCACTTAGCTCTTTTTCAAGCAATTCTTTTTTTTCTTTAAACGATTCCTTTGAAATATTTTCACCATCAAAAGAATTAATAACATACTTGTCACCAACCTTGACAACGGTTGTTGATCCTAAAGGAGCTTCTTCGTTTGTATAGCTTATTCCTTTTTGAGAGAGAATTGTTCGGGCGATATCGCAAGAGGTGTTAAATTTTTTGCTTCCGATTGGGTCAAAAAGCAGATTGCAGTTTGCAGAGGGAGCAACAACGACAACCGGAGTGTTTATCTGAGCGAGATATAAAGTCTGGTTTGAATACAGGGTCAACAATCGAAACAGTGGATAAAAAAGTATTGCAGAAAGTGCGAATCCCGTTAAAACAATTTTCTTTCTACCATAGAGATCGGACAACCAACCAAAAAAAACAAAAAAGGGTGTGGCTAAAAATAAAGAGAAAATAAGAAAAATATTTGCACTTGTTTCATCGAGTTTTAAAATCTTTGTCATAAAAAAAAGAGAATAAAATTGGCCAGTATACCAAATTACCGCTTGTGCAGAGGTGAGCCCGATTGTTGTTAATAGTAAAAGACGAACAGATCGGCTGTTTGAAAAAACTTCTTTTAGTGGAGCTTTAGAGCCTCTACCGGCCTCGTGCATTGATTTAAAAAGAGGAGACTCTGAAAGATTGGTTCTAATGTATATTGATGTTAAGAGAAGGAGTATGGAAAAAATAAATGGAACGCGCCATCCCCAATCGTTAAAAGCCTCACCAAAAAAATATCGACAAAGTAAAATAACAATTAATGCAAGCATGAGTCCAAGTGTTGCAGTTGTTTGAATGAAGCTAGTAAAAAAACCTCGTCGGTTTACTGGAGCATGTTCTGCAACGTAAGTTACAGCACCACCGTATTCACCTCCGATGGCCAATCCTTGAATTAAACGAAAAGAGATAAGTAAAATCGGAGCAAGTATTCCGACTTCTTTTTGCGTTGGAAGAAAACCGATTGCAGTGGTAGATAGTCCCATAATGATAATAGTAGAGAGAAATGTAAATTTTCTACCCACTTTGTCGCCAAGGTTTCCAAATAAAATAGCACCAACTGGCCTTACTGCAAAACCAGCGGAGAATGCAAGCAGGGCAAAAATAAAAGATGTCGTTTCATTAAATCCTGCAAAAAAGTTTTTTGAAATTATAGAAATAAGTGCACCATAAAGATAGAAATCATACCATTCAAACACTGTGCCGAGCGATGAGGCAAAAATAAGTTTAGAATGAGAGACGATGTTGTTGTCACTATTATTCATATAATTAAAAAGTGAAATTCTTTCCCCAGCTATAAGTAATCTTGTCTATAGAGTCTGTATTAAAAATTGAAAATCGGGCCTTCATCCCAGGAGCAATTGCCCCCTGATCTTTTAGGCCTAAGGCATGGGCCGCATTTAGAGTTATTGCACACCAAAGCTCTGCAATGTTCATTTTGTACATAGGGGCAGCAAGGGATGCAAGTAAAAGAAGGTTGCTACAGTGGCAGCTTCCTGGATTAAAATCAGATGCAATCGCAACTTTCGCACCAGCATCTAATAACTTTCGCCCTGGGGCCATCTCTTTTCCAAGAAAGAGACCTGTCCCTGGCAACAACGTCGCAACGGTGTTTGACTCAGAGATATTTTTTATACCAACATCTGAAATTTTCAGTAAATGGTCTGCGGAAAGAGCATTATAGCGAACAGCTAAACTAGCGCCCCCGTTATCATTAAATTCATCGGCGTGTATTTTTACAGAAATACCAAGTCTGCTAGCTCGCTCAAAAAGAGAAACGACATCCTCATCTGTAAAATAATTTTTTTCATGAAAAATATCTACCGAAGAGATAATTTTTTCTTCATACAATTGATCAAGAAGAGGTAATACAACCTCTTTCATGTACTCATACGAAGATTTATATTCGCGAGGTACAGCGTGAGCGGCCATATATGTATTAATAATTTGAATATCTGGTGCTAAAATATTTTTTAAATCAGAGATAATTCGAGAAATTTCAAATTCTTTTTCAAAATTAAGGCCATATCCAGACTTAACTTCTATCGTCCCAACACCTTGAGCTTTCATCTCTCGAGCTCTAATTACAGCTAGATCTAAAAGGTCTGAACGAGTTAGTGAGTTTGTACCATTCATCGTATTTAAAATGCCACCACCTGCTGCTGCAATCTCTTCGTAGCTAGCACCATTTAGTCGCATGGTGTATTCGTGTGATCTGTCTCCACCAAATACAAGATGAGTGTGGGCGTCTACTAATTCTGGTGTGCAAACTTTTCCATTGACGTCGATCTTTTCAACTTCTAAAAACTCAAGAGGAAGATCTACAGATGGACCGACCCAAACAATTTGATCATCTTTTGTAACGATAGAAGAATTACAAATAACAGATAAATCACTGGCGATTAGCTTTCGCCCATCTTTTTTGTGAGCTTCTTTTAATGTTGCAACTTGAGAAAAATTATAAAACAAGCGATGGACCATAGCGATTCCTTTTGTTCTATATTAAAATATAGAATCTTAATGTCTAATGTTATCTGCTAAAAAAAATTCTGATTAAACATGTCGGACATAAGAACTTAGATTGGAGGAAAAATGGCCGATGATAAAGAATTGCCAATAGAAAATACTTTTTTAGTCTTAGAGGATATGGAGACATTACGAAATCAAATGGTGTCAGACTTAAGGGCCATTGGGATAAAAGGAAAAATTATTGAAGCGGCAAGCGTAGCAGAGGCAATTGAAAAGAGCAAAGCTGAAACAATTGAGTTCTTTATCTCGGATTGGAATTTACCCGACTCGACTGGTTTTGAATTTTTGAAAAAATTAAGAGCAAGTAATAAATATGGAAAGACTCCATTTATCATGTGTACGACTCACGATGAGATCAAATACATGTTGGATGCAATTAAAAATGGCGCCAATGACTATTTAGTTAAGCCATGGGAGCAAGCTGACCTTTTAAAAAAAATGAGAACAGTTTGGATGGCCTTTCAAAAAAGAAAGGCCTAATAATTATTTTTTAAAATTTTCATATAATTTGCACGTTCATAAGCGCTTGGGTCCGAGACATTTTTATAGCTCATTGATCCTTTTAGTTCAGAAATTGAATGATAATCATGTTCAGAAAGCCATTTTTTAGCGCCATCTAAAATAGAAGAAATTTTACTTGGTCCATCTTGATAAATTACGGAAGCAATTCCGACAGCATCAGCTCCGGCCATTAATAGTTTTATGAAATCAAATTCATTTTTTACGCCTCGACCTGCACAAATAGATAAATTTAATTGCCCTCTTAAAATAGCTGTCCAGTGGAGTGAGAGTTTCATTTCCTCTGCATTTGAAAATTGTAGTTTTGGATTTATATCCATTGACTCTATATCAAAATCTGGCTCAATAAAGCGATTAAAAATTGTAATTCCCTCAACTCCGGTTGACTCTATTTTTTTTGCCATATTTGAAAAGTTTGTAAAATATGGAGAGAGTTTTATTGTGAGAGGAATTTTTATTTTCGATCGAACATTTTTTATAATCTCAAGATATTCCGCTTCAATCTGAAGTGCATCTTTATTGGGATTAGTTGGAACAAAATAAATATTTAATTCAAGCGCTGAAGCACCAGCATCTTCAATTTTTTTTGCGTATTTTTCCCAGCCACTTGGGCTGTGGCCGTTAAGACTTGCGATTATCGGGACGTGGAGTGCTTTTTTGTGGGCCGCAATCAGCTCAAGGTAAGATTCTCCTTCTGCATTTGAAAGGTTTTGAAAGTTAGGTAAAAAGTCAGAACTTTCCGGAGAGAGATGTGAGGAGTAGGTTAAAAAGGACTGAAGTTCGTTTTGGTTGAAGACAAGCTCTTCTTCAAACAGAGAGGGAAGTACAATTGCAGATGCACCTAATTCAACAAAACGCTTTGAGTGTTCAAGTTCTCTAGTCTTAGAGCAAGCAGAAATAATTAGTGGGTTTTTTAAATCTAGTCCTAAAAATTTTGTAGTATAGTCAAACATATATTACCTATTCCTTAATTTCGTTTGTCGCGGCCTTATTCATTAAGCTCATATAATGATAAAGGGCAAATTTTCTATCAGCTTCATTTTGAGCAAGACTTGTTAAATCGAGGGCCCGCTTAGGGTCGATAAGATGAAGCATTTTAAATCTGGTCTCACCATTCATAAATTCTTTGATACCTTTTTTAGGAGCTTGAGAATCTAAGCTAAAGCCAGAAGACTCCTCTGGGTGGTATCTAAATAGATGCCAGTGACCAGAATCTACAGCTAGTTTTTGTTGGTTTGCACCGAATTTAAGATTGTATCCATGAGCAATACAGTGAGAATATGCAATGATTAAACTTGGCCCATTAAAACTTTCAGCTTCTTGTAAAACTTTTAATGTATGAGTGTCGTTTGCCCCAAAGGCAATTTTGGCCACATAAACATGGCCGTAGGAAATGGCATGTAATGCGAGATCCTTCTTTCCAAGAGCGCGACCATTAGATGCAAATTTTGCGACAGCTCCGATTGGTGTTGCCTTACTCATTTGTCCGCCAGTATTAGAATAAACCTCTGTATCCATTACAAGAATATTTACATTCTTTCCAGAGGCCAAAACATGATCAAGGCCGCCGAATCCAATGTCGTATGCCCATCCATCACCGCCGAAAATCCAAACAGATTTTTTTACAAGATAATCGGCAAGACTAAGCATTAAAAGAGATTCGCTTGTGTTTAGGTCTTTAATTTTTGATTTTAATTCTAAAACAGAAGCTCTTTGTTCAAATATTTCTTCTTCGGTTTTTTGAGGGTTGTTTAATATTTTTTCTACAAATTCTCGACCTAGTATTTTGGTAAAAGAGCAAAGCAATTCGCGCGCAGAGGATTCTTTGTGCTCAACCGCAAGTCGCATGCCTAGTCCATATTCTGCATTATCCTCAAAAAGTGAATTTGACCAAGCCGGACCACGTCCTTCATCATTAACTGTGTATGGTGTTGTTGGGAGATTTCCTCCATAGATAGAAGAACATCCGGTTGCATTGGCAATAAGCATCCGGTCGCCAAAGAGTTGGGTTGCAAGTTTGATATATGGAGTTTCTCCACACCCAGAACAAGCGCCAGAGAATTCAAAAAGAGGATTTAAAAGTTGTGATCCTTTTACTGTATTCTTTTTTACTTTCGATCTTTTGTAATAAGGAATTTTTTCAAAGAAATCCCAGTTTTTTATTTCCTCGGTTTTAATTGAACGAACAGGCTCCATGTTGATGGCCTTTTTACCTGCGACAGATTTGTTTTTGGCAGGACATACTTCAACACACAACTCACACCCAGTACAATCTTCAGGGGCAACTTGAATTGTATACATTGTGCCCGGATCAAATTCGTTTCCTTTTGCTTTTACACTTTTAAATGTTGTCGGTGCAGATTTCAGTAAGTCTTCATCATAGGCCTTAATTTTTATGGTTGTGTGCGGACAAACAAAAGCACACTTTCCACATTGTATACAAACATCAGGGTCCCATACAGGAATTTGGTCGGCAATGTTTCTCTTTTCATATTTGGTGGTTCCGGTTGGGAAAACACCGTTGGTTGGCATTAGGGATACAGGGACATCGTCGCCCTTATCTTCAATTAACATAGAAGTAAATGTCTTTACAAATTCTGGCGCACTATCTGGAACAGTGAATTTAAAACTGTTTGGATTGGTTACTTTGTCGGGATAGTTTATTAAAAAAAGATTCTCAATCGTCGCATCAACTGCTTTATAATTTTTTTCAACAACATCCATTCCTTTTGAGATAAAAGTCTTTTTAATACTGTTTTTAATTTTTAAAATTGATTCCTCTTTTGGGAGAATTCCAGAAATTGCAAAAAAGCAAGTTTGCATAATAGTATTTATTCTTCCGCCCATGCCCTCTTTTTTAGCAACGGTGAGTGCGTCGATCGAATAAAGCTTAATTTTTTTAGCTAAAATTTCTTCTTGAATATTTTTAGGGATGTTATCCCAAACATTCTCTTTTTCAAAAGGAGCATTCAATAAAAGAGTCGAGCCAATTTCTGCTTCCTTTAAAACATCATACTTCTCTAAAAATTGAAATTGGTGAACGGCAATGAAGTTAGCTTTATTAATTAAGTAGGTTGAGCGAATTGGATCTTTTCCAAAACGTAAATGCGAAGTCGTTTTAGAACCTGACTTTTTAGAGTCATAGACAAAAAAACCTTGGGCAAAATTTTCTGTTTCTTCCCCAATAATTTTGATGGAGTTTTTGTTTGCACTAACAGTCCCATCGGCCCCAAGCCCCCAGAATATTCCACGAAACCCATTTGGATTTTCGGTTATAAATTTTGGATCATAATTTAGACTTGTAAAGGTCACGTCGTCATTTATACCAATGGTAAAATGATTTTTAGGGCGAGCAACTTTTAATTCATCATAAATTCCTTTTACCATCGCCGGAGTAAATTCTTTGGAAGAGAGACCATAGCGTCCACCGATAATGAATGGAAGTTTTTCAGTCCATAAATTATCTTGGATACCTTCCATAAACGCGGTGATTACATCTTGGTAAAGTGGTTCACCGTTTGAGCCAGGTTCTTTGGTGCGATCGAGAACGGCGATTTTTTTAACAGACTTTGGAATTGCAGATAGAAAATGAGTCAATGAAAATGGCCGATATAATCTGACACGTAGAAGACCAACCTTATATCCCATCTTGCTTAGATGATCGATGGCCTCAATCGCTGCTTCAGATCCAGAACCCATCATGATGATTATCTCTTCAGCATTTTTGTCACCGTAGTAATCAAACAGATTATAATTTCTACCAACAAGTTTTTTAAAATCATTCATTACTTCTTGAACAACAGATGGAAGAGCATTATAAAATGGATTTACCCTCTCACGGGCCTGAAAACAGACATCGGGGTTCATTGCTGTTCCGGTTATTTGTGGACGGTCAGGTGTGAGTGCCATGCTACGGTGTTTTAAAATATCATCAGTGCTAATCATATTTTTAATCGTGTCATCAGAAATAATTTCAATTTTTGAAACTTCATGGCTTGTTCGAAAGCCATCGAAAAAATGTAAAAATGGAATTCGTGATCTGAGAGTTGCAATATGAGAAATTAGAGCGAGATCGTGTGCTTCTTGGACAGAATTAGAAGAAATAAAAGCAAAACCAGTCTGTCTTGCGGCCATTACGTCTTGGTGGTCACCAAAAATAGAAAGCCCAGAGGTTGCTAATGTTCTGGCCGCAATATGAAAAACGGTAGGAGTCATTTCACCTGCAATTTTATACATATTTGGAATCATCAAGAGTAGCCCTTGAGAAGCTGTGAATGTTGTAGAGAGAGCACCCGCTGAAAGTGCACCATGTACAGCTCCGGCCGCTCCACCTTCACTTTGCATTTCGATAACCGAAGGGACAACATTCCAAATGTTTTTTACATTTTGACTCATCCATTGATCGGCAAATTCACCCATCGTTGATGACGGTGTGATCGGGTAAATTGCAATGACTTCACTTAATCGATAGGCGATATGTGCGGCAGCTTCGTTGCCATCGATGATGGAAATATTTTTCATGAGTCCTCCTCTAAATTAATCGAATTTCTAATCTTAAAAAAATAGACTTAATTAATCTCTGAGGAGGATCAGTGAATTTTTAGTGAAAATTGGCTCCAGGTATTTTTATATTTGTCTTTTTAGTCCAATCGCGTGCCTTTTCATAGCCGGCATCGGCATGGCGAACGATCCCCATCCCAGGGTCTGAGTTTAAAACGCGAGAGAGACGGGCATCCATATCGCTAGTTCCATCAGCACAAATGACCATTCCTGCGTGTTGAGAGTATCCAATCCCAACACCGCCGCCATGATGAAAAGACGTCCAAGATGCTCCATTCATTGTGTTGATCATTAAATTTAAAAGTGACCAATCAGACACAGCATCGGTTCCATCAAGCATCCCCTCTGTTTCGCGATTAGGAGAAGTGACAGAGCCACAATCCAAATGATCTCGGCCAATAACGATTGGAGCTTTTACTTTTTTCTCTCTTACAAGTTTGTTAAATAGTAAACCTGCTTTTTCTCGGTCTCCATAAGATAGCCAACAAATTCGTGCAGGCAATCCTTGAAAAGAAATCATCTCCTGTGCACATTTAAGCCAGTTGTGTAGTTTTTTGTTTGTTGGAAACAGTTCCATTAATGCTTCATCAGTAACTTTGATATCCTGAGGATCACCGGATAGTGCCACCCATCTAAATGGGCCAGAGCCTTGGCAAAATAGTGGCCGGATATAAGCAGGAACAAATCCAGGAAAATCATAAGCGTTGGTGACACCAACTTTTTTTGCACCTTCACGAAGATTATTTCCATAGTCAAAAACATGGGAACCTTTCTTTTGAAAGGCCAACATTGCTTTCACATGCTCACCCATTGTTTGGTAAGATAATTCGGTATATTTTTTTGGATCAGATTTTCTAAGCGACAGAGCTTCCTCAATACTCATTTGGTGAGGAATGTATCCATTTAATGGATCGTGTGCAGAAGTTTGATCTGTTACAAGATCTGGAACAATTCCTTTGTCAAAAACATACTTAAAAAAGTCGGCAGCATTTCCAACAACTCCAATTGAAATGGCCTTTTTATCTTCTTTTGCTTTTAACGCCATTAGAATGGCCTCATCAAAATTTGCTGCAAGCACATCAAGATATTTTGTCTTTAATCTCTTTTCAATTCTCCATCCCTCAACATCACAGGCCAGGCATACACCATTGGCCATTTTTACAGCGAGAGGTTGAGCGCCTCCCATTCCACCAATTCCTGCAGTTAAGACAAGTTTGCCAGTTAAATCAGCACCGTCGCCATAGTGCTTTTCAGCTGCGGCCATAAATGTTTCATAGGTGCCCTGTAAAATTCCTTGTGAGCCAATGTAGATCCATGACCCAGCTGTCATTTGGCCGTACATCATGAGACCTTCTTCTTTTAATTTGTTAAAGTGATCCCAGTTTGCCCAGTGAGGGACGAGATTGGAGTTGGCGATTAAAACTCGAGGCCCATGCGAGTGCGAAGGCATAATCGCAACAGGTTTTCCAGATTGAATTAAAAGAGTTTCATTGTTTTCTAAATTTTTTAAAGCATCAATAATATCAAAAAGTGCTTTGTGATTTCGTGCGGCTTGCCCATTTCCACCGTAGACAATCAAATTGTCGCGATCTTCGGCCACATCTGGATGTAAATTATTTAATAAGCAACGAAGCGCAGCCTCTTGGTGCCACCCCTTACAGTTTAGAGTCGATCCAGTTGGTGGAAGTGGAATTTGTATACTCATAATAATTCTCCGAGAATTTTTTCAGCAGATGAAATAATTTCTCCGCTGTGAATAAGTTCTAAAATATTGTTGATATCTCTATAAAATATTCGGTCGTCCTCAATTGCCGCAACCTTTCTTCTAATTGAATCAAAAACAGCCTCAAGAGCAGGAGATGTTTTTAAGGGGCGTTGAAACGTAATGGCCTGAGTGTTACAAAGAAGTTCTATTGCTAATACATTTTTTGCATTAAAAAGAACTTCATGTAGTTTTCTTCCCGCAGTAACTCCCATGGAAACATGATCTTCTTTATCTGTAGAAGTTGGAACCGAATCAACACTAGCAGGATGACATAGATATTTATTTTCAGAAACCAATGCAGCGGCCGTAACATGTGCAATCATGAGACCAGAATTTAATCCTGAAGATTTTGTTAAAAAAGCAGGTAAATCAGAAAAAGATGGATTCATCATCTTTTCAATTCGTCTCTCTGAAATGTTACAGATTTCAGCGACTCCCATTGCAAGATAATCCATCGCAAGAGCAAGGGCCTCTCCATGAAAATTACCACCAGAAATAACTTCTTTTGTATCAACAAAAATGAGCGGATTGTCTGTGACGGCATTTAGTTCAAGTGAGATAACTTCTTCTGCGTGCTTAAGAGTTTGTCTACAGGCCCCGTGAACTTGCGGAACACAACGAAGAGAGTAAGGGTCTTGCACTTTTCCACAGTCTGGATGAGAGTCCTTTAAGGGAGAATTTTCTAAAAGTTTATTTAAGTTTTTCATCGAGGAAATTTGCCCAGGATGAGGCTTTAGTGATGTGATAAGAGGATTATATGCCGTAGGGGTTCCCTTAACTCCATCAAGAGTAAGCGCCGTTGCAATATCTGCAAGTTTCATGATTTGTTTTGCTTCATAAACAGCAAGCGCACCAAGAGCGGCCATGCAGGCAGTACCATTAATTAATCCGAGTCCATCTTTTGGCCCTAAAACGAGTGGCGCTTTATTTATTTTTTGAAGAGCTTGCTTGCTTGAAATAATATTTCCATCTAATTCCACCTCGCCTTCACCTATCAGAGAAAGGGCAATGTGTGATAGTGGAGCAAGGTCGCCAGATGCTCCAACAGATCCTTTTTCTGGAACGACAGGAGTGATATGGTGATTTAAAAAATCTAAAAGTAAATGAACGGTATAAGGATTTACGCCCGAAAAACCAGAAATAAGGCAATTTGCCCGAAGAAGCATGATTGCGCGTGTGACTTCTTTTGAAAAAGGTTTGCCGACACCTGTGCAGTGAGAGCGAATAAGATTGAGCTGAAGTTGTGCTAAATCTTTTTCTTCAATGTGTTTACTTGAAAGTGCTCCAAATCCTGTATTAATACCGTAGACAGGTTTTCCAATTTTTACAATTTCAAAAACAAAATCTCTAGAGGCCTGCATTTTTAAAAGCGAATCATCGGCAATTTTTAATTGAATTTCTGATTTTTTACAATGAGCAACTTTATATACTTCAGCGATTGAAAGCTCACGTCCGTTTAACTGTATTTCCATGCCTAGTGTCCTTAGATAAGTTTGCGGTATCATAATAAAAAGTGATGAATTTGTAATGACACGATGGATTT
>CAZOXW010000003.1:0-81762 GCA_964583925.1 uncultured Bacteriovorax sp.
TGCCGTTTTTCTTTGATAAAACTTACAAAGTTTAGAAATGATTTCGTTTATATCGTTTGTATTTAAATCATACTTAACTTCATCAATTAGTTTTAACGTCTCTTCATTAAGTTCGACTTTTTTTGACTTTGATTTTTTGGTGATTAAATCGATTTCGCGGTTTGTTTTATCTTTTAGACTCAATATGAGTTTTAACTTTTCCGCGCGATCAAGGTTGTTATCTTTTAAAATGCTTGCAGACTTTACAAGCTGAGAAAGCGACAATTCCATACCTTCAGGAAATTCTCGAAGAACTTTGGCCGCAAGAATTCTTCGATAGGCTTGATCTTCTGAATATCCCAATTCTTTTTGAGCATACTCATAAAGACTTCCATACCCCAATTCACAATACTCCTTAGAATTTAATAAATAGACAAACTTCTCTAAAATTTTTCCTGTATAGTATTTTTCTTTTGAAACTAAAAATTTTAATTCATTGTGGATACTCATAGCATTTCTCCTTCGTCACAGTTTCAAGCACTATACCATGAGTTTTTAGAGAAAATTTGATGGCATTAATAGAACAATTGAGCGTTTTTATTTTCAACTCCATTGCCGTGGTTGTTTTTAAATATAAAATGGCCCTACAAGACTTTTAAATTATCTTGAAGGCCATTTTTTAATACTTGTTTTAAAGAAATTAATCTTAGGAAATTCTGCAAAAAGTTTCTCGCAAGAAAATAATACTTACATTTTAAATGTAATTATTAACAAGCGTGAAACCTCTTCTCATGCTATTTTTCACAGTGAATTCAAAATCTTTTGATAGCGTTCATCTTTTTTTCCGCAAATTGGGTCAAGAAATTTAAAGTCTTCTCCCACTGCGGTTTTTAATTTAGGTGAAAGAGAAAGAAAGCTTTTCTCGGTCTTACTGGCAAGATTTGATATAATGCTATCAAAAGTATTTTTATCCATATTCACATATAAATTATCACTGCATGAACCATCATCGATTTTGGTTACGTTTTCGCTCTGAAAACTAGATAACACTTCTGATTTTCCAATTAAAGGCCTGCCTCCGACAAAGACTGATAAAATTTTATCCTCAGTAATTTTTACAAGTGTATCAAGTGGCGTACCGAATTTTTCAGAATTTTGCACAATAAAAAAATCTGCTAATTTATTTTTTTCAATTGAACCGACTAAATCTATAACTCCTGAAGCGCGGGCTCCATTAATCGTAACCATTTTTAATAAATCAGACTTTGAAATGGCCTTACTAAAATATTTGTCATTAACTTTGACTGCTACTTTTAATTCATCAAGAAGACTTTTTGTCCCTGACAAGCTCCAATCAGAACCTAAGGCCACATTAACCTTATTTTTTAGCGCACTTGGTATGTCAGTTGTTTTTTTGTATAACAAAAGATTTGATGTCGGCGACCATGCTAATGATATTCCATTTTTTCCCATATCATTTAAGACAGAGTCATCAAAAGCAGTACCGTGAATAACCGTTGTCTCTGGAACATTTAATTTAAATGTTTTAAGCTCTGCATACTCTGAAAGACTATAAGTATCTTTTCCTTCACCAAGATGAATAAAAAATTTTTCAGTGATTTTATTTTTAAACTCTTCAATTAATTTATATGATGGCCCTTGCTTTGATTTTACAGGATCCACAAGACTTGTTTTTGCCCATGCTTCAGCATAAATTGATTGAGCAGTTGTTCTAACAACATCACTTCCTCGCCATTTTTCACGCTCAATATTTCTTGCAAAATCACTAGAACAAGAATCGAGAAGATCTTCCAACTGGCGCGCTTTAGATTTTGTAATACTATTTCCACTGCCTGCAGTGTATCCGCTCAATCCTTTAAAAGTAATATCAGATGATGATTCATCAAAAGAACTCGATCCTTGAATCGAAGTTGTTCCCCCAATCAAGGCCTTTAATTCTGCAAAAAATAAAATTTGGCAGCGTTTCTGCGCTAGACATTTATTTTTTTCCAATTCATTTGAACTATTACATTCAGGCCAATTTGAATAGACGCCTTTATAAATTTCTTTTATGGCATTTTTATAAACAATTTCGTTGGGCCACTCATCACGATTATTATAAGTCTTACTTACTGTCCATATTGGCATCGTATTATATTTAATATGGTTATGAGCATCGATAAGGCCAGGATAAATGAGAACATCGCGAATTAGAGGAGCAGGATATTTAGTATTCCCCACATTTGTTATGTCAAAAATTTTTCCATCCTTTATGACCACTAGACCAGATTTAAAAGTATTCGTATAAACATCAACAAACTCGCCTTCAACTGTAAATAGGTTGGCAACTGAAGATGGTGCTCGAGTTACTCCATTTATAACTCCAGGGCTCCCTCTCCCCTCTGATTCTCCCCATTCACCTTCAGTATTATAATCTGGAATTGGAGCGTAGACTTTATCGACTAAATTTGTTCCATTTTTTAAATTGAATGATAAAGTTCTAAGTTCATAATTTCTAGAATTTAAAACTGATTTCAATTTTTGGATATCGATATTTCTTTCAAGCGAATATCCCAATTGGGTTTTTTTAGGATAAGAAAAACGATCAATTACCGTCATTCCATCAATTCCGAATAATGTTACCTTATCCTTGCTACTTAAGCCTGTGGCACTATCTCCTAATACAGAAGAAAAATATTCGTTGCTTGAAAATAAAATAGGATACTCTAATTCTCTTGGGGCCCTTTTATTAATTTTATAAAATGCTTCCTCAAACTTCTTTTTGTAGTATGACTCATGAAAGTATTTTCCAACGACAAGTGCGGTTTGCCCCGGCATTAAAACATTATTCTTTGGATTATTGTCAATAGTTCCTAAGGTATTTATTACTTTATTTGGATAAAATCTAACAAGTGTTGATTGAACACCTTGAAAAGTAGAGACATCTAATTTTTCATTATTTTGTTCTGGAAAATAATGATCGTCGATTCTAAATCCCAATAGATTTACTGGGTATTCACTATAATTATAAAGTTCAATATAATCACCGACGTCAGCAACTTTATTATTCCATTTCATTTTAAATTCAGACTCAGACATTATTTCAGTAAGAGCAACACCTGCTCCACCTGTAAAACTTGGCATTGGTCTATTTTCAGAAACTGACATTGCTTTAGTTTTAAAGTAAAGTTCTTGCCTTAAAAAACTAGTTAGAGCATTTGATTTAATAATAACAGTCAATTCATCATTTGAATTTTCGGCCGACTGACTAAAATTGTGTGATCCAAAAATGGTTGTCTCTCCATCAATTAAAAACAACTTATTATGAAGTTCACCATAAAGTGACGATTTATAGAGTGGAACTGACTGCGAAAGTAGACGTTGATAAGTATTTTTCTCATCAATAATTTTACTATTAAAAATACCTTCAACATGCACTTTTAATATTTCTCCTCCAGCACTACCTTTTGGATAGATATATTTAAACGTTCCTTTTAGTTCAGACTTTGGCGTTAAATAATTAGTTGGAGTTGCATAGCTATTTTTAATTTCATCGACAATCGAAGAAAGTTCACTACTATTTGTAATTGCTTTTTTATTTTCACTGTTCCCATTGTATACAAATTCAGGGCCTCCGCCATCCCCAGGATGAGGCAACATTAAGATGGAGAAAAGATTGTATTTAGATGTTGTCGTTTTTGATTTATTAATCAAGCTTGAAATAAGCATTTGATCGGCTATCGCAAAAGAAGAAAAAAGTATTTCTTTTTTTGCATTATAAACTTCCTCAATAATTCGACTTAAACTTTTTACTTTCGGACTTAATATAAACTCAAATTGAGTCGATCCGATCATTACTTTTGGATAAGATATTTTAACTTTATTCTTTAGAAGTTCTTTTATTTCGACTTCAGATAATGCCTCAATTTTGGCATTCTCATCTCTTTTAACTTCAAAAACACCTTTCTTATTAACTTTAAAAACTCCAGACATCTGTTGATCGAAATCAAGTTTTAAAATGTCTGCTAATTTTTTATTATTGGCAAGAATTGAAAGTTCAACATTCTCTTGTGCTCCATGGTTAGTTGGATTAAACGAGCCAAACCATGCTTTGACTAATTTTTCATCCTCATAATCTACAATCATGTATTTATTATGATTAAACATTGTCTCACAGCTTGGAGTTTTGTCATCAACGACCTGTACCGCTCCATTTTGGCCAAGAGTATTTAATCTCGATCTCAATTCATCAAAATATTCTTTGTAGCCAGCTTTCCCGCTATAGCATAAATCTGTTGCGATATAAATTTTAACTTTGCGCTCGGCAGCTCTTATGAGAGCACTGAAAACATCTTTATGATTAAATTGAAAAACACTCATTCGAATAGAATGTTTAGCATTGTCAATGGTCTGTAACATCAACGGCAAAATTCCAACATTACCCGGATTGGTATATGGAGGTAAATTAAAAACAACTTTCGCATTACTTCCTAACTCGAATGTATTTTTAGAACTCAAATCTGTATAAAATAAACCTTCCTTTAATTCTCGAGGATAGGCTCTATCTTCGGCAACATAACGAGATACTTTGTCTGCTTTTTTAGTTTGATTAAAAGTACACGAAAATAAAAAAAAGATCATCCCTCCAATGAGGAATGATCTTTTAAAGGCCATATTTTTTTTCATTTTAATTTCCGTTTGGGCATGCCCAGTAAGCTTTTTTAGTTGGGTCATAGTACATACAATCCCGGTTTTTAGTTAAGCCTGAAAAAATTCCAGGTGCTTTTTTATTAACATCTGCTCGCAACTTCATAACCTCAGGCCATGTTAGCGAAACGGCCGCATTAACATGTACAGGGTATGAATTATTTTTTGTTTCAAAAAATAATGCGAGGACATCTTCTTTTGGAAGATCATCACTCGTTCTATTCCAAGACCATTGATTTAAAAATTCTTTATAAAAACTTTTAAATAGTTCATTATACTTTGCGCCTCTATAGACAACTAAATTATCAAATTGATTTTGTTCTGCAGTTCTAGAAAGATTATATGAGCCAGATAATAAGACTGCATCATTAGCTAATTCATAATCAACTAAAACAAATTTGTGGTGATTTAAAAGCCAATAACGTGGACTTGGTTCATGTGAATAATACTTTACCCTTACCGGAGGAAGGGTTTTTCCTTTTAGTTTTGCCCAGTCTTCTACAAACTGTGGGCTCATTTCAAGGTCATTCGTGCGAGATTTATACTCTTGATTGTCAACTGCAAGTCGTACATCGACTCCCCTTTTAACTGCTTCTATCAGTGCATCTGAAACAACTCTGATGTTGAAATGATTTAATGACAAATAAATACTTTTCTTTGCATTTTTTATAGCATCCAATAAAACATCTCTTACAATCCAAGTTTGCTCTGCTGAACCTGAGTAAGTCTTTTTAACAAGACTAATATATTTTCCCGTTTTATATGCTTGAGAAGTTGATGTGTTTTCTTTTGTCGTCCAGTTCATTGAACTAGAGTAAAGAGAAATATTGGACTTTGATGGAATATTTTCTTTTTTTGTTAAATCACTTAGTCTTGGGGCCATTGCTTCATTTTTAGTAAAAATATCTTTTGATCCATTCCATAAAATTGTAAATTCATTTTTAAAATCACTAATCAGCGATTTTATTTCTGATGAATTATCTTTCGATAATTCATGAAATACCATGTTCTCACTATACTTTGTTTTTGCTCCTCCTGAAAAATTGGCAGAGGTATTTACCACAACTTCATCGTCAACGACTGTAAATTTTTCATGCATATTCATTGGTGCAAATTTAAATTCGGCCCCCATTGCTTCAAGTTTTGGAACAACTCCGTTAACTTTTGGAGTGTCTTTTAAATCAGGATGGAGTACCACTCTGACTTTTGCTCCTCTTGATAGTGCTTTCTCAATTGCCTTATCTAATCCCCCATCACTCCAACTATAAGCTGTAATATGAGCATAAGATTTTGCATTAGATATTATTTCATAGAGACGATTAAATGCTTCCTCTCCTTCACTAGGACACATCAATGCATCTGGTGAAGCTAAAACTGCATTAGGTACTCGCTCTATTGATGTTGAAACCGGCCCAGTCGCGCAAGCTTCTAAAAGTGTTAAAGCTAAAACTAGTTGAGTTACATTTTTAATTCTCATAATACTCCTTATAAAAAGAATGCTATAAGTATTAAAACATACTAATTAAATAATTTTTAGACCTGAATAAATTTCCAGAGCAAGATAGTCAGTTAAAGTTTTGATTCAATCATAAACGAAAGTAACTTTGTTAACCTCTCTAAATTCTCATAACTTATATTGTGAAAAAGTGAGATTCTAAATTGATTGCGCCCAAGCTTTCGATAGCCGTCAATCCCATATACCATCTTCTTTTTCTCAAGAAACTTTATAATTTCATCTGCATTTACTCTTTCATCAAGATCAATAGTCGCAACAGCAATTGATCTGAATTCCTCTTCTTTTATATAGCATGATAGGTAGCTTGATTTTTCTGCCCACGTATAAAGTAAATTGGCCTTTCTCTTAGCCTCTTTTGTGACCTCACTATAACCTAAACTATTCATGTACTTCACTTGTTCATTTAACATGAAAAGTGTTGCAAGTGCAGGCGTATTGTAGGTTTGATTTTGTTCAGAATTTGTTATGGCATGGGCCCAACTCATTATATCTGGAATATAGCGACTTTTATCTTCAGCAATTTTTAGTGCGCGATCGCGCGCTTTTTTTGACATAATCGCAATCCACAATCCACCATCGCTTGAAAAAACTTTTTGAGGAGAAAAAAAGTAAATATCAGTCTTAGAAACATCACATGGACACTGCCCTCCACCAGAGGTAGCATCGACTGCCAGAATTGTATTTTGGTCTACCACCGGAAGCTTAGATAATTGAACCCCTGTTGAGGTTTCATTTAAAGTGACTGCAATTAAATCACTATCAGCTCTCGATTCACCATTAATTCCGTTCCCAAAAGGAACTGCTACATTTTCTGCTTTAATCCAAGGAATATTTTTAGAGCACTTAAACCACTTCTCAGAAAACTCTCCACAAGTAAAATGCGTCGCTTTTTTTTCAACAATACCAAGGCCAATCATATCAAATAATAAAGTAGCTCCACCATTTCCTAGCACAACAAGGTAATCGCTTGGCAAATTAAAATACTTTGTAAGTCCATCTTGAATTTCTTTAACAACATTTTTAACAGCACTCTTTCGATGTGACGTACCTAAATAATGAGGCCCTGCTTCTACCATTTTTTGAATATAATTCATAGGTATTAACGAAGGCCCAGAACCAAAGCGTGGATCTGTTGGTATTAACTCTTTTGGGATTTCTAGATTTGAAAACATATATTTCTCCAATTGTTTTTAAGATTTATTTTGCCATTCTATCAAAATAAATTAATTATTACTAAATGAATGTTAAATCATTTCTTATTATTCCGATTTTTATTGTCGGGTATTTTTTTACTTCACTCCCACTATGGGCGACAGAAAGCACCATTTCAATCGGTAACTTAAATGAATATATTAGAAAAATACAAACAAATGAAAATGGAGATTTGAATACCATCAGTTTCAATCCCTACTTAGACTACAAACTAAATTTATCTTTTGAAGAATACCTAAAAAATACATTGTTTAACTTGGAATTTGGGGCAACTCTACCAAGATCTGACAAAGATGCAAACACAAGCAGAATGAAATTTTTTTCACTCATTAATTTCTTATATCGCCCCAATTCCCATTTTGTAGGACTTGGCACTGGACTTTTTTTCACTAGAATATCGGGTAATGGTGGTGAGGAAACTCTCAATAACGGCAGTGGCACTAGCTCCTTTCCTCTTCCTGATAAAACTGTTATTTCGCGCAATATGATTGTCAATTTTTTCTACGGATATCAATTTATTTCAAATTTTAACTTAGAGCTGCAAGTTTTAGGCTTTAATATTACCAATAAGGAAGATCGGGCCTTTAGTGTGGGGACAAGTATTGCCTATCGCCTAGGAGAATTATTTTGATTTTAATAAATATTATTCTTTTGGCCATAACCACCAACTTAAGTGCTTTCACACTTAACAACAACGCAAATTTGGCATTTAGTGAAAACCCAATTTATGTAAATGTCGCCGACGGCCTTTGCACAAATATTGGCCGAGATGAATTTGAGTTACTTAGCATTGCTGAAGACGCTGTAAACCAATATTGGAATAAGGCAGTGACGGCGCGACTTAAAATTAGAAGAGGAAGCTTGAAATCTGTTGCATCAGATTTTTATACCGATCTTATTTGCCAACCATCAACAAGTTGCGATCCTAATCCTACCCTTTCAGTCTCAAGTGATATTTTAATTAGCTGTAACAACAATACAACCAATTTTACTTCTTCATCAATTTTGGCAATAACTGTACCAAACAATATATCTGGAACAAAAATCAAAGGTTCACTTATCATCTTAAATGATACGGCCTCAACAGTTATCGATCAAAAATCTAGAGATGAGTTAGTTGCGATTATTGCCCACGAAATTGGCCATGCTATAGGTCTTGGCCACTCGCCTGTTATTGATTCTCTAATGTATTTTAGTGTCGTCCCCAAACGCAGAAGTTTGGGTGTTGATGATATTGATGGTATTACTTATCTCTATCCAAAAGAGCAGCCAATCACCTGTGGACAAATTTCAGATTCAAAAAATAAATTAAAGGGACTCTTAATTCCAATGTTACTAGGACTAGTTATTACCTCAATTTTTTATTTAGCGTATTTAAAACTGCGGCCACGCTTCTCACATTCACTTTCATAATTTGAAAGCCACACTAATTCATCTTTTGAAAGAAGCTCAAGATTGATTAAATCATGATCAAATCCAACCCATACAAGATTTTCAAAACAAAGCATTCCAATAAATTGAGGGTGAGCTTTAACAAGCACAATATTCTCAAGTCGAACTCCACCAAAGCCAGGAAGATAGATTCCTGGCTCTATTGAACCTATCGTATTTTCTTTCAGAGGAAGTGTTGATGCAGGTGAAATTCTAAATCCACCTTCATGCACATTTATGCCTACTCCGTGTCCCGTTCCATGATTATAATTATATCCAAATTGGTGCATCGGCTGTCTGGTTATTCCATCGATAAAAGCACCAATGGTACCAACTGGAAAGACGGCATTAAGGGCATTGAGAAAACCTTTTAAAACCAAAGTATAAATTTCTTTTTGCTTATCGCTTGCATTTTTTCCCAATAAAAATGTTCGAGTTGTATCTGTTGCATAGCCTGATTTAAAATAACCTCCGGAATCTAAAAGTGCTAAATCATTTTCCTTTGCCATCGTCTTATCAGAAGGAGAGCCAAAGTGAATGATTGAAGAATTTGCACCAAAAGCAGAAATGGTTTTAAAACTCTGATCAATTGCTCCCTCATTTTTATAATATTCATTGCACATGTTATAAAAATCTAATTCTGAAATAGCTTTTTTTTCATGAACTTCTTTCTTTGCCCAATTTATTGTATTAAAGATCGCTTGATCAGCGCGATCAAAGCTAGATTTTATAGCAGAAATTTCAGCACTGTTTTTTACAGAATGGAAAGGAACTAAACCTTGCGCTCTTTTTTCTAATTTAGTTTCTCCAAATTTTGTTAAAAGTACTTGATAATCACTGGCCGTTAGTGCTGCTTCATCAAAAAATATTTTTCGAGGATCGAATTTTGCCCCAATTGTCTTATGATAAACATAAAAAAGGTCATCAAAAAAATCGTTAAGTTTTGAAAAATTGCCAGGATAAACTGAAATATGTTGATCAGTTATTTCTCCATCATAGTCTTCCATCAAAAGATAAACATGATCATTTGTTAAAAAGGCCTTCGCACTGAAGGTACTTTGATTAGGAAAATCAAAACGCCGATAATTTGTCAGCCATGCGATTGAATCTAATGACGATATAAACATCGCTTCATTTGGGCCTAAAATTCTTTTTAACTTTTCTAAAGTTGTTTCCCCCGTTAAACTTTCATCAACTTTAAAAAGTTTTTTTGATACAGGTACTTTTTCTGTTTTAAAAAATGAATTAAAAAATAAATCCGAAAATAAGCAGACCTCAGAATTTTCTTTTAAAGATGTATAAAACGATAATTCAAGCCGATCACCATTCGCCGCAATCTTTTTCTGCTTACGCTGCTTAATCTCAGCAAGCATTGCTTTTTTTATTCCTACACTCATTTCAACTTTATTAACTTGTACCAAATCTAAATCTACTTCAAGATCTGCTTGTTCAAAATATCTTCCATCCACATACAATTGAACTTTGCCATTGGAGGGAATAAAGACTTCTGCAGTTGACCCCGTAAACCCTGTAAAGTAATAACGTTGGCAGTCTATTAAAGGCACATATTCATTCAAAAAAATGTCACTAGAACTAACATAGACACCATCAAATTTTTCTTTGATAAGCCAGGCCTTAATTGCCAATATGTTTGATTTTATTTGATCATGACTGAGAAAGTGTGCTTTTTTCATAATTACCCAACTTTTTAGCTAAAGTATTTTTGCTTAAATTCCGATGAAGGCCATAGGATTATAACTAGAGGGTGTATGAGATGTCATTAAAACACAATATTGTTTTTATTATTTTAGGCCTATTTTTGTTTAAAATAGTGATCTTTGATAATGCTAGAAGCATAAATCTTAACAAAGGCAGAAAAGTCGCCCAAGAAAACTTCAAAACTTACCGCTAAGAGAGCAGTTCTATAAAATGTTCGCCTCGTTTGGCATAATTGGCATATTGATCAAAAGACGGAAAAGCTGGAGAAAAAAGAAGCACCCCTTTAAACCCCTCATTTTTTACATCTTCAACAACGTTTAAAAGATTATCGAAATTTTTATATTCAATCAGGCCTTTAATTTCTGATTCAATAATTGGGGCCATTTCTCCAATAAGATAGATCCGCTTCACACCTAATTTAATTTTATCTAAATAAGGCATAATTGAATCGCCATGTCCTCGCTTTTTGCCACCAATGATTAAATATATTTCTCGCTTTAAATCCGCCATAGACAAAATAGCAGTAAGTGTCGCATCCCAATTTGTACTTTTAGCATCGTTATAGGCCAAAAAGCTTTGCTTGCAATCAACATATTCTATTCGGTGATGAACTCCACCAAAACTGTTCACACTACTCTGTAATTTTACTGGGTCAAGTCCCAAATTATGTGTAGCAAGCAAAATAAAATTAAGATTTACTTGATTATGTTTACCTGGCAATTTGAACTGACTTAAATCCAAATCAATTTTAAAGTCCCGAGTGTCAAATGAGCTCTTTTTTACGTTCGTAATTGTCTGTGCCCAATCGGCAATTATTTTAAAGTCATGGGGATATACAAGCAGTCCATCACTATTCATTTCCTTTATAATATTAAACTTTGCTTTGGCATATAGATTAATATCTGCATAGCGCTCACCATGATTTTGAAAAATATTCAAAATAATTGCAATGTCTGGTTTAAATTTAAATGTGCTTTCTAATTGGAAACTAGATAATTCTAAAACAATATAATCACACTTTTTGTTTTCAGTTAATGCCATAAAAGCTAAATCACAAAATGGAATTCCGATATTTCCACCTGTAAAAACACTTTTTCCTTGATCCTCTAAAATTTTAGATAAAAAAGTTGTGGTCGTCGTTTTTCCATTAGTTCCAGTTATAGCAATTATAGGAGATAGCAAATTAAGTTCTGATAAAATATAATAGGCAAGCTCTATTTCCCCCCAAATCGGAATATTTAGCTTATTGGCCGTAGTTAAAACTGCGTGATCGCGAGGAATTCCTGGCGATAAAATAATTAAATCAAATGACGAAATAAATTGATCGGCGTAAGGATTTGAATCTGAATAGCATTGGTCGACAGTTAAAAAATTTGCCAAATGTTGTGAAGCATACCAATCCTTAGGATCACCAGAGTTAACGACTCCTAATTTTAAATTGAGTTTCTTTAGTACCCTGATTGCGCTAATTCCAGATACCCCAAGGCCAAAAACTAATACTTTTTTATCTTTTAATTCTTTCATGATACTAAACTATATACGATGGATTTTAAAAGTCAGGCCCTAGAAATTAGTAGTTTTTTAAAAATATACCAATCAATCTTTGAAATTGAGGTTATGGATCATTATCCAATTTCATTAGAAAATTATAATCAAGAATGGGTAAATGATCTTAAAAAGCTTACAGACCTAGAACTATTTGATTTCTTACTCGATACCTATTCAAATAAGATAACTTCTCCATCATTTTTGAACTTCTTAGAAGAGACTAAAAAATTAAAGGCCATTCTTGCATATTGCCCTACTCCTAAAAAACTTGAAGACTGGGCCTATACTGATATGAAATATAAAAAACGTCATGAAATAGACATCATTGCACCTGAAATAAAAAAAATATTTCTTGAAAACCAAATTGATCGCGCTATTGACATCGGCGGAGGAGTTGGGCACCTCGCAAGAATCTTGGCACACTACTATCAGATTCCTGTTACAAGTATTGATTTAAATTCTGAGTTTCAAAAAAATGGCAGTTTGCGTCTGAAGAAGCATCGTCACCCCGAAGGAGCAAAAGATGTTCAATTTTTGAACCTAAAAATTGATAATGAAAGTTTAAAATCTTTAAATAAAAATCTTGAAAGAAGAATTATTTTAGGACTCCACTCCTGCGGCAGTCTATCGAGTGACATCATCCTTGGTGCTACTTACTCTAAAGATACTGCTATTTTTAATTTCGGTTGCTGTTACCACAAAATCAGCACTCCAAACTATGCTTTTATCTCTAACTTTTTTAACACCCAAATTAAGCTTAATTTAACTCGCCACGCTCTCACTCTTGCAAGCCGGGCCCATCGTTCAAACGAATTTTCTGAGTTTCAAAAACTAAAACATGTTAAAAGATTTCGACAATCTTTGCACCTTTTTCTCTTTCACAAATTGCTAATAAAAGACTTGCTCGATATTGGCGAAATGCCGATCAAAAACTATTACCAAGAGTTTAGTTCCTATGTCATTTCTAAACTAAATGAACACCATATTCATGGAGAATTTAAAAGAAATGAAATCGATGATTTTTTTATAAGTGATGACGTGTGCAACTTAAATCAAGAAATGTTTCTAAGAAGTCTCATCAGATTTAAACTTGGCCCATTACTTGAAAAGATAATCGTTTTAGATCGAGCAATTTTTTTACAGGAAAATAATTATACCGTAAATATCCACAAATATTTCGATGAACATTTATCACCACGAAATATTGGCATTCGTGCCATCTTAAACAAGTCGAGGTAAATAAATTTTAAAGCTAGTTCCCACTCCAATCGCGGAATCCAAGACAATATCGCCATTATACTCTTTTACAAAACTAAAAACCATACTTAGTCCAAGACCAGTTCCACGATCTTTCTCTTTGGTGGTGAAAAATGGCTCAAATATTTTTTCTTTTATATGATCTGGAATTCCTTCTCCATTATCTGAAACCTCCAACATAATCATATCGCATTTTTTATGTACGATATTTCTAGTTCTAATCGTGACCGTCGGATCAGGCGATTTTGAAATAGCATCGCGAGCGTTTACACATAAATTTATTAAAACATTTTCAAGCATACTTATGTCTACTTTAGTTTGCCATAAATTAGGATCATAATCTTTAATAAGCTTAGTCGACGCTGTCAAAGCAACCGATAAGATTTCCATAATTGATTCAATACTATCATTGATAATAATTTCTTTTTCTTCAGATGTTTGCCGTCGTGAAAATGATAATAATCTTTTAGAGAGCTTAATTCCTTTTTCTGATGCATTTTGAGCTTTAGACAAATATTTTTTAAAATTTTCGTTTTCGATCTCTAGTCTCGTTATATTTTTTAATGATGCAGTAATTACTGAAAGAACATTGTTAAAATCATGAGCAATTCCAGCGGTCAGCTCACCAATAGCATCAACTTTTTGCATTTGCTTGATATGTTCTCTCTGCTCTTCTACTTTTTGCTCATATTCTTTACCTGTAGTAACGTTTACAAAAACCCCACGATATCCTACAAAAGCACTGGTATCATTTTCAAAAAATGGTCGTATTGAAAGAGAAATAAATTGTTTTTTACTTTTACTTTCAAATTCTATTATAAGTGATTTCACTTCTTGCTTTTTTAAGAGTTTATTTTTTTCATTATTCAGCTTTGCTAAATCATCTTTTTCCATATCTAGATAAAATAAATTTGCCCCTATCGCAATTTGATCATAGAACTCAAGTTCTAAATTTTCTTTTTTCTCTACATAGGTGAAAAAAAACTTTTCATCTAATTCAAAAATTAAATCTGATGTAAAACGTGTTATATCCTTTAATCTCGCTTCATTTTTTCTAAGCGAATCAAATGAATAAGAAAAATTTAATTGCATTTGAGTTATGGCATTAGTTACTTCCTCTAATTCATTGCCATGAAAGCTTAATGCCTGGCTTTTTAATTTGATCTCTTCTATTTCTTCTGGACTTAAAAGCAGAAGCTGATCCTCGCTAATCTGTTTCGCTCCTGCTGCGATTTTTTCAAGAGGCTCAGAAACCAGTCGGTAAAAAATTACAAAAATGAAATAAGAAACTAGAAACGTCTTGATTGCATTACTTAAAAGAACAATAATAAATTTTCTTTGAAGTTTACTATAGACTTTATCTAAACTTAAATAAATATGAAGATACCCCAGCTTTCTCTCGACCCCCTCATGGGTATATTTTAATAGAAAACTTGTTACAGGCCCATTGGCCTTATATTCTTCTCTTTTTAAACTTCTAATGCTGTTATTTATTTCGAGTTTTAATTCTGCAACATCTGCAGTTTTTAATATACCTTCGAGATGATTTCTCACTTGTTTTTCATCAAAAAACCAAACGGCAGATGAAAGGCCATTTACAAAACCGTTTTGAATGAGAATAAATTGTGCATTGGTTTCTTTTAATTCAGTTTTATAGTCTGCAAAAAGTTGCACGGAAGTTAATATGAGCGTTAGAAAAGAACTAAACAATAAAATGTAAAGTATAAGTTTCGTTGCAAGAGTATTTTTCCTAAAAAACAATTTCAAATCCTATGTCGTTATTTTTTATCTATTTTAGAAGAATTTTTGAGATAAAAATAGAGAGGGTGAAATTGTCCACCCTCTCTATCTAGAACATTAAGGCTATCTTAAAAATAACATATCGTAGTACTTCGGTAATCTGTAGAAGTGGTTTGGAATAAGTTCTTCTAAGTCATTACATATTTGCGCCAAGCTCACAGATAAAGGCATCAATTCTTGAGCAATCTTATTTGCAAAAACTTGGTGATCACTATGCTCATCGTGCAGGGTTTTATGCAATTGGGTTGATTTTTCATGAATCTCATCTATTTTTTGTGAAACTTTTTTATAAGCATCAACTTCAAATTGTGATCCTATTCCAATTTCCTTTTGATTTTTAATTAGCTTTCCTAATAATTTTTTATATTCAAGCGCCGAAGGTATAACAAACTGATGAATCATATCATTTAAAGTTTCAAACTCTATTGATCGAATTTTTATATAGCGTTCTAGTAGAACGTTATAGCGTGTTTCAACTTCTTCTTTACCAAAAATATTTAAACGAACTAAAAAATCAGTGTTTGCTTTTTCAGTAAGAGTTAGTAATGCTTCCGGTGTTGTTTTTAAATTTGGAAGTCCACGTCTCTTCGCTTCATTTACCCATTCTTCAGAATAGCCATCGCCATTGAAAACAGCTTTATAGCTATTGTTCATCCATTTCTTTATTAATGTCAAAAGAGCAGAATCAAGGTCCATTCCATTTTTTAAATTTTCTTCTAAAATTGCATTTGATTCCATAAATACTTCTGCGACCGCAGTATTTAAAATTGTCATCGGAAAACCAATCGCATGACTTGCACCAACGGCGCGGAATTCAAATTTATTTCCAGTAAAAGCAAAAGGAGATGTTCTGTTTCTATCAGTATTATCTTTTAAAAGGTGGGCGAGCTTTGATGTTCCCAAGTTAATAACCTGATTTGAAGTTGGTGTAAAAGATTTATCTTCTAAAATTGCTTTGAATATTTTATCGAGTGTATCGCCAAGGTAAGCAGATATGATTGACGGTGGGGCCTCATTCGCACCTAAGCGATGGTCGTTTCCTGCACCTGAAATGGACATTCTAAGCATTTTTGCATGACGATTTACTGCCTCAACAATAATTGCCACCGTAGAAAGAAAACGAATATTAGAATGTGGTTCAGATCCTGGCTCTAAAAGATTTAGGCCAGTATTATCACTCATAGACCAATTGACATGTTTTCCAGAACCATTGATTCCTGCAAATGGTTTTTCATGCAATAACACCATCATATCATGGCGTTCAGCAACTCGCTTTAACGTTGTCATTACAATTTGGTTATTATCAGCAGCAACATTCGCTTCTGAAAAAATTGGGGCCAATTCAAACTGCGCTGGGGCAACTTCATTGTGTCTAGTTTTTGCAGGAATACCGAGACGATGTAATTCAAAGTCAACTTCTTGCATGAAGGCCAATATTCGGTCAGGAATTAGGCCAAAGTAATGATCTTCTAATTGCTGATTTCTAGTTGTAAGCGCACCAAATAAAGTCCTTCCAGTCATCACGAGGTCAGGACGTGCAAAGAAAAATGTTTTATCAACTAAAAAGTATTCTTGTTCTGCCCCACAAGTAACGTGAACTTCAGTTGTCTCTTTATGGCCTAAAAGATTTAAAAATCGAGTCGCCTCTTTACCTAGTATATGAATTGATTTTAAAAGAGGAGTCTTAATATCTAGCGCGTCTCCCTTGTAAGAGACAAATGCAGTTGGGATACAAAGCGTCCTTCCATTTTGTCCCTCCATTAAAAACATCGGACTTGTTAAATCCCAAGTTGTATAACCTCGGGCCTCAAAAGTAGATCTAGAGCCGCCGTTTGGAAAACTAGAAGCATCAGGTTCACCTTGCATTAACTGAGAAGCAGATAAGCGCTCAATTGGTTTTCCGTCTTTAAAACTTAAAAACGCATCATGCTTTTCAGCAGTTCCTCCAGTTAATGGTTGAAACCAATGACAAAAATGAGTGGCCCCGTTTGTAATTGCCCAAGAGGTCACTGCTTTCGCAACAACTTCAGCATGCTCTTTATTAATTGTTCGACCTTCATCTACAGCCTTTAAAATTTCCTTCTTTATTGTTTCAGAAATTTCTGTCGACGTTTTGAAATCAAAAATTAATTCACCAAAATATTCAGAAACTTTTTTAATCGTTCCTCTGGAATCTTTGGGAATGTTAAATGTACGAGTTTTTCTGGTTGTTGCAAAAGTGCGGAAAGTTGAAACAAGATCGCTAGATTCTGTCATGGGTCCCTCCAATGTTTTTATCAAACTAATTCTAGTAAAGATAAATTGGAGTTAAAAGACTAAATTATAATTTTACAATTATATTATACTGCCTTAATGCACATTAAAGTAATCATAAAGAAAAAAAGGAGTATAGTACCGATTGTTGCCTGCATTTCTTCTGGCATCATAAATATTTCCTCAAAAAATTTATTCTACTATGGCAAACCAAAGCCCAAATGACAACCTATTTACTCTCCTATTTAAAAATCTTAGAAGCAACTCCAACATCCTTAACAGCGAGCGTCGTAATCTTTCTAGGTGCAAGCTCTAAGACAACTGGGACTTCTATGAGCTGACCTAGTCTCGTGAGAGTTAATTTATATTCCACATTTGGCCTTAAAAATTTCAGCGCGTCTGCATAGCGATCTTTTAATATTCTCATTCCATTTATGGCCAAAAGCTCATCGCCTGCGTTTACGCCATACTTATATAATGGCCCATCAAGTGTAATCGACTTAAAAATAACACGATCACTTGCATACTCAACTTCAGCACCAAAATATGTTGATTCAGATTTTTCCCAATTAACAGAAATTCCAACTGCGTTCAAATATGTTTCAAAATCAATTTCATTTGTAGTCTTAATCATCTGCTCTAGTTTCTCTCTCAATTCATAACCATAAATTTCTTCGACAAAACTATAAAATTGTTCCTCCGTTATACCATTGTTAGGATTTTTCAAATACTCATTCCAAAGTTTTAAAACGAGCTGATCAATTGATAGAGATTTTTGTGAGGCCATCAAATGAAATGTCCAAAAAACAATTCCACCTTTTAAATAATACGAAATTGATGAGTTATTGCTATTCTCATCTGGTCGATAAAGTTTTATCCATGCATTAAATGAAGAGTCATCTAAGGAGTGAAACTTTTTTCCAGGAACAGAAAGATAGCGATTTAAATTATCTTTTTGAAGATCAAGATACTCCTCTAAGTTTATCAATCCAGACCGAAGAACAAATAGTTCATCCATTAAACTTGTAAGCCCTTCAGCAAGCCATAGCATTTTAGTCATTGCTTCTTTTAGATAATCAAATGGGCCAAGTTCTATCGGCCGAATTCTCTTTACATTCCACAAATGAAAATACTCATGCGATACAAGGCAAAGAAAATTAATATAATTTTTCCTCTGGTTTAATCCTGTTGGACAAAAGTGAAGAGCTGTTGAATTTAAGTGCTCAAGTCCCCCATAAATACCAGGAACAAAATGAGTTATAAAACTATATCTTTCGTATGGGACGCCTCCAAAAAAATTTCCAATTGTATTTACAATGGTCTTCATATCCTCTTTTAAATTGCAATTATGTACAAGTTGATTTCCATAGAAAGCTAATTCATGATCAACTCCAAACAAATTAAATCCATCTGTTTCATGACATCCAATTTCAATAGGAGAATCGATCAGCTCATCATAGTTTTTTGAAATATAATGAAATGTATTGCGATCTTTAGAAATATCTTTTAATCCCGTTGATACTTTTGACCATGTTGAAGGAAATTTCAGTGTTAATTCAGGCGCCAACATTTCTTCCCCCAAAACTCCCATTAAGAGGCATGGCAGATGTAAAAAGGCATGTGAGTGATCAACATGTGAAGTTCGAACCGTTAATTCATGACAATAAACTTCATAACTTATTTCGAATTTTTTTGAGGCCGATTGAAAAGTTGGATGCAAAAAATCAAGCTCAAATGTAGAGATATCAACTTGTGAAAAGTAAAGCACTTCCCCTTTTTCTCCAACCGCTTTTAACTTCGAAAGATGTCGCGAATATTCTCTGATCAGGTAGGAGCCTGGACTCCATCTTGGCAAGAAAAAACTTATTTTTTTTTGGTTTTCTAATCTTTCACCTATTATTACAACTTTCACCTGATGCGTTGAAGGGTTTTCAATATTAATTATATAACTTAATTTCATCATTTTCCTCTTTTCGGGCTTTATATTTTTAAATTGGTTTGATAAACAACAACTAAAACAAATTGTACAACAACTGAAAACGATATGACAAAACTAGATGGCCCAAAAATCAATAAATCAAAAATCCAAAGTCCTACGATTATATTCACAGAGAAGGCCGCAACTGAATTAGTACTAATTCTTGAAAATGATTTCACTCTTCAGGGAAAATACTTTCGACTGCTCATTTCTGGTAAAGGTTGCGATGGTTTTACCTACTCATGTGGCTTTACTGATTTACATGAGGATGATTTTTTAATAAAAATCGGAGCGCCCGACAATTACGACCTACACGTCTTAATTGATCCATTTGCGGCATTCTATATGCAAAATATTTCGGTTGATTTTGTACTCGATCCTTACTTAAACGAAGAAGGCTTTGTTATCACCAACCTTGATCAAAAAAACTTTCAGGGTAAGTTCTTCAACAAGGATGGAGCAAGTCTCCCACCTATGGAGTGATGAACGTGCTCGATTATAGATATTTAAAAGCTTTTATTCTTACAGCAAAGTATGCCAGTTTTTCCAAGGCCGCAATAGAACTAAATATTGCTCAATCTGCAGTAAGCAGACAGATAAAATTACTTGAAGATACTCTAGGTGAAGAACTCATTATTAGATCTAGTAAAAAAGTCATGCTATCTGAAAAAGGAGCTGAGCTTTTACAAACCTTGATTAATTTTGAAAAAGCCACACTTTCAATTTTTGAAACAGAAGACAAAAAAGGAATTAGCGTCGGAATTCTTGAAGGCCTTTTACATACATGGTTTACCCCTATTTTGGCCCAATATTTGTCCACAGAAGAAAGAAAAGTTTCCGTCACGACGGCCGATATTCCAGAACTTAGATCGGGAGTAGAAAATGGGAAGTTTGATATTATTTTTAGTACAGAAAATATTCAATCAGAACTTGTAAGTTCTCTGAAACTCTTTGAAGAAAAACTTGTACTTATTTGTAAAAAAGAAATTAATCGAAAAAAACTTCAAGATTATCGCTGGATTGTTTTTTCTGAGAATGATTATCTTTATAAAATTTCAAAAATAAGAAGCGAGCAGATTGTCACTATAGACTCCTTTGAATCAATTATTGAACTCGTCAAAAAAGATATTGGAATTGCAATCGTTCCCGACCATCTTGTTAAAGTAACTGATAATTTAACAACTCACGAAATACCATCACTCCCCTCATCGCAAATCTATATGGGAACGCTAAATTTTAAAAAAATGCCTGAACGAATAAAAAAGATGGCAACTTTGGTTACAAAGAAAAATTAATACTGATCTGTTTTTAACATTACAAGTGTACATCCATGCACCACTTCAATCTTTTTTTCAAGACAGATTTTTTCTAATTCAGGATTTTCACTCCCGGGATTAAAAATTATTCTGTTAAATTTTTTTGATAAAATTTGATCTTTAAATTTAGAAGAAATCTCACTTGATACATACATTGTCAGAGTATTAAAAGAATCAGGTATTTTAGAAAAATCATCTGCTCTAGGAGAAAATGATAGTGCCTTAAATCCAAATTCTTTTAATAAATGATAGGCCTTAAAAGAATATTTAAGTTCATTGTCAGAATAACCAAATACAACTGTTACGTCATCTGCACGCATTTTTACTTTTTTGTCGGAAGAATAAGATGAAGGCCGATTTCTTTATCGAGCTCAGCACCTGTTAATTCTTTTAATTTCTTAAAGTGAATTTTTTCTTCTTCAGTCTTTGCAAATTGTATAAGTTCAGGCAAAGCTCTTAACATCTCTTCTCTCGTCATCCTTTTTTTATGGTATTCGATGCAAACAATACACATTAAAGACTCCCTCACTGCCTACAAGTATTGGCAGTTTTTATGATTTTTAATAAGCATCAAAATTTTAGACAAACTTTAAGTTTTATCTATTTTAAGCATTGAATATTCTAGAGTTTCTTATCGGCAAAAGAAAAAAATACTTTAGCAAAGCTTTCAACTATTTTTTAAGTATCTATAATCAATCGAAAGATAACAATTGATTTTGTGTTGTACGTTTGTCACCGCTGTACGTTTGTTCCCACCCAAAATCAAAATTCGGACAATACTTCCGTTTAATGGGGACGGCCAATGAGTAAATTTAATGGAAAAAGAAGTGGTGCTCTAGGTGCAACTTCTTTAATTTTCTCTCTAATGTTTTTTGGTGCTTGTAAACAAAATGATTTCTATGCAAAAGAAGGGCTATCTGAAATTGCAGAAGACTATGGAATTCCGACTACAGATGATCAAGGCCCTGGGACTGGTGATGGTTCTGGTTCAGGTTCAGGTTCAGGTTCTGGTTCAGGTTCTGGTTCAGGTTCTGGTTCAGGTTCAGGTTCTGGTTCAGGTTCTGGAACAGGAACAGTTGAATTAATTTCAAAAGAAGAAGTTTTTAAACAAAACTCCCTCAAAGATGGCGACGTAGATATCTTGTGGGTCATTGATGATTCTGGATCGATGTCAGATAACCAAACAGCTCTCGCAAATAATTTTGAACAATTTATTAATCATTTTTTAAGTAAAGATGTAGATTTTAAAATGGCCATTACAACAACCGATGGGACAAGCTCTAAGAATGGAAAAATGGTTGGGAACTCAGATAAATTGACTTACGAATTGGCCAGAAAAGACCGACCTACTTTTTTAAACAACTTTAGAACTTGGGCAAAAGTTGGAGTTCAAGGTTCTGGAATGGAGCAAGGATTAAAAACTGCAAAGAGTTTTTTTGATCGCTATGGCTCAAGCTTTTTAAGAGAAGATGCCTTCCTCGCAATTGTTTTTGTTTCAGATGAAGAAGATCAATCTGAAAAAACTGTTCAAGAATATCTTAGCGCTTATCAATCACTAAAAGCTCATAGTGGTATGGTAAAGGGCTATAGCATCGTCACTCAAAAAATTGATCCAAATCGCAGATGGGAATCAATTGGTAAACGCTATAACTTTATCGCAGAAAACACTAAAGGTACAAAAGGCGATATCGATAATAGCTTCTCAAATATTTTAGATAACATCGGACAAACAATTTCAAATCTTGTTGATAGTTTTGCAATTACGAAATCACCTTATCAAGGGAAAGTTAAAGTATTTGTAAATGGAAATGAAGTTAAATCAGGTTGGAGTTTTGATATAGCCTCTAACACGGTTAAATTTGATAGCATATCGCTACCAACTCATGGATCTGAAATTAGAATTGTTTATCAAGTTATAAAGAACTAGTAATTTCTTAGGAGTTCGACATGCAAAAGTTAACTGTATTCACAATATTCATAATCATGGCCTTAAGTTTTAACAAACTTAAGGCCACTGAAAAAGATCTATATGATTTTATGTGGCTTGATCCAGATAAAAAAGTCTATGTTCTTCAAAATAAAGTTCACAAAAAAGAAAGAACTATTTATCTAAATTTAGGACTTGGAAATGGTGGAGCTGGTGCATTTATTGACACAAGCCTCCTGCATACAAATATGGGATATTATCTAAATGAAGAGTGGGCGATTGAAATTCTATATACCAAATATAAAAATAAAGAGAATGATTCTTTTACAAACATCCAAAGAGTTAATGGAGTTGTACCATTCATTAGAAAGCCAATCTCAAGCACTGGCGCACTTGTAAAGTGGTCGCCATTTTACGGTAAAATAAATACCTTTAATCAAATCTTCTATTTTGATTGGGGATTTGGACTTGGCCTTGGTAAGTACAATACAGAATCAAATAAAAACACCGTTAGCAATGCGGCCACGGCCAATACATATTCAAAAGAAAGCTACAATAACATAATTGGAAAAACTGAGTTAAGTTTTCACGTCAATAAAAATATTCATCTTGGTTTAGCGTTACAGGTTAATAACTATAAAGCACCAGGACCTACCATCTCCAACGTGCCAGGTTCAAACAAAATGCGACAAGATGTCGACACAATTTTTAGCTTAGGCTTTTCATTTTAATAAGAGAGTTTATATGATTAAAAATATCATCGCTATTCTAGTTACTATTTTTTTTACTGAAAACGTCAATGCGACAGTAAAGCAAGCTTATGAGATTTACACAAAAGACCTTTCAAAATTCAAGTATAAGAGAATCGCTCACGAATTAATTGATGGACAGTTTTATTTTAGTTCAATCCCATACATCAATAGATACTTAGATGAAACCAGCGAAATTGATCCAGTCGTAGAAAAAGACCTTGAAATACTTGTCATGAACACAGGTACGATGGCGGTTTTAAACTTAGAAGAATCAAAACTACAAAAATTTAATATTCCATCAGTCTTTTTAATTTTGGGAACACGCCTTTTTAATAAAGAAAAATATGAAGAATCATATACTGTACTCTCAAAAATTCCCGACTTACATCCCTTCAGTTTGGAGGCTTCATTTATAAAAGGGACAATCAAAAACTTAGAAAGAAAAAACGTAGAAGCTCTTTACCATTACAACACATGTATCGAAAAGGCGAAAGCAAAAGAAGAGGAATCAAAAACAGATAAACTAAAAAGATATTATACATTTTTAAAAGAATCATGTCTTATTCGCACCGCCCGCCTAAAAATTGAAACCAAAGAATACGAACAAGCACTAAATATTTATAATACGATTGATAAACGTTCGTATCGTTTCCCATATGCTTTGATGGATATGGCTTGGGCGAATTACTACTTAAACGACTATAATCGCACGCTAGGATTAACAGTAACATTTAAATCTCCTCTACTCGACTCTTACTTCTTTCCAGAAGGGGAAGTCTTAACGGCATTGGCCTACTATAATTTGTGTCAATTTGATGATGCATTGAATGTAGTCGATAATTTTTATGAAGTATACAAACCAAAGGCCGAAGCACTAAAGGAAATACTTGGAAAAAATAAACTTTCTGAGACCTATTTTTTAAACCTATACTATGCAGACACAGAAAAAAGAGAAGCACTAAATCCCTTCATAAGAAATCTAATCACTCAAACAAGAAAACAAGTTCGATTTAATTTAGACTTAAATAGTTTGAAATCTGCCAAAGAAGAGCTCTCACTGATGAAAAAGCTAAAAAGTAAAAATGCACTTACTGATGAAATGGAAGTAAACCTTGAAAACACCATCGACTTTATAAGTTTAAAGATTAATAGCTATATAAAAAGAGAAATCTTTACCTTTATTAATGAAATTCACAAACACTCTTACTCGATGTTCAATTTGCAGCTAGAACTTCTCGCTAAAAAAAGAGATGAAATTTATCAGGGTGGAAATAAATTAAGTGATCGTAGTCGAGGTTCTGATAAAAATATCAAAAGAAAAATTGACCAATACTACTTTGATTTCAATGGTTCATTTTGGGCCGATGAACTCGGAGACTATTCATTTGGATTAGACAACAAATGCGTGACTAAAAAGGAATAATATGAAAACAGCAATATTTTTTATACTAATTATTTTTAATCTAAGCGCACAAGAAACTAAAAAAAATGTCATCTATAAATATAAGGATTATGAATCAATAGACCTCGGAAGTCTTGAGATTAAAGGTAGAATCATAGCCCCGGGTGATTTAACTGTTAGTGAAAGGGATAGAAAGGCCTTTGAAAGGCAATTACTTGAAAAAACTAATTTTGATCAAGAAAACAAACGAGAAATATACAATTTAAGGTAATTAATGATGAAAAAAATTCAAATTTCACTTCTGACATTTTTAGTATTTTTTTCAAGCAATATACTTTGTGGTGAACTTGAAAGCAATCCAACGTTAGCGAGAATAGATCAACTGCTAAAGTTAACTGATCGTGAAATAAAAACAATTAATTTTAATAACTACCGAAGCGTTGAGCTCACTCACCGACTGTTTGAACTTTACACCGAGAAGATAAGACTTTTTAGAGAAAGAGAAAATGAGATCATGCTTAAAACTGACTCAGAAATAGTGCTAAAAAAAGGTAAGGCAAGTTTTTATACACAATCAAACGATCAATTTATATTCACAACCAACTTTGGAAACAAATTAATTAAAGATAATCCAAAATATGAAAGACTTGCAGAGGTATACTATACTCAGGCAATGAATTCACGCGATTATGGTACCAATAAAGATACCGAATCACTGTTGAAATTGGCAATCTCAAAAAGTAAATCTGGATCAAAAACTGAATATAATTCAAAGGTCTCATTAGCTGAATATTATTATAATGAAAAAAAATATCACGATGCTGTGATTAACTATAACGATGTATTAGAAAATAAAGAAAGCGAATGGTACACCAAACATCTGTATAATGCGGCCTGGTGCCTTTTAAAAGAAAGACAATTTGAGCGTGCTTTGCAACTCATGAAAGAATCCTTCTCTCGTGGTGAACACAAAAAATATATTTCGATGAAAGAGCAAATATTATCTGCGATTGGAATATTTTTTGTTCAGGCAGACCGAACAAGAGATGCGATTTTCTTTTTTGAGCGCAATACTTCTCCATCATTTAATCACCTCTTAAATCTTGCTCAATCATCCATGAGCAAAAATCAATTCTCTGAAACTGATGAAGTTTTAAGAGCGGCCCTAAAAGATACACAAAATAGAAAAGATATAGTTAGCGAAATGAAAGTTAGGCTAGCACAACTAGACATTTATAGAGAGTCAAAAAAAGACGACCACTTCTACACCACTTCAAATAGTATTGTAGAGCTATATAAATCTGATAAAAAACATAAGAAGATCCCTTCTACCGACATTCTTCAGTCAATTAATAAAATAAAAGATATCGCAGGTTTTCTACAAATTAATTTAGCAAAAAACAAAAATAAAAATGAAGTGATGTACGAAAAAACTGATTATAAAAGAGTTATAAAGTATTTTGATATGCTCTCTGTTTTGGATTCTAGCAATAAACATCAATATAGATACTACCAAGGAGAGACTTCGATCTCTGTGAAAAACTTAAATCAAGCGATTAAGTACTATGTTATGACAATAATGAGTTATAAAAAAAGTAAGTCAAAAGATGAATTTGCCAACAAGTCTATCGACGCTATCCTAACAATCATTGACGACACCGAGCTTACGCAAAAAAGCAGAGATAACTATCTAATTTATACTTATAAAAACTATCTCATCTTAAACCCAAAGGCCGACAAGTCACAAGCTATCTATCAAAAACTTTTTTCAAAATACTTTGAACTAAAAAAAATTAAAAAGGCAACAAACCTATTGCTCGTCTACAAAGAAAACTACCCAAACGATGAAAAAATACATCGAGAAATGCTCACTCAAATTTTAGAGAACTATATCAAGCGTAAACAGACTGGTCCCTTGGCACAATGGGTAACTGCAATCGAAAAAGGTTATTTAAATTTTAAAAATGAATACATCGAAAATTCAATAATGATCTTAGGAAATTTACTTTTTGAAAGATATCAGCAACTCGAAAAAAATGGAAAAACAAAAGAAGCAATTATAGGTTATGAAGAGATATTTGAATCTAAAAAATACCCGAAAAAAATTAAAGCACAAGCAAGCTATGCCCTATCAACCGTTCTACTTGATTTAAATGATGCTAAAAAATCTAAGGAATGGCTTTTGACATCAATTGCTCTTTTTGAAACTAAGGACTTAAAAGAAATTACAAATTCTTTGTTTGTAATGGCAAAAAACTATCGCTTACTTCAAGAATTTGAAATGACTATTCAGGTGTCAAAACTTGTTCTAGAAAGATTTTGCAAAGAAAAAATTGAAAATAAAAATAGCTTTTTCACCTTACTTTTTGAAACCAATACCCTAATTGATCTAAACTCATCAAGTCTATCTAAAATAACAGAAGAAAATATCAAGTGCGATATTTCTGAAAAAACGATTGCTGAAAATCATACTTTTGCCATTCATAAAATGATTTTAACCGACGATTTAAATAATTTGAAGTCATTTGTAAATTCAGCTCATCTGACTTCAGACAGTAAGAAAATGATATCAGACTATGTTCGCTTTAAATTCTATCAGTCACCAAAGCTATTTTTAAATGATCTTCTCGCCTTCGACTCTAAACTTCCAGAGCTTGATCTCTCAAAGTCAGTGACAAATTATAATAAGGCCGAATATTTTATTGAAAAAATCAATTCAATTAAAATAGAATTTTCAGCGCTTGAAAAATTTGATGCAAAAATATACAACCAAGAACTAGAGCAATATCTTTCAATTATCAATGAAATTACAAATGAGGCCAGTCGACTTTCAAAAGAGCTTGGGGCCGAAGATACTATTTATATATATCAAAGTGTAAATCGCCCTTACGAAGAACTTAATAAAGCTATTTTAAGCTATATTCCAAAGGGAGTAGATTCTAAATACTTACAGGGTTTCAATGCGGGAATGCGACAAATTTCTGAGTCACTAAAGTCTAAGTCGTTACAAATTGATAGAGAAAAAACCCTATTTTTAGAGAAAAATAATTATTTTTTTGAAATTCAAAAACATGCTACATTCGTAAAAAAAGAAGTAGAGAAAAATAACAATCTACTCTTAAATCATCAAGCTGTTTTTTTTGTTAACACTATTGATCGCGCAAAAAACAGTAAGAGTTTGGCCCAAGGAAATTAGTTATGAAAATGATTAATCCTACAATTATTTCGGCAATACTTTTACTGACTGCTTGCACTTCAAATAAATTTAAAAGCACGATTGATCAAGATTCACTGGACTACTTAAAAGAAGAAAGCTTTTCACGATTTTCTGGAAAACGAATTGAATCCGTTGAAAAAAATGGTTTGGATAAAATTAATATTGCGACTAGTAGCTGTCATGCCAATAAATACTTTAAAGGCAAGCAACTCTTTGAAGAAAACATGCAGCAAGAAAAGTCAAATCCATTTTACTGGAATGGTCTTGGAACTTGCTACTATCTTGAAGGTGACATGAAAAAGGCAGAGTTTTTTTATGACTTGGGGCTTGAAGCATTAAAGGCCGACAAGTCAAAAAATAATATCATTGCAGAGGCCAGTATTGAAAATAATTTAGGTCTTATTCATTTAAATTTTAGAAGATACAATGATGCCTATGATTCTTTTACGAAATCAAATAAACTAGTCCCACATTTTATCACGCCCAAACTAAACATTGTCCATCTTCTAATTGAATTTAATCAAAATGAGCGAGCTTTAAAGTTACTTAAAGAGATAGAAGATTCAGCACGTTTTGATGTTGATGTTCTTTATGCCTTCGCACTCGTACACTACCGCATGAAAGACTTTGATAAGTCTTTTAATTATGTCAGTCAAATTGATAAAAACTTTTTGAATCGAGCAGACATCGTCGGAATTTATGCACTTGCACTGGCCAAAAAAGGTCGCCTGGCCGAAGCAAAAGAAATATTAGAGAAACGCATGATCAATAATGAATTTGAAGCAAGAAATAAAGAAATTCTAGAAATAATTCAAGTGCAAATAAAATCAGAAAAAAGCTCGCAGAAAGGTTAAGTATTAAGAAAAAACTTTGAAGGTATGTGATATGCCTTCTACATTTGACAGGAGTTCATATGGAGTTTATCGAAATTTTCAAGCAAGGTGGTTTTATTATGTGGCCTCTACTCGCATTTTCAGTTGCAGTATGGGTTGTTACAATTCACAAAGTTTTGTATCTAATTAAATTCAAGAAAGATTCAAAACATTATCTTGATGAAGCATCAAAAATTATAATCAATAAAGAATTACATAAAATGGAATGGCTATATAAAAACTGTCCTGACGTCATTGCAAAAGCACATTATGCTGTTTTTGAAGATGCGATTTCTAAAGATGATTATGAAGCACGTCTTCAACGTCGACTTTCTGAAACGAATCATGATCTAAAAAAGAATTTATGGATCTTAGGTACAATTGGATCAAGTGCTCCGTTCGTAGGGCTTTTTGGCACAGTTTGGGGGATCATGGGTTCATTTAAAGCAATCGGCTCGGCCGGTAAAGCTGGCTTTACTGTCGTTGCCGGAACAATTTCAGAAGCACTAATTGCCACAGCGGCAGGAATTATTGTCGCGGTCTTTGCGGTTATATTCTACAACTATCTCCAAATTAAAATTTCAGAAGCAGCTTCTGAATTTAGAAATGGCCTAGGTGACATGGCCGACCAATTTCAAACATTAAAACGATAATTAATAGGGGATATTTTTATGAGTATGAACATAAAAAACTCAGATGATGAAGATAGTATTGTTGCAGAAATAAATATGACACCAATGATTGATATCATGCTTGTTCTATTGATTATTTTTATGGTTAGTTCTACCGCAGCTCTGGAATCAGGGATGGACATTGAGCTTCCAAAAACAAGTCAAACTGCAGATAAAAAAGAGGCCGAGATATTAGTTATCAGCCTTTCTAAAGATGGGAAAGTTGCAGTTCATGGAAAACAAGTTAATGAGCAAGAACTTTCGCGAAAAATTGCATCGAGCTTAAAAGAATTAAACACAGAGTCCGTTATTTTAGAAGGTGATACAGCAGCTAATCTCGGTCGAGCGGTTGAACTAATGGATCTTGCAAAAAATGCTGGTGCAAAAAATTTCTCGATTGCGGCCGATGAATCTAAAACAACTATTAAGAATTAGTATTTGAGGAAAATATGGATACGAGTTTACACATTTGCCTTCCAAAACGCAGCTTAGAAAAAGACGACTCGAACTCCCGTTTTTTTAGAAATGCGGTTATTGGAAGTATACTCCTCCACCTCGCTTTAATTTTGTTTAAATTGCCTACTACTCATGTATCAGCACCTCCTAAGCTTGCAGCGATAAAAATGCAATTTATTACTCCTCCAGCTTCTTTTAGGGCGAAACAGAAATTGTGGGAGAAATTGCCAAATGCAGGGGTAAAGACTGTCACAACGACAACATCGGGACCGACTGGCAGTATAACAGGTGACTCAGATACAACGATGAAATCAAAAAGTGGATCAGAAAAAAAAGGTCCTAAATCAAATCCACAGATTGCAGGTAATGGCAATGGAACAGGTGAAGGCGGCGGTGGAGGTTATTCATTTTCAGGATCTGGACTTAAAACTTTAATGGGAAATAGCTCAACCATGACTGCCTCAAGTGGAAACGGGACTGGAGGCCGTGGAGTAGCTTCTGGAACAGGCAAAGGAAATAAAGGTGATAACTTAAATGGGGAATATCGCGCCCCTACTGGTACAGGAGATGGATCGGGCCATATTCTAGGAAAAGATGCCTATGGAAATTATGATCGATCATCAACAGCTAAAGGCCTTGCAAACAAAAAAGGCTTTGAAACAGCATTCGTCTCTTCAGATACAGTCGTCCTTGGTTCTATTGAACCTGAGGTACTTAGAAGGATCTTGCAAGAATATTTGCCACAATTTAAGTTTTGCTATCAGCAAGAGCTGCAAGAAACCTCAGAAAAGATTAAAGGAATTGTAGACTTAAACTTTCGTATAGAAGGCGACGGTAAGGTATCGATAGTTAATATAAAGGCCCAAAATGCTAAATTCTCAGATAAAGGCATAAAATGTATGGGGAACATTCTCCATATGATTGATTTTCCTAAGCCTAAGGGCGGAGGGTTGGTAGATGTTAGACAGCCCTTAAACTTTCAATCAGAAAGCTCTAAAATATAAATAAATTCCCCTTGTTTTTACAAGGGGTTATTTTTTTTTTAAGAAACTCTCAAATTCAGTTAAAATAATCCCATGGTTTTTTCAAACAGAATCATTTTAATCGAGCCAGATTTAGAGCGCTGTATGTTCCTTAAGAGGAATATATCTCGACATTTAAAGGCCGAGGTCGTTGAATTAAAAAATGTCCAAGATGTAATAAAATTTTTAATCAGCGATTCTAAAATTGATCTCATCTATGCACAAAATAAATTTTCTGGAGTCAATCATCTTGGTGTTCTTGCAAGCTTTCTTAAAAAAAGTAAATTAGAGATTCCCCTTCTCTACCAAGGCGAACCAATTTTACTTTATGATAACGAATGTGAGCTAGACTCTGATTTAAGTTTAAAAAAAATAATTAGAAATATTTCTACGACTTTAAACATAATTCTAGATGAAGAAAGTGAATTATCTCTTACGGACTTCAAAAGTATACCGATAGAATTTTTTTTCCAAGTAGACCAAACTTTTAGGGGATGTGCACTTTATCGAGGTAATAATAATACCTCACCTGATTTAGATTATGAGATACTCTATGAGTCTCAGGAAAAAATAAGTCGAGATGAAATCATCCCTTTTTATGAACTCGGTATTAAAGAACTATTTGTGCTTGAAGAATTTGAATTTGATGTCTATTTTTATTCTACTGAAAAATTAATAAAAAAATTAAATGATCTAAAATTTCAAGGTAGATGCCTTGAATTAGAACTACTAAACGATGCATATCTTGTCTCTCGCAAAATGATTGAAAAAGGAAAACTAGACACTGAATTAAAACTAATTCTCCAATCTATAGCGCTTAAACTAAGTGAACTATCAAATCAAAATATTAAGGTATTAATTGCCAATCTAAATAATGCACGTCTTGATTATTCATTTAAAAGATTATTTCTTATCCATGTTCTCGGCGAAAAAGTTCTTGAGATGATGAGTTTGAAATCAGAGTCATCACTTTTAAAATATATTCACATTAATCTCTTTCACGATATTACTATTTTTTCAGAAATTCTTTTATTAATTCATTCAGAATCTGAATTAGAAACTTCAAACCTAACAAAAAATGAAATCACTCAAGTAAATGAACATGCACAAAAGGCAGCTGAACTTGTCAATACACTCTCTATATCTCCGCAAGGCACTGCAGAAATGTTGATCGAACATCATGGTTCAAAATCAGGATTAGGCCTTAAAAACAAATTGAGCATCAATCTTTCACCAATGATGATGATTTTTATTGTCGTTGAAGAGTTTTCAATCGAACTACTAAAAAATGAAGGCGAAATAAAATTTGAATATATGGCACAGACTTGTAACAAACTAGGGAGTATCTATAATAAAATAACTTTCAAGGCCGCACTAAATTCACTTATTGAGATAACTCAAAATTATGAAAAATAAAAAATCTATTGAACTAATTTTGCTATTTATTTCTGCCATTGTAGTCCTCTATCTCGCAGGTGGAAAACTAAATTATGCCTACATTAAATCAAATTTAAACTATTTAATAGATCTCAACAATAAGCACCCATTTTACTTTATTACAATTTTTATTTCCTTTTCTGCTATCTTAACCGGACTAGCACTTCCCTTTTCTACCATATTAACAATCGCAGGCGGTGCAATCTTTGGCACAAAAGGAACTATTATATCACTAATCTCTTACAGTATTGGCACTGCAATTTCTATTTTTATAGCTCGATATTTTTTAAGAGATTTTCTCTTAAAAAAATACCTGCATAAAATTAATCAACTAAATATAATCGCTCAAAAAAATCCAAGGCTCCTCGTTTTTAGCATTAGATTAACTCCACTTATACCATTTTTTATTGCTAATTTTTTACTCGGCCTCTTAAACCTGCCATTGAAAATTATTCTTGTCTTTGGTTTTTTAGGAAAAATTCCTTTAACTTATTTTTTTAACTATCTTGGAAGCTTGCTTAAAAATGTAGACAATCCTGAAGCTTTATTTAATTTCTACCCTCTCATATTTTTAACTTGCATCGCATTTTTCCCATGGATAATTAAAGAAAAAATTAAATCGCTAAGTGGTTTAAAAAACATATAGCAGAATATTTTATCTTGGACTAACATAGAAATAAGAGGAAAAAATGAAAAATGTACTAATTGCTCTCATCTGTGTCACTTCACTAAACCTATATTCAAAATGCCCTGTAAGACTTTCTGTTGGCTGGGAAACAGCAAAGCCATTCCAATTTATCGAAAATAATAAACTCACTGGTCTAGATATTGAAATACTGGAAAATGTTCTTTTGGAATTAGGTTGCAAAGCCGACTTTAAAGAAATTCCATGGGAGAGACATCTTCACTATGTAGAAGAAGGAACAGTAGACATTGCTCTTGGTGCAAATGAAACGCCAGAAAGAAAAAAATATGCAAATTTCTCAATTCCATACATTACAGAATACATTTATTTTTATACTTTAAAATCTGAAATCAGCAAGTATCAATTTAAAAATGAAAAAGAGCTTGGCGATCTAAATTTAAGTTTGGGAGTTATCTCTGGAGCATTTCTTGGCGACGAATTTCAAAAACTAATCGATAATAAAATTCTTGTAAAGAATAAAAATTTGTTTGAAGTTAATTCAGAGAAACAACTTGTTGAAATGCTTTTGAGTCATAAAATTAAAGGCTTTATCCTTGGCGAATATGCTCCTCACCTCCATCAAGATATCCTCCCTCACAAACAAAAGATGTTTGAACATTCAACACATATAATGCTAAGTAAAAAATCAATTCCTGGGCCATTTATTACTGAAATCAATAAGGCAATAAAAAAACTGAAATCTAAAAAAATAATTCAAGGATTACAAAATAAATATTACGAAAAGAAAGATATTAAGTACTAAGGAAAAATGAAAAATTCTGTCGCGAATACATTAGTCTTAAAAACTGTCTTTTTCAGTTTACTCATTACACTCCCATTTATTTGGGGGCATATGTACTATGAGTATCGCCAAGAATTAAAAAACATAGATAAGGCCTTTCTTCAAATTGAAATTTCAAAAATAAAATCTTTAACTACGGCCGTTTGGTTTGTCGATCGAAATCAAGTTGAATCTCAACTCGAAGGTATTTTAAAAACTTCACCATTTGCAAAAGTTACTTTAGATGCAAAAGTAATTGGAAAAGTTGAACATAACTCTAGCCTATCCTCAAATGGTAAAATAAAAAAATATGATTTAATCAACAATGATGATCAACTTGGAACTCTCACCATTCAGGCCTCAAATGAGCCAATGTATAATTCACTACTCAAACGTTTTTTTATTATCTTTATTTCTGTCATCTTAAACACTTTTTTTGTAGCAAGCTTTGCTCTCTATCAGTTTTCTAAATATGTCACAAGGCCACTTGAAGGCCTTTCAAAAATTGTCAGACAGGCCAGTATTGATCAGTCGCACTTATTAAGTCGCCCGGCACACAATGATAGTAACCTTAATGAACTTGAGGAAATTGATTTTGCCATTGCAGAGATGAGAAGTAATTTTCAAAATTCACATAATGAACTTATGAAAACTCAAGAACAAATTGAGAATATGAAAAAGATAAGCACGATCGGTGAATTAACAGCAAGTGTTTCACATGATTTTAAAAACTTTCTCTCTATCATGATTCATACGCTAGAAATTTTAAAAAGAAACGGAGAAAATCCAAGTTTTAACATCAACGATGAAAAAAATCAAAAGCATATTACAAATGCGTTTGAAGCAGCAGAAAAGGCCAATAACTTAATCACCACATTATTAGACTACTCATACCACCATAATAAAGAACCTATAAATTTAAATCTATACGATCATCTCCAAGACATGCGAGGCTTGCTTGAAGTCGCAATCACTAAGCGAATTCAACTCAATATCAACTTAAAAGATCAACAAATTAAAAACTGTAACCTAGATATAAATATTTTAGATAGTGCCCTTTTAAATCTTTGTGTAAATGCAAAAGATGCAATTAAAAATAACGGGGAAATTCAAATTGAATTATCTAATGTAACTTTATCAAATAGAACTCCAGCACAAAATGGCGATTACGTACTATTAAAATTTAGCGATAATGGACATGGAATGACCCCTGAAGTTCAAAAGAAAGTATTCGAACCTTTTTATACCACCAAACCACCTGGCAAAGGTACAGGACTAGGTCTTAGCATGGTTTCTAATTTTGTAAAAAATGCTGGCGGTTTTGTTGAAGTACAAAGTATAGAGGGAGTCGGAACCAGCTTTTTTCTTTATTTCAGAGCAGTCTAATGCGACTTTTCACTTCTTAATATTTCGTAAATATATTTTTTATCTTTGTATTTTAGTCCATATTTTACTTTTTCAGCTTCATCTTTCTTTAAAAATTTTCGCTTTTGATTTTCTTTTTTTAATTCAATTTTTCTTAATTCAAATGCTTGATTCATAATTTCTTATCTCCTTTAAAAGTTTTAAAACTAAAATGACTGATGCAACAAAAAGTGCTAAGTTAATAGAGCCCCAGAACGCAGTAACTCCACTTAACCAAGCTATATTAAATTTAAATGCTAAAATATATCCAAATCCGATCCCAATGCCCCAGTAGCTACACGTTTGAACAATTGATGCAAAATCAGATTTTCGAAAGGCCCTTAAAGCACAGGCAGACAAAACTTGAGTCATATCAAAAATTTGATACATTGCCCCCCAAAAGAAAATTTCAGATGCTAAATTTAAGACCTCAACTTCTTTTGTATAAATTTTTAGAATACTCGTTTTAAAAATCAAGGTTCCCAAAAGTATGAAGAAGGCATAAATATATCCGACAGAAAATGCAATTTTTAAGGCCAACTTAAAGTCGTTTTTATTTTTTCTGCCAATCGCATTTCCAATTTTAGATACCGCTAATGACCCAAGACTACTCGGCACAATGTAGACGATGCCAAAATAACTTAGCGCCACTTGATTAGATGCAATTGCAACAGCGCCAAGCTTGGCAACAAAAAATGTAATGCAAGAAAATAAGCTTATCTCTGCAAAAAATGCGACAGCAATAGGAGCACCTTCTTTAAAAAGTTCTCTTTGGGCCTTTAATTCAAAAAAGCTGGCCCATAAGTTATACATCTTTGAAAAAGAAAATATATTTTTAACAGGGGCGGTTTTTATTAAATAGATGACTCCAATCCAAAGAGATATAGAGGTTGCAAGTCCTGTCCCCGCCCCTCCAAGCCCCATGTATCCATATATACCTTGAGTTAGTAAGTAGCATAGAGGAATATTGACTAAAAAACCCACGATCCCACTTTTTAATAAAGTTTTTGTCTTATTAATTGAAGTTAGAAGTGAGTAGTACGAACGATAAATCATTATAGCTGGAAATGAAAAAGAAACATATTTTAAATAACGTTCTGACGAATTAATTAAATCTGTTTCTGTTTTTAATATTTTTAAAAACGAGTGGGCACCAAAGTAGACGAGAAAAAAACAAAATATTCCGACAAATATCGCTAAAATTAAAGTATTTATAAAATATTTGCGGAGTGATGATTCATTCGAAGCACCAAAATCTCTCGATAAAAATGGAGAGGAGCCCATTACGAGCCCCATCATTGTAACTTGTATTATTAAAAATAAGTTAGCGCCAATTGATACACCCGCAAGATCTGACAATCCTACTTTTCCTGCAAAAATAACATCCACAGTCCCCAAAATAATTTGTAATGCCTGTGCGAGGACTAGTGGAATTAATAATTTTAAATAGCTCTTTAATTCATTATAATAATGCGAGGAAATCATATATTTAACCTATTATCTAATATATGTCCTAATATTTTTCGCTGTTCCTTTTTTAAATTCAAAGATGGCAAGTCAAATTCAAAATTATTATTCTGAGTTTTAACAAAAAAGTTAACAAGCTCATTGAATTCTAAGCGCTCATTCTTTTTTGTTTTTTTACTTAGAAGTAACTGTATTTTGCGATCACTAGTTCCAGTTGATTTATAAAGGGGGGTATTAATTCTTGCTTCAGCGAGAGACTCTTCAGGATTATATTCTATACTTTTTGTAATAAACTTAATGTTCTCAAGTATTTTTTTAATATGCTCTAGCGCAAATACATCCTCATCGTATTTATAATCTACAATAACTTTCATCTGATTTAGTAAATCATTTGCAGAACTTCCAAGATGAACATTTCTAAAGAAAGGTTCAAAAGAATATAGCGCCTGCCGACTTACACCTTTTAGGCATTCATAATAATTTTCTTCAATTTCAAAATCTCGAACAAAGATAAATGATTTTACAATCTCTTCTACTTCTTTTGAGAAAAGATCAAGAATGAGCGGCAGGTTAGTCTTTTTAAACCCAAGCTTTGACAATAAACAAGCACTTCTTTCGCGCTCAAAATTTTTTACAAATAATTTATAGTAGATTTCTTTGTCGATATTCAATTCAAAACAAGTATCAATTATATCTAGCAATTGCTTATAGGTTTTGAAACAATTTTCAAACTGCTCACTAAGTCCTGTTGACCATCTAACAATATCATCAATCCTGTAACTCTTATAGAATGCCCCCATTCTCATTGTAGTAGAAAGGTCTAGCATTCCACCAGAAATTAGAATATTGTCACCATCCCAATCAAACCAAACAAACATATTATTCATTTCATATAAGGCAAGATTGCGACTTAGCTCCTTAGTCCAAGACAATATCCAATCAAGATATTTGTCAGACTTGATCTCAAACTTTCCGTGCTCAAATTCACGATTAATATAATGTTCAAAAATTTCTTTTGAAGTAGAAATATTTTTTTGAAAATATGGGGCCAGAATATGTGCTGGGCGGATCATATTTTGATGAGCTTTGACAATGATGCTTTGACCTTTAGGAAATTTAATCATGGCCAAAGTTCGTTCAGTATCAAATCCCAATTGGTGCAAAACTTCACTCGAAAAAACAGTATGAACAGACTCTTTATCAAGTGCAATTCCAGATGCATAATATGAATTTCCATCACCTGTTCGAACTGCTTTTTTATGCAGATTATATCCAACACTAAGCTTTGTACCTCCAGTTCCCCTTCCTACAATATCCCAATGAGCGCCATTTTTTGACTTAAACTCACCGTACCAAATTGAACGCCCGTCTCCCGATGTTTTGCCTGTTTCATCTTCGTGTTGCATTTGCAAATATCTAGTGGCCATGTATTCACCACTTTTAATGGTCTCTTTCTTAAATTTTCGATTGTTTTCAATGTCATATTCATTAATGATTACAATCCCTAGATCTTGAACAACTTCGCATTCAAAATCTTCTGTTATCAACTCTGGTAAATTTTCCTCAATTAACCCTATTTCTTTTGCCAGCTTAAAATTAAAATATTGCAAATGTCCATTGGGCCGAACTCTTGCTTTATAAAGAACACAAAAATTTTCAACTTCTTTTAATTTATGACTACCATCTAAACGATGTAATTGTGTTAGTCCTCTATCCATGACGACTCCTCCTAAAATTTATCTTTTATTATGTTAAACTTATTTCATTTTCATCTAATTGATTGATCAATATTCCAAGCTCTTCAAACAAAAGCAGCTGATGGTAATCTTTCATGAGGTCTGCATAATCTTTATTCACTAATAAAATGTAAGCGACAGTGTCTAAAAGCGACTTTGGTGGATATATTTCTTGCCCTTTTTCCTTTAAAAATGCATGGTCTCGATAAGATTTTAAATTGACGAGAAGGTCTGTATTAAAAGTTTCAATTGTTGTCTTTTTCCAATTTTGCAAACAAAACAATAATCCAAAGTGATCATCATTAGCTTTATTATAATCTATCCCACCATCTAGTAGTGCAATGTATTCTTTTACTTGATTTGTTCCACTCGTTTCAAATGCTAATTTGTTTATAAAGCCTGCTGTTCCAGAAATTCTTGGATTTAGTTCAATTAAATAAGGCCCATCTTTTGTCAAAAATACTTCAGTATGGGCAAATCCATTTTTAAACTTAGCGAGATCTAATACTTTCAAGGCAAAATCAGAAACTAAAATTCCATCAGTCGAATCAATGTTTACTTTTTCAATATGTCTATAAATAGGATTTCCGTTGTATATAATTTTTTTATAACGATTTACAGCAACGATCCGATGCTTACCTTCAACGCTGGCGGTATCTACAAAATATTCTTCACCAGTAATTTTTTCTTGAATTAAAAAATCATTAAAAAGGCAATTGGGGCCAAGTGAACGATTCGCATCACTCTGTATAAACTCTAAAATTCCTTCTGTTGAATCAAATTCTTTTGCAGACAAAGAACCACTCCCATTTACCGGCTTTACAAAAAAAGTTGAATTCCAATCTTTTAACTCATTTAATTTTTTTTCACATAAATTGCGATTACTAATACGTATTTCTTTAATAGATGGAAAAAAATTGTTCTTTAATTCAAGATTTAAAATATGCTTATCGTTTCTAAGGGCAGAATGGACAAAATCGCAATTATCTTTAAATAAGTACTTCTTAATGTTGTCGGCCAATTCAACTGCATACTCTGTTCCGTATAAAACACTAATTACTTCTAATTTTTTAAGTTTTTCTGCGATCTTTTTATACCCATTTTCATCTAAACTCGTCATAAGTTCTATGGAGCTAAAAAGATTTTTTTCTAAAGAATTATTTTTTGAAAGACGTAATCTATCTTCTGAACTTAGAATGCAAATAAGCTCTATTTCCTCTTTTTTAAACTCATTTGCTAAGTAAGTTGAAGAGATAATTGGATCTACAATTGCTATAACTTTTTTATTCATAATCATCCTTGATTAAATTTAAAAAATCTATTTTGATGAATTTTAATTTTAAAAAAACGGGGATGTCACTTGAAAATAAACATTTTATGTCGATATCAGATTCAACTGGTCTGACAATCTATCGTCAAACTAAAGCCACTCTAAAATCAACCATGGTATTTTGGTCGGGAACTCGTTTTTTACTACAATTTATCGGTGTTATTTTATATGATACTCGGTTAGCCCAATTGCAACAGCTCCCAAGAGGGCATCTTTAGCAGAACAATGTTCATTATAGCTAAAATATGATTCATTTTTTGTATAGAATAAAATATTCGTGTCTAGCTTTTGTTTAATTAGCAACCCATTTTTATCAATTTCATAATTCTGAAATTTCTTATAAGTTGCTGGCAGTTCTTCGTCTGAATTATAAAATACGTCATCTGCAACTCTTCCAATTTTAAAACTAGACAATGAACTTTCGTCTTTCTCCACTTCTACATCTAAAAATAAATTATCTCCACGATATAAAAGAAGCATATTTTTGCAGTTAGGTGTACTTTTGCAAATCTCTGTTAGTTGATACTCTTTAGAGTTTATGGTTACAATTGTTTTTCCTAAAACTAATGCTGATTTTGATACGATACATTTATTTGTACTTTTCACAACGGAGCAAGAACTAAGAAAAAAAATGAGGCCAAAAATTACGACTAATAATCTATTCATTACTAATAGTTTACACGAAATAGGTCTTTTGCAATATGGCCAAATCCTAAATTTAAAGGATAATTTATATAGCTTATGTGGGCCAAAGAAATTTTTTAGGTAGAACAAGATGAAACAATTAAAAATTGCCATCATAGGCAGTGGACCAGCTGGAAGTTTTTGTGCATATCTGTTGCAAAGCTTGGGGCATGAAATTTATTTATACGACAAAAAAACTTTAGTAAAGCGCAAGCTATGTGGAGAATATTTAACTCCCTTGGGAATAAAACTTTTAGATCAATATCATCTACTAGCACCGTTATCCAAACTATTTTCCAAACTTGATGGAATGGTTTTAGTCGATGCAAAAAACAATCGAACTATTCCGTGTCTATTCCCAGTGGTTGATAATTATTCCTATGGCCTTTCAGTTAATCGGCAAATATTTGACCAATACTTGATCGATTTAGCAATAAATTCTGGAGTGCATTTGAAATTTGGCCATTTATTAAAAGAAATTCTTCCTACAAATAATGGCCATGAATTAATTTTTAATGAAGGTGAAAAGCGAACTTTTGATTTGGTTGTTGCTGCTGATGGAATTAATTCATCTATTGCACATCAACTGAAGCATATTGGCCCATATACCAATAAAAGGATTGCATTACATGCCTATCTTCTTAAAAATAAAGAAAAAGATTTAAGAATGGGAGAAATGCATATCTTTTGCGATGGAAGTTATTGCGGTTTAAACCCAATCACAGATAAAGAAGTCAACTTCTCTATTGTTATCGATTCAGATGAAATTAAAAATGGCAGCAAAAATCTACACGATCATATTAATAAACGTATCAATTCATCGCAAAGACTTAGAGAACTTTTTTCTCCAATTAGTGAAGACGTAGAGATCAAAACGTCTATGCCTCTATCAAATAATAATCATTATATTGCTGGAAAAAATCTGGCCTATATTGGCGATGCTTCAGGTTTTATAGACCCTTTGACGGGCGAAGGTCTAACTAATGCACTCCTGTCGGCAGAACTGCTCTATAAATCACTACAGGCTTCAGACTCGATAGACGAAGCTCTAATTAAATATAAAAAAGTAAAAAACTCGACTATGAAATCTAAAAAATTTCTCAACAATATATTTCAGCTAGTAATTAGAAATCCATTTTTAGTTACTTTCATAGGAATAGTTTTATATAATAACGAGAAACGATCTCGTGCCTTTATTGGAATTATAGGCAATGTCTATTCACCGCTTAAGGGTTTTATTAAATTTTTATTTTAAAGGAACTATATGGGTTACATCATCGATGTTAAGACAAGTCATCCAAAAAATTATACCTCGCAAGAAGATATTAGAGTATTACTAAATGAAGTGTGGCCGAAATATTCAAAATATATCGATCAATTTTCTAAAAGCTCCAGTGTTGTCGGCCGCCATCTGTCGCTTCCCTTAATTGAATATAAAAACCTAGGAAATTTTGGCGAACGAAATAACCATTGGCTAAATACTGCCCTCTCGCTTCAAAAAGAAAATATGAAAAAAATTTTTGAGCAAAACAATGTTTTACCAAATGACGTCGGGGCCATTTTTTCAACTAGCGTGACAGGCCTTGCGATACCAACTCTTGAATCACGATTGATGAACGAGTTTAAAATAAATCCAAGAGCAAAAAGAATCCCAATTTTTGGTCTCGGATGCCTTGGCGGTGTCGCACTAATAAATCGTGCTACTGACTATTTGAAATCGTTTCCTGATGAAGTTGTCATTTTAATGGCGACTGAATTATGTAGCTTGACTTTTCAATTTGAAGATCAAAGCATTGCTAATTTTGTAGGTACATCACTTTTTGCTGATGGAGCTGCAATGGTTTTAATGGCCGGAAAAAACCATCCTCTCCACTGTAAAGCAAAGTTAGAGGTATTAAATACTGCTTCATTTTTCTATCCAGACTCTGAAAGGATTATGGGGTGGGAAATTGTTGCTAATGGTTTTCAAATTGTCCTAAGTGGAGACGTACCCTTAATTGTAAAAAATAATTTGTCTAAAAATTTGTCCGAATTTTTAGAGGAGAATAAATTAAATATAAATGACACAAAATTCTATATTTCGCATCCAGGTGGCCCAAAAGTTTTAGATGCCTTGTCTGAAATTGTAACCAACCTAAAATCTCCATTTGAACTGAGTTATCAAAGCTTAAAAGAACTCGGCAATATGTCATCGGTTTCTGTTCTTGATGTCATGAGAAGAAACTTCGAGGCCAATCGACTAAAATCAGCAGAGATTGGAATGATGCTTGCAATGGGACCTGCCTTTGCATCTGAAATAAATTTAATCAAGGTGCTCTAGATTGCTTACTTATAAATTTAATCTCATCATTTTAATTTTTTACCTTGTTCAACGAGTTTCAGAATTATACATTTCAAAAAAAAATGAGTTGGCCTTAGCGAAAAAACAAAGTTTCGTTGAAAAATATAAAGCTAATTCATTAGTGATGAAATTATTTCATCTTTCATGGTTTTTGGTACTTTTTACTTCAGTTTTAAAATCTAATAAGATGGAACTTAATCACCCTTTTATCTATATTCCCCTACTCTTTTTCCTGCAGATCATACGTTTTATTTCCATCACTAACATAAAAGAGAATTGGGTGCTAAAAGTTTTGAGGCTTGAAGATTTCACCCCTCACACAAAAGGAATATATCGACACATTCGCCATCCGAACTACCTCGTTGTTATATTTGAAATAATTATTGTTCCAGTACTACTAAATCTTGCCACGATTGGAGTAATTTTTTTCGGATTGAATTTAATCCTCTTGTTATTTAGAATTCACTATGAAGAACTTGAGCTAGAAAAGTTTGAAGAGTATGCTCAATATAAAAAGAATACTTACCGCTTAATTCCCTTTATTTATTAGGAGTAAATATATGAAATTTTTTGTCGCACTAACTCTATTTTTTTCACTCCGTCTTTTAGCTACTGAACTTAAAATAAATTATTCTTCTTTTGAAGAAGCAAACAAAAGCTCTCAATATTTAAAATTTAAGGGTAAATCTACCAAGCTTGGCCTAATAACTACAGAATTTATAGGACTTTCTAAATCTTACCTGCTCAAGTATGACATCAAGGATAACAAACTCAGCACACTAGAAATTATTATTGATAAAAAAATGCTTGATACTGATAATAAAATGCGTGATGAAAAAATGCACAACCAATCTCTACTATCAGAAAAAAACAATGAAATTAAAGTGCGACTTTTAAGTTCTGTAGAATTAAAAGAAGAAAGTTCTGCAGTGGTAAATGCCAGTATTAAAATTATAGAAAAAGAGCTTACACTCCCTCTGACCTATCAAACTAAAGAGGATGGCAATCAATACATAATAAGCTTTACTACAAAATTTTCATTTGTTGAAGCAGGAATACCTGACCCAAGTATCATGGTTGCAAAAGTGGATGAACATTTTTCTATAGAAGGTAAAATAATCTTACCTAAGAATTAACTTAATTTATTTTTGTACTAGCTTATTGTATTCATCTTTATGATTAATGGAAGAATACAATAATCTAGGCAATACATAGATATCTAAGATAGTCCCTGTGAATATAATGTACGCCAAGACCCCGCCAAATTGCCGAATGGGAAGAAAACTATTTATTGTAAACATTCCAAAACAAACAAAAAGCAAAAGTCCTGAAATTATCACAGGCACAAGCACCGCACTTGAATATTCTTCAAAGTTTTTAAAAGGATGATGAACTCTAGCATGAATTATATGAAACGAACTATCACCAATCAGGCCCAAGGCAATTGAAAACGTCATTACCGTAGCAATATTTATAGAAAAATTAAAAAGATACATAAACAAAAATGAAGATAAAACAGGTACTAAACTAACTATACAAAACGCTATAAATATTTTTAGCTTTCTAAAGTAGAAAAAGGCACAGGCAAATACCACAAGAGCAGAGGACAAAAAACTCTTATAGAGCACATTTATCATGGTCTCTTGTGAGAGCATTAATGTGTAATTTAGCCCCCCAAGTGTATATTTATAATTTGTCTCTCTTAAGACCTGCTCAATAAGTTCTAAATCTTTTTTATAATCTAAAACATCACTTGGCCCGCCTAAGATCGTCATGCGATAAACTCTATCAACCGGGTATGACTCTTGAAGTGAGAGTGGAAGTTGTCCTCTTAATGTGAAATAAGAAATCATACTTTCAGGCAAAACGTCTTTGCCTGCGTATTTTGAATTAATATTTCGAATAAAGCTATTGTTGGATAAAACTTTTATGTCCTTGCGTCCAAGCTTTAACGATATTTTTTCCTCTATGCTTTCAAGCAATCGAATATTTGTTTGATCTAGCTCATTTGGTAAATCAACAATAATTTCCAATACAGGAAGACCTGCAACTGTTTTTGATACATCTAAAATATTTTCTCGGAATCCTGATTGAGCTGGAAAATATTTAGTTGCATCAGTTAGAACATCTAGACGCTTTGGAATAAAAATCGAAGCAAAAAGAGATATTAAAATAATTAAATAAACTAATGCCAGACGAGATGACTTCTTACTCAAACGATCTAACTTTAGACTAAACTTTGTGACATCATCTTTTTTTATCTTGGAGTCTAATATACTATACCACAAATAAACGAGACCTGTCCCAATGAGAACAAGCTGAGCAGACAAATTTCCAAATACAACAATAACACTTACATCGGATGTTATTAAACTTAAGAAACCAATATATGTAGTAAACATCATTAAAAATACAGGCTTCCATTTGTTTTTTAAAAATTGCTTTAATGAACCAAATTCTTTTATCGAAAAGAAGCTATGAAAACTAAGTGATAATGTTACTGTAAAAATAACCAAAGGTATGATCGAAGTAACCATATTCATATCATTTTCTAAAATTCTTAAAGTGGATAGGCTAATCCCGGCCATAAAAAGACAAGGAAGATAAAGAATTAATGATTCAAGTATATTTCTAACAAAGAAAAAAGTGATAAAAAAACCTAGAACAAACATCGCAGGAAACAATGTCTCCTGGATAGATAAAGAATAATGATCTAGTAGAAAGTTTGTAAAAGGTATTCCGGCCCAATTATTTAATTTTCGATCTTTAAAATACATATTATTATTTGCATGCTGTAAAATATCTTTTAATCGAACATCGCTATTGTCAACAAACAATGCGGCAAGATAGTTAGTTCCTTTCAGCTTTATTAAATCATTACTTTCAACTTCTGGGACTGATCGAATCGATTTATTTAGACTCTGATCTGTTATGATTTCACATTCATCAAAGCAAATTGATTTTAATCTATCAATCTCTTTATAAAATTTTTCAACTTCACTTGGATCATTTACATTTTTGATGGTTCTTTTGAATACTAAGTGCTGCTTTTCAGCTACTTTTGAAGTAAAGCTTGTATACAAAGAGAGTGCATCTTTGCCTAAAAAAATGGATTCAGGATTTCTTTGCTTAATTTTACTCCCATAAATCAATGACAAAGTACCTATGGCCAAGATAAAAACAAGAAGGACTTTATCTCTATTTTTTATTCCCACTCAATTGTCCCTGGTGGCTTAGAAGTAATATCATAAACGACGCGTGTAATTCCTTTTACTTCATTTGTAATTCGTCGGGAGACTTTTTCTAAAAATTCATAAGGCATATGAGTCCAATTTGCGGTCATTCCATCACTAGAGTTTACCATTCTCAAACAGATCACGTTTTCATACGCACGCCCATCGCCTTTTACTCCGACTGTTTTCACAGGAAGAAAGACAGTAAAGGCCTGCCATGTTGCTTGATATAATTTGGCATCTACTAATTCTTCAAACAATATTTGGTCTGATTCCTGAACTGCTCGTATGCTTTCACTATTAATTGTTCCTAGAATACGAACCCCAAGACCTGGGCCAGGAAAAGGATGACGAAAAACCCAACTTCGATTCAGGCCTAGTGCTAGGCCTAATTCTCGCACTTCATCTTTAAAAAGATATCTTAATGGCTCTAAGAGCTTCAAATGCATGCGTTCAGGAAGTCCACCAACATTGTGATGAGATTTAATCGTTACACTTTTACCATCTTTTTTATGTGGTGAAATTGATTCTATAACATCTGGGTATAAAGTGCCTTGTAAAAGATATTCAAACTTTATCTGAAAATTATTTTCATACTCATGAACTTTTTTTTCAAAAACTTCAATAAATGTTTTACCTATAATTTTTCGTTTTTTTTCTGGATCTTCAATGTCTTTTAGTGCCTGCAAAAATACTTCTTTTGCGTCGATAATTTCAATATTTAAACTTGTTTCCTTTTTTAAAATTTTAATATGTTCATAGTCTTGAATTCTTAAAAGCCCATTGTCGACAAAAAAACAATAGAGATCCTTTTTGAGTACTTTTGCGGCCATGGTTGCAGCGACAAGTGAATCCACGCCTCCGGAAAACGCACATAGCACTTTATGATTTTTTACTTCTTCAACAATTTTTAAAGATTCATCCAGCATTTCATGAGTACTCCATTTTCTTTCAAGCTTTGCTAATTCTTTAAAAAAATAATCTAAAATTAATTTACCATGCTTTGAATGCTCTACCTCTGGGTGAAATTGTAATCCTAATATTGGAAGACTCTTGTGTTTTATGCCTGCGACCAGACCATTGCTACTTTTCATAACCACTTCAAATTTTTCAGGAACAATCGTTACATGATCAGAATGACTCATCCAAACGCTTATTTTTGATGGAACATGATCAATACTAAAATTTGATTCAAAATTAATTTCAGCATGGCCATATTCACCAATCACACCTTTTTCAACCGTGCCACCAAAATATTTCCCAAGGAGTTGCATTCCATAACAAATACCTAGAACAGGAATTTGTTGTTCTTTAAAGATAAAACTATAATCGTAATCATCTTGAAAAACACTTTGAGGCCCTCCAGACAAAACCAAACAACTTGGATATTCATTTTTTTGATAGCGGTCATGACATTCTTCAAGTGTTATTATTTCACTATAAAATGATAATTCACGACATTTTCTTGTAATTAACTGTGTGTACTGTGAACCAAAATCCACTACCCAAATTTGACTTTCTTTTTTTTTCATTACTCTACTCTTAGGTCAATCGATAATTAGGTGCCTCTTTTGTTACAAACACATCATGCGGGTGTGATTCTTTTAAAGAAGCATTTGATATTGTAATAAACTCGGCCTTTAAGACCAGTTCAGCTAAATTTTTTGCACCGACATAGCCCATTCCCGATCTAAGTCCACCAACTAATTGGAAAATATTACTTGATAATGATCCACGATAAGGAACTTGCCCCTCTATTCCTTCAGGAACGAGCTTGCTCATATCTTCAACTGAAGATTGTCCATAACGATCTTTAGATCCTAAACTCATTGCCCCCAAAGATCCCATACCTCGATAGATCTTATAAGCACGCCCTTGATATAAAACCATTTCACCAGGAGCTTCATCTGTCCCCGCAAATAGTGAACCTATCATTACCGAGCTTGCGCCAACAGCTAACGCTTTAACCACATCACCGGACAACTTAATGCCTCCATCTGCAATTAAAGGAACTCCTACAGTGTTACAATATTCAGCACATTCCATAACGGCAGAGAATTGAGGAACCCCAATTCCTGCAACAACTCGAGTTGTACAAATTGAACCGGGCCCAATACCTACTTTTATTCCATCAACCCCTGCAAGTACTAGAGCTTCACATGCCTTTTTTGTTGCCACATTACCAGCTACAACATCGACATTCGGAAAATCTTTTTTTAAACGCTTCACCATCTCAATAACAGCTTTCGAGTGGCCATGGGCCGTATCTACCACGATGGCATCTGTCTGTGCCTCTATTAAAATTTTTGCACGCTCATATTCTTTTTCAGAAACTCCAACTGCGGCCGCGACTCGAAGTCGTCCAAATGAATCTTTATTCGCATTTGGAAATGTAATTGTTTTTAGAATATCTTTAACTGTAATTAATCCCTTTATTTCACCTGTATCAGAAATAAGAGGTAGTTTTTCAATTCTATTTTTATGTAGAATCTTTTTGGCCTCTTCAATGCATGTATTTGGCGAAGCAGTCACAAGCTTATCTTTTTTAGTCATGACGTCTTTTACTTTTTGATCAAAATTTGATTCAAATTGCAAATCTCTATTTGTCAGTATCCCAACAAGCATTTTATTTTTGTCAACGACCAATACACCTGTGATTTTTTTTTGATTTTTTAAATCCATTACATAACGAAGTGTCATATCTTCATCGACACTCACTGGATTTAAAATCATTCCCGCTTCAAATTTTTTTACCTTTTCTACTTCTTCTGCCTGACGATATGGAGTCAAATTTTTATGAATAACTCCAATGCCTCCTTCTTCGGCCAAAACAATTGCTGATGGTGCTTCAGTTACAGTATCCATAGCTGCTGATACAATGGGAATTTTTAAATCAATATTTCTAGAAAATTTAGTATGAACGATTGTTTCATTCGGTAGGACTTCAGAAAATCCAGGTTTAATAAGAACATCATCATAAGTAAGAGACGGATCGCGAGCAATCTTTGCCATATGATCTTCCTTAAAGTTTTCCGCTTGAAAAATAGACTATAGATTTTTTAGTTGATCTATTAGCTTATTTGTTTCAACGCTAGGAATATTTGTATCTTTTTTTGGTACTTCTATTATCTTACTTTCAACACCGACAGGAGTATCAGAAAATTCTGGCACAACACTCGATGCAGGTAAACGCTCTACCATTTTTTCTTTTGAACTTTTTTTCTGCCCATATATTTGAACTACAACAGGGCCAGACTCTAGATCTACTTTTTTATGAACAACAGGACTATATCCTTTTTTCTTTCTTTTTGGAAGAGGTGACTCTAGTTTTTTTTCTAACATCGAATTTTTATATTCTTCAATTATTTTTGATTCGTGTTCGACTACTGGTGTAGAGGCAATCGCACGAATCGGCTCATGAGAAACGACATGATGACTTGTCACAACTTTATGTGCATGAGAGTTCATTTGAAAAGGTGTAACTCCGATAAATGAAGACATTAATTCTTTCATCGTTTTTTGCCCAACCGGTGTTGGATCTCGAGGTGCACCATTATCATAATTATTTTCTATAAAACTATAATTATTCTCTGTAACACTTAAACTTAAATCTCTTGTCTTATTATTCGATAATTTCATCATTCCATTTAACACTAACAGCTGAGTTCGCGCTTTTGATGTATCATATGTTAAAATGGCCTCTCCCATATCAAGTTCAATATGAGCATTAACAGTTGTAATATTCATTTTTTGGTTTTGGTTTTTAGACTGTACCCACATATTTCCTGAACGCAATTCATGACCTGATTCAAAAATGGCCAACGAAGCATCGCTATTGAGATAAAATGTGTGATCCAAATTATCTGATAAACTTAAACGTCCACCATGCTCTATAAATATCTCCGATTTAGGTTTCAGTATTTCACCTTTTTTTAACTGATGAGTTTTACCTTCATATGAGGCAAAAGCACTTCCGTAGACATCAACGACACGAACCGACATATCGCTATTTGCAAAACTTTTGAAACTGATAAGAAAAATGATAATAAATATAATCTTATTCATTTGTTTTCTCTTCTATTTTTTCATAGTATGAACTTAAAATTTTCCATTCACTTGTATTTCGGTATTTCTTTCTAAACTCTTCTACTGTCTCAAAAAATTTCTTCTTCTCACCTTGTTTTAGATGTGTTAAGGCCACCCAAAGTTTGGCCGAACGGTAATACTTTGAAGTTGGATAATCCTTCATCAACACTGAAAAATGTTTCAATGTCCATTCATGGTGTGAACCACTTTCGTATGCACTTATCCCCGCCTTAAAATAAAATTCGTCATCGATTTTATTATAGTGTGGATAATTCTCTACAATTGAATAGTAAAACTGAGATGCCTTCTCAAAATTTTTAGATTTAAATTCTTTATCTGCAATACTATGCATATCCTCTGCATGCCATTTATAAGTTTTAAATTGCACAAAATCTGTTTTCAAATTTGACTCTAACATTGGAGTTACGCTAGCGATTTCTCTTTTTTGATGGCCATCACTATGACCATTATGCTCGCTATGGGTAGAATGCTCTGGAGCATGGTGTGCAACAGTGCTTGGTCCACCATTTTTTACCTTCTCTATCTCAAACTCTAGTCGTTTAATTTCAGCTTTAAGCTCTCTATTTTCTTTTGCAAGCTTTAGTGACACTGCCTCATAGTGATTAAATTTTTGGGCCTTTTTCTCAATGGCCGCGTAATCGACATTGCAAGCATGCAATAGCGGGAGCACTAGAATAATTGGCACAAATTTATTTTTTATCTTCATTTTAAAACCCTCGATCAAAAAATTCAGAAAAGATGATCAGTCATCTATTTTTCGGAGTTTCTTAAAATTAATTAAATAAAATATTACCCGACTTTTTTACACAAGCTCCCTATCCTTTCTTTCCATGTTGATTTAATTTGGTTAAAATAAGTCATAATAGTTCCAAAACCCGGGTCGACGCATATGTATTTATCTTTTATCGCCAAGTCTTTTAGTCAAGCTATCCTTTTATTCCTATTTTCTTTCCGCATTTTAGCAAACGAAGAAATACCAAAAGACTTACTCAAGCTAAACCTTGAAAAAATTAGTATAAAAAACAAAGACTACCTGAGTATTAATTTTTTAAATCACCCCAATTGGCATACCTATTGGCTTAATCCTGGAGATGCGGGACTACCCATTGAAATTAAATTTTTTGATAAAAATAAAGAATTAAAAATTAAAGAAGAAGAAAGACCAACTCCTAGAAAATTTATCGAACCTGGAGATCTTTGGGCCTTTGGATACTCCGACCAGTACAGCTTTTTTTATGAACTTCCAACTTCTTTTATAAAAAAATACAAAAATAAAGAACTAAAAATGAGTGCTAAATGGCTTATTTGTAAACACATCTGTATTCCTGGAAATATTGATTTAAATTTTAAAATCACTGATGCAAAAATAGATATTTCAAGCATGAGCGAACTCCTTTTATCACCAATCGATCTTAAAACTATTGAAGAGCGATTTTTAAAACTGCCAAAACTCGAATCGCCCCCTGACTATGTTGAATTGAACCTCTATAAGGGGAAAGAGGAAAAAACATTAGTTCTAGAGTATGTTGTCAAAAACACGACTGATCTTTCTTTTATATCTAAAAACAACCTGATCTTTTTTTATCCAGCAACTCCTTTTGATTTTAAACATGAACAAATTAGAGTGGAAAATAACAGCATAATTGGAACAGTTCTTGTTTCGTGGGATGGGGAGTATCAAGATCCCCCAGAGCCATTAGCAGCTGATGGGAAATTTAAAAGGCCCTATAAACTCAAATTTATTTTCAATGATCCAATCAAAAGAGAAACATATATTCTTGATAAGACTTTTAAGTCTTTTAATTTGAATCAGAAAGTAGTTTCAACAGATGTAAAAACCATATCAAACGATGATGTAAAAAAAAAAGCAACTGAGCTTGCGTCAGTAAGTGCAGAGGGATCACTTCTCTATTACCTTTTTATGGCCTTCATAGGTGGATTAATTTTAAACCTAATGCCATGTGTACTCCCAATTATTTCCTTAAAATTATTTTCACTAATAAAATATCGCGAAGGTGGCCCTAAAAAAGTATTTAAACACAACGTCTCTTACTCAATTGGAATTCTTTTTACATTTTTAACGTTGGCATTAACGATAATTTTATTAAAGCAATTTGGAACAGTTGTTGGTTGGGGATTTCAACTTCAATCTCCAAACTTTATTGCAATTATGATTATTATCCTATTTATATTTTCATTAAACCTCTTTGGCCTCTTTGAATTCAGGACTCCTTTTGGCTCAAAAATAGGAAATTTAAATTTTAAAGATGGATTTATAAATGACTTTTCAGGGGGAATTATTGCAACAATTCTTTCAACCCCTTGTTCTGCTCCATTTTTAGGAACGGCATTAACTTTCGCATTTACTTCAAAAAATAGCACAATTATTCTTGTCTTTTTATTTATCGGCCTCGGTCTTGCTTTCCCATTCATTTTAACAGCACTCTTTCCTAAAATGATTAACTTTTTACCCAAACCAGGTAAATGGATGAATACTTTAAAAAAGTTAATGGGGATTTCTCTTCTTTTGACAATTATCTGGTTGCTTGATGTCTATAACACCTTAGTTGAAGGACAAAATCACTTAATTAAATTACTGACAATTCTAATTATTATATTTGGTGGTTTTTTGCTAAGAAAAAAAGACAAATGGCTTCCCTATATCGCGGCACTTTTTTCACTCATTATTTTTGTCAATCTCATTAATACTGAAATAATTGAAACTGAAACTGAATCTGCATTAATAAAAGATAAACTGCATACGGGGCTAAATTATGAAAAATGGTCGTATGAAAAAATGGACGAATACAAAAGGAATAAAGATCTTGTCTTTATTGATTTTACGGCAAAGTGGTGTTTCACCTGCAAAGTAAATGAAAAGCTAGTCTTAGAAACAGATGGGTTTAAAAAACTTGTTATAAAACACAATATGAAACTGCTTATCGCTGATTGGACAAAACGAGATGAAGTGATTACAAGGTTTTTACGAGAAAACAATCTCGCAGGTGTCCCTGCTTATTTTATAATTCGCAGGGATGGTAAATTAATTTTTCTTGGCGAAACAATTACACTTAATACGATAGAACGCAATCTTTAATTTTATAACTATGCCCTAAAACTAGCGGTCGATTAATTTCACCATGGCCAAACTCATTAGTTTTAAAAATAGGGATTTTTTTATCCATTGAAAATCGATAAAGAGCAAATTCCTCGTAGGACTCAGTTTTAGGGTCTGTATTTTTTCCAAAATCTCCAAAAATAATTGCCTCTACCCCCTTAAAAGTCCCTGCACTTTCCAAGTGAAATAACATTCTATCGATCTTATAGGCCGGCTCATTCACATCCTCTAATAATAAAATTTTACCATTAAAATTTGGCGAACACTTTGTACCAATTAATGATTCAATAATTGCAAGATTTCCACCGGCGATAGGTGCGACCAGTTTCTTTTTTAAATTTATTGCCGCATCGTTAATCGGTTCAAGTGAAAAATTTTGCTTAAACTTGCTATCCATAAGCAAATTTTTAATTTCTTTTAAATTTTCTTTTTTTAAATTTTTCACTGAAAAACTTGAAATCGTTGGCCCATGAATCGACTTCATTTTCCATTTTTGACTAAAGAAAATATGCAATGAAGTAATATCACTGTAGCCAATTAATAATTTTTCCATTTTAGGTTTTTGCATTTTAAGCAAGGCAGGCAAGAGTCGTGCAGAACCATACCCTCCACGCAAACACCATATCGCTTTAGAATCTGAATTCGTCAATGCAAACTTCAAATCATTAAATCGAATATCATCTTCGTCTGAATGGTAAGGATGAAAGGCCGAAAAATCGATAAAGGTGCGCGCTCTTAGACCCCACTTTTCAATCTCACTAACCGCTTTTAAAAGCACTGTTGCATCACTAAATCCTGCCGGAGCAACAATATCTACGAGGTCACCTTTTTTAAGTTTAATCATTTAATAATCTCCCAAAAATGTTCATATCTTTTTTCTAAATTTTTACTATTATATAAATCATGCAAAAGATTTTCAGGAATACCACCAATCCCATAGTACGCTCCTGCCATCTGGCCATAGACCGCTGCGACTGTATCCGTATCATCGCCTAAATTAATTAAAAACTTAAGTCCATCAATATAAGTTTCATATTTTAAAAATGCATATAGTGCCGAAATTAAAGTTTCATAGGCCATTCCCAATGCACTTAAATGCTCATACTGATTCTCTATAAAATTAGAATTTAAAATGTTGTTAAATCTCGTCTGGAGTTTTCTCTCTAAATGATGAAAGCGAAAAATTTCTTTTTTGTTTTTTCCCGCTAAAATCATATAGAGTACATAACTCAAAACAATACATGCTTCAACACATTCAGGATTTCCATGAGTAAGTTTACTCTCTAAAATTGAAGCTTCAATCGCACAATTTAAATTGTCGTGATGAAATAAAATTATAGGGGCCATACGCATGATGGCACCATTAGTTGCAGAATCTGTTTCCTCGCCTGCAAAAACAACTTTATTCTTACAAAAACGCTCTAATGATTTTTTAGTCGTGTTTCCTATATCAAAACAAGTTCCAGTAGAAGAATTCAATCCATCTTTCCACCACTTTAAATATAAATTCATGTGATTTTTATAATCAATCTTTTTTTTATCTAGAATACTATCAACGATGCATAATGCGAGTGAAGAATCATCAGTCCAATAGCCTCTTGGCAAATTAAATTCTCCTCCAGAGGAATACTCTCCTAAGAATTCAAAACTTCCCCGCTTTTTAAATTCAAAGGGGGCACCTAAAGCATCTCCTACATTTAGCCCCAAAAGAGATCCAAGGATCTTTTCCTTTAATGGAATCATTAATCAATCTCAAACTTAGAAGGACTGCGCATGATTTTTCCAATCACTTCCGATGGGTTATTTTCCAAAAATAACACATCATAAACTCCATTAAAAATTTGTGCCCGAATGTCATATTTTTCACTGATAAAATGAGCCGCTTTTGTGGTCTTGTATCCCTCAACCACTGAACGTTGAGATCGTATTATTTCTTCAGGCTTGCGACCTTTTGCAATCTCTAATCCGAAACTTTTATTACGAGAAAGATCACCAGTTGTTGTTAAAATAAGGTCTCCCATTCCTGAAAGCCCATAAAACGTTTCAGGCCTAGCATTATAGACGCGACCGAATCGCAACATTTCAGCAATTCCTCTTGTTATCATTGCGGCCCTTGTGTTGTGATTATAACCAAGTCCTTCAATAATTCCCCCCGCAATTGCTAAAATATTTTTAAGCGCCCCCCCTAGTAACACTCCTTTCACATCGTAGCTAGCGAGTACTTTAAAAAAATCTGTATTCATCATCGGAATTACAAGTTCTAAGACTTTCTTAGAGCGTCCGGCAAGAGTAACTAAAGTGATATGATTTTGCATAATCTCATGGGCAAAAGATGGCCCTGATAAAAAACAAAAATATTCTTTAAAATGCGGATAAGTATCAAAAAATAAATCATCTGATAATTCTAAGCTAACTGGGTCAATCCCTTTTGAAAGTGAAACAATCGGAATTTTTTGAATAAGATAACCTAAAAAACGGTCATAATTATCTTTAAAGTATTCAGCTATTCCCGAAGTTGGCAATGCGGATACAATCAAGTCAATTTGATTTACTTCATAGCGATCAACTTCATCCCAAGTTAAGGCCGCATCTATATTGCCTGCAATTTTTAACCCAGGAAGATAAACTTTGTTTTCTCCATTTTTTATTTCATTATAAATATCAGTAGAGCGAACCTTTAAAATAACTTTATCAAAATTATTTGATAAGACTTGGGCCATCGCAGTTCCAAATGCTCCTGCACCGATAACAAGTGCAATTTTGTATTTTTTCATAGTGCAATTAATCCTTTAATTGTTCCAACTTTTTTATATACATTTATTATTTCATCACTTGAAATAAATGTTTTTTTAGCATTAACACTAATATAATTTCCATTCGCAGAGGGGCGCTGTTCAATTTCAAATTCATTTAAATGAATCAGTACTGCATGAATTTCCGAAACTGGAATAATAAATTTAAATAAATATTCGGTTGGAAACTCAACCGTTTCATCAAGCACTAATTTTAATTTCCATAAACGCTCTGGCATTTTGTTTTCAGACATCTCAAAACTCCAAAACATCAACTGCCAAGTTTTGAGCAACTCTAACCATATCCATCACCTCACGAGCAGCACCATGGCCTCCTTCATGAAAACTTATATAATCAGCAACTTCTTGAACTTCAAAACTTGAATTTGGAACAGTGGCGCTAAAGCCAACTCGTTTCATTATAGGTAAATCTATAAACTCATCTCCCATAAATAAAATTTCTTCGTCCTTGTAATGATCGGCCAACACTTTTTTATATGCCTCTCGCTTATCCTCATTTCCTAAAAATACATAATCCAACTTTAATGTTTCTTTAAAACGTTTTATTAAATTTGGGCCAGTTGCTCCTGAAATAACTCCGACTTTAAGTCCTTTTCTCTGCAGAAATTTCATTGCCCAGCCATCTTTAATATTAGTTACTCGAGTGTAACCAATATCGTCACCGGCCCAAAAGATACTTCCGTCTGTTAGTACTCCATCGATATCAAATAATACGACTTTTATTTTTTTCAATTTGTCTTTGAACTTAACTGCTGATGCTAAAATTTCTTTATTATAGTCTAGTGGTATTGCCATTAAACCACCTCATATATTTTTAAAAGATCACTCACAACTTTTTTGATTTCTACTAAAGGCAACGAAGTCGAAGCATCAGACTTTGCCAGCTTTGGATCGGGATGAGTTTCCATAAATATTCCATCAGCGCCTGCAGCAATTGCTGCTTTTGCTAAAACTAAAATTTGCTCTCGCTTGCCACCAGTAGCATTGCCAAGCCCTCCAGGTCTTTGCACACAATGAGTAGCATCGTGAACCGTTTTTACTCCAAAACTTTTCATGATCTGAAATGATGCCATATCTACGATTAAATTATTATACCCAAAACTTGATCCACGCTCAGTTAGCAAAATTTGCTCAAGTGGCAAAATACTATGGGCCTTATCGACAATATTTTTTGTCTCTTCTGGAGATAAAAATTGTCCTTTTTTCACTTTTAAAATTTTATTATATTTTTTACAGGCATTCGCTCCACTTGCAATCATGTCTGTTTGCCTACACAAAAAAGCAGGAACTTGTAGAATATCAATTACAGGAGCTAAGGTCATTGCTTGTTCTGGCACATGAAAATCAGTTAGAGTTTTTAAAGAAAACTCTTTTTTTACTTTCTCCATAATTCTTAGGCCTTCATCAATGCCTGGTCCTCGATAGCTTTCAATAGATGTACGATTTGCTTTATCAAAACTTCCTTTAAAACTTAAAGTAATTTTAGACTCAAATTCCCTTAATTCACGAACGAGATGATCGGCAATTTTAAGGGCCAATTCTTCACTTTCTAAAACGCAAGGACCAATATAGAAATTCAATTTTTCTTTTTTCATCTTTATACCTATTACTAACCTTCTTTAATGTTGTTTATTTGCTGCCGAAATAAATCCTTTAAATAGTGGATGTGGAGAAAATGCTCTCGATTTAAATTCCGGATGATATTGGCAAGCAATAAAAAATGGGTGATCTTTTAATTCGATAATTTCAACTAAGTTCAACTCTTTGTTAAAGCCAGATACGACTAGGCCATTTTCAACCAGTTTGTTTAAATAGAGGTTGTTCACCTCTAGTCGATGACGATGGCGTTCTTTAATTATGTCTTTTTTATAGATATCCTCTGCCAGTGTGCCTTTTTCGATATGGCAGTCATAACTACCAAGTCGCATATTTCCACCTTTAGGTCCGGCCTTTGTTTGGCCATCCATATAATGAATCAGATGCTCCCCTCCTGACTCAAACTCTTCACTCGTCGCGTGTTCAATGTGACAAATATTTCGAGCAAATTCAATAACCGATAATTGGAGTCCTAAGCATATTCCAAACATTGGAATTTTTTTTGTTCTGGCATAAGTAATGGCCTTAATCTTCCCTTCTGTTCCTCTAGCGCCAAATCCGCCTGGAATCAAAATTCCATCGACATCTTTAAAGACAGTGCTTAAATCTTTATTTTTTTCAAGTTCTTCAGAATCAATATAAATTGGTTGAAATTTTAATTGAAGCGAGTTTGCCGCGTGATTTAAGGCCTCATCAAGCGATTTGTATGACTCCACGAGATCGGTGTATTTTCCAACAATTCCGATTCTAACTGTTTTGAGTGGATTTTCGAAATTATACACTACCGTTTTTAGATCATCTATCTTAGGTTCTGGCGCCCAAATGCCTAAAAGATCTGCTACGCGCTGATCAAGCCCTTGATCACAAAAAGCGAGTGGAACTTTGTAAATAGAGTCTAAATCAATTGATTGAAAAACATTCTTTCGACTGACATTACAAAAACGCGAAATCTTATCAAGTGTATCTTCATCGACCTCTCGATCAGAACGACAAATAATCATTTGTGGACTCAATCCCTGACTCATTAATTCTTTTACCGAATGTTGAGCAGGTTTTGATTTTAACTCTCCTGCGGCCTTGATGTACGGCAAGAGAACTAAGTGAATAAATAATACGTTTTCTTGTCCTTCATCAAGAGCAAGTTGTCTTATCGATTCAATAAATGGCAGAGACTCAATATCACCAACAGTCCCCCCAATTTCTCCGATAAGTAAATCAGCTCCCTCTGCTGCTTTATGAATTCTTCTTTTAATTTCATTAGTAATATGTGGCACGACTTGAACAGTCTTTCCAAGGTATTTACCTTCTCTCTCATTTTCAATAACCTGAAGATATACCTGCCCAGTAGTAAAATTACTTTCACGACTTAAAGTTAGCGATGTAAATCGCTCATAGTGTCCAAGATCCAAATCAGTTTCAGCGCCATCATCAGTAACAAACACTTCACCATGTTGAGTCGGACTCATCGTCCCTGGATCAACGTTTATATACGGATCCATTTTAAGCATCGAAATTTTTATTCCTCGTCTCTCGAGAAGACCTGCAAGACTTGCAGCGGCCAAACCTTTCCCCAGTGAACTAGCAACCCCACCAGTAATAAAAATAAATTTTTTATGCTTTCGTATTTCGGCCATATTATCCTCAATGATTTATTAATGATTCTACTTTTTTTAGGTCAGCTTCTGTGTCGACTCCACATAACTCTAAATCTGTTTTAATTGTTCCAATTGTCAGCCCTTCTTCTAGGGCCCGCAGTTGCTCTAGTTTTTCTAGAAATTCTAATCGTGATTCAGAAGATTTTGCAAAAAATTGCAAGGCCCTCGGAGTAAATGAATATACCCCAATATGCAGGTACCAGTAATCCATATTTGATTCAGACTTATCTCGTTTGTAAGGGATAGGACTTCTAGAAAAATAGAGGGCCACCCCATCTTTTTCTCTAATAACTGCTTTAACTTTATTTGAATCAAAAAAATCTGAATCAAATTTATTGATCTTTTTAACAAGGGTTCCAATGTCCACTTTTGATTTGAAATGATAGTCGACTAAATTAATAACTTCACTGCCAAGCAAAAGTGGTTCATCACCTTGCACATTCACAATCAGATCGTAATTTAAGTCTTTAAAAAATCTTCTGTAGGCCAACTCAATCCGGAGTGTTCCTGAAATCACGTCATCAGAAACCATCACCACATTTCCCCCAAAACTTGCAACATGATCTGAAATGCGTTGGTCATCAGTCACAACGACGGTATGGAAGTCGTATTTGTCTGAGCTTTGAATGTTGATATTATTATAAACTCGAGCAATCATCGAAATTCCAGAGACAAGTGCCAGTGGTTTTCCAGGAAAACGTGTAGATTGATAACGAGCAGGAATTAAGAGAAGGACCTTTTTTTTCATCTCTTTTAAATTTCCAAATTTTTGCTACTATTGTAATGACAAACCATTATAGGGGATAAATTTAGAAATGGCACGACTTGTTTTACCATTCCTGATCATTTCAATTGGATATGGCCCACTGGGTCTTGCTGAAGACTACAAGCGGACGGTCATCAATGACCCCAGCATCAGTCGCAGATGTGAAGTTTTAACAGAGGGACGAAAAGTTAAATTAACTCATAAACAAAGAATTATGGCGCTGATTGAAAGAAATAAGCATCTTCAAAAAATTACACCAGATAACCGGCAAACACTGAAGCGAAAACTTGAATCAAATCTTGGCCATTTAGAACATGAATTAAAACTTTCTATAACGCAAATTCAATATCAAGAAGAAAGTATCATTAGAAAAGGCTGCCCCGGCATCAATATCTGACCTTGATTATTTAGTTTTTAACCTTTTCAATCAAGAATTCATTTTCTATCATATTTAAAGTTAATAATTTTTATGATGGATTATAAAAAATGAAATATTTTCTAATTAGCTTTAGTTTATTAATTTTCTTGATTGCATCTAGCATAAATGCAGAACCTACTCCTGACGGAGGCCCTGAGTCAGGAACAGATATCCAAATTCTTGAGCCTTCTACACCTGAGACAATGACCGAAGCTATCCCTAATAGTGAAGACGAAAGTGAGAAAGAAAAAAATGTCGACAAAACAACAAGTATTATTGATCAGATTGATCTTGAAGTACCTCCTCCTGATGTGAAGGATTCTAAAGTTGTAAGTGAAGAAGAATTATTAAAACCGAAATCAAAAAAAACTGATTCAAAAATTAAATCGGACAAAATCACAGAAACTGACATCTTCATATCAGAAGCAGACAAATACAAAATTACCAGCGAATATAAAAGTTTAAAATTAAATGATGTAATCGAACAAGGCCTTCGTAAAAATTATGACCAAGGACTTAGAAATAGAAAAGAAATACTAACCGAATTGGTTTTAGACAGTGAATTTAAAAAATTTTGGTTTCCAGAGGTAAAGTTAGTTTTAAGCACTGAAAAAACTCTCGTTTCTACTCTGACAAGCTCTAGCAGAATTTCAGGTACAAACCACTCTAAAACGCCAACTGGATCATTCGGTGTAAGCTTTGGTGATTATACACTTTATAACTGGGGAAAGGATTACGCTCAATACTTAAATACAAAAGCGAGATACACGCGCGAAAAAGAGAGCTACGATGAATCAAAAAAAATACTAAAACTAGACTTAATCTATAGTTTTTTTGAGTTGGCCGCTAAGAAGAATATTGAAAAAATTTATCAGGATAAACTTCGTCAAACATCATTTGTCTATCGTTTAAACAAAGAACGATTAACGGTAGGTAAAACTTCCCAGCAAGACTACTATCTTTCAAGGTCTGATTATCTTGAATCTCAATCAGATTTTCATGAGATGAAAATGAGCACAGAAAGTACTGATGAAAATATGGCATTTCTTATCGCTGATAACGTCGGAACAAGATATATTTTAACCGAACAATTAGACTTTAAGCATTTAAAAATTACGCTCACTGAATCGCTAGCGCAGGCCCAAACTTATAATGGAACATTGAAAAATATAAAAACAGAACTCGAAAATGCTGAAAGAAGTTACGATATTGCTCAGAAAGAAAATTTACCTTTGCCCAAATTAAGTATGAACCTTGGAGCCTATAAAAAATTTTTTGGTCCCAATACAAATCGCACAGTGTATGAAGTTGAGAATGGAAATGGCAAAGTTGAATTAGTTGCAGCAATCAATGCCAGCTGGGATCTTTTTGGCGATGATGGATTTTTAAATAAAACCAAATTGAAAAATGCCAGAGTAAATCGCGAAATGGCAAATTACAACCTCGACAAAAATAAGCATTATATTGATTCACAAATTAGAGACTATTATAAAAAAGCCATTTCCTATCAAAATCAAATGCTAATTTTAAATGCCAGACTGCCAAGCGTTCAAAAAAGCTACGACATTGTTCTAGACAATTATTTGGCCAATAAGTCTAGATACAATGACTATCATCTGGCACTAAATGCCCTAACTGAAACCAAGACGCTCTTAGAAGAGACTAAACTTGGTCATTTAAAGGCTAAACTTGAGCTGGCAAAATTGATGGGGCTCGACGATTTCCCTGGTGAAAACTTTGAACAACTATCTGTAAAAGTAAAAGGAAAATAAGATGAAATTAATATTTTTTAGCTTAATCATATTGTCTAAATTAACTTACGGAAGTGAGTTTGATTTTAAATATGAATCTAAATTTGTGCCAGAATTTAAAAATCGTTTTTCCTTTCTTGTGGGTGGTTACCCAAGTATGACGAAGACTAATCAATTAATGAATTTTCATGGCGCCTATTCATATAATATGGAAAATAATGTTTGGTGGGATTTCAATTTTACAATGACAAAAGGAAATTTTAATCGATTCACAACAAACAACCAAAGTGCAACGAATGTCACAAGCACAACCTTAGATGAAAATACTCAAAGCTCAAGTCAAATAGGCTTTGGCGCTGGAATTCTTTATGAAACAAATTATATTCAAAACCTTGTCCCATTTGAAAAGATGTATGAATTAATTAGCGCCAGCTTAACTTATAATTATTTTAAAGATACTAATGTAAATGAAACATTCACAGGGCCTGGAATAATGGCCAAGCTTTCTATTCTGAAACGTTTTTCTGACTTTGTATCTATCGGTGGTAATATGATATACAACTTGGCAGTCGTAAAACGTAGTGCTCTAGATAATGAAACAAGTGGTGAAGCATCACTAACATTGAGCCATTTTACAATTGGTCTTGACTTAAGTTTATATTTATAACATTTACTTGGAGGTAGATTGTGATCCCTCGCTATGAACATAAAGAAATTGCCAACGTATGGACAGACGACTTTAAATTTCAAACTTTTTTAGAGGTCGAGCTTGCTTTACTTGAAGTTCTTGAAAAACAAAATACCATTCCAAAAAATACAGCCTCTAAGATTAGAGAAATTGCCAAAATCAATCCAGTGCGAATAACTGAAATTGAGGCCCAAACAAGGCATGATGTAATTGCCTTTTGTACTTCAATCACTGAACAAGTGCCAACTGAAGTTGGTAAATACTTTCACTACGGAGTCACAAGTTCTGATGTCATCGATACAGGCCTAAATCTTCAAATAAAAAAAAGTTTAGAAATAATATTACCTATCTATGAAAAACTTCTTATCACATTAAAAGATTTTTCAATTAAATATAAATCTCTCATGACCTTTGGCCGCAGTCATGGAATTTATGCAGAGCCAATGAGCTTCGGTCAAAAATTTCTTGGCCATTATTGTGAATTTAAACGTAGATATGATGAACTTGTACATTTTTATAAAAATGATTTAACTCTGCAACTTTCTGGCGCAGTTGGAAATTACACAATACTATCGCCACAAATAGAAGAAGAAGTTGCAAAAAAACTTAACTTGCTAGTTGAACCTGTATCAACCCAAGTTATTCCAAGGGATCGAATTGCAAAACTTATTTCAATCACATCCTTAATTGCAAATTCTATTGAGCGCATCGCGGTTGAAATACGTCACCTTCATCATTCTGACATTGCAGAGGTATCAGAAGGATTTAAAAAGGGGCAAAAAGGTTCTTCTACGATGCCACATAAAAAAAATCCAATCTCTGGAGAGAACTTAACTGGTCTTTCACGATATCTAAGATCCCATCTTACATTAGCATTAGAAAATGCTATTCTTTGGCATGAGCGCGATATCAGTCACTCTTCAGCAGAGCGCCTTTTTCTCCCAGATCATTTTGGAATTTTAGCCTATGCACTTACGAGACTAGAGGACACCATTTCAAATCTAGAAGTAAACGAATCTTATATTGAAGAAAAAGTAATGAAACATGCTCACTACCTATCTTCATATTATCTTCATGAATTAATTTCAAATGTATCAGAACTAAAAAGAGAAGATCTCTATACCATTGTTCAAAAAGTATCTTTCAATGAAGTGGCAAGAAAAAATCCGGACTCGTTTAGATCTGAAATAGAAAAAGAACTAAAGGCACTCTCTATCTCAATAACTCTTCCTAAAATGGATGAAAATGAAATAAGAAGAATATACTTAAAACATGTAGATGCTGTATTTAAAAGGGCCCTAGAGTAAATCTTCTCTACTTCCTTTTAATCTTCCTACGATGTTTTTTATTTCTTGTGAGCTTGAGACTGGTGCAATTAAAACCACTTTATCATTAACAACGACAATGTGATCTTTTAAATCAATTAGGCTTACAAAGTGCTTCGGAGCATAGACTATATTCCCATTTGAATTTAAAAATTCATTCCCAGAAGCTTTAACTACAGTATTGCCATTGGTTTCTGGAACGACACTTGAAAGCGCATCCCAAGATCCCAAGTCATTCCAATCAAAGTTGGCAGGTATAACACTAATTCTATTTGTTTTTTCTAGAACTGCATAATCAAATGAATCAGATGGAATTTTAGCATAGCTCAATTTTAGTTTCTCAAAATTTCCAATATCTTTTTGAAGTTCTTTAAAATGCTCAAACATTTTCGGTGCATGCTTTTCAAACTCCTCAAGCAAGACCTTTATCGGTGATACAAACATCCCGGCATTCCACAAATATTTTCCAGATGAAACATATTCTTTTGCTAACTCAAAGTGAGGCTTTTCTTTAAAGCGCGACACTTTAAAAGACTCTGCTTTATAAAGTTCTCCTTTTTCAATATAACCAAAACCGGTGTGAGGAAAATTTGGAGTAATCCCAATGGTTACAATCTCATTATTTTGAGAGGAGATCTGAGCGGCCTTAAAAATAGTATCTCTAAATCCAACCTTATTTAAAATAACATGATCAGATGGAACGATAACAACGACAGAATTCTCATCTACGCCATCAGATAGAAGTTTTGCGAGAGAAAGCATTATACAAGGCCCTGTATTTCTTCCTTCTGGTTCAAATACAATCGACTTAATTTTATTTTGAGTAGATTTTATACATAAGGCCTCTTGATCTTTGACTGTTATGACGTAGCGATTTTTTGATTCTATAAGCCCATCAAAACGATCACAGCTTTCTTCTAATAGGGATTTTTCACTAAAAATTGATAGATATTGCTTGGGCCTTAAGGCCGTTGACTCTGGCCAAAAACGTGTTCCCTTTCCACCGGCCATAATCAGGCCAATAATATTTTCTTTTTTTACTGTCATAAAATGAAGTTCCTACGGCATTTTAATGATTGTATAATCTTGCCCAATAAAAAGAGATTTTTCCTTAGCAATATATGATTTTGCTTCTTCTTGATTAGAAAATGCTCCAAGGCTAACACGAAACCACGTTCCTTTCCCTTTGATTTCAATTTCATTAATGATCGGATCATATCCACGCGCTTTAAAACCTTCTGCAAAATCCTCTGCTTCTTTTAAGGTTCGGTGACTACCAAGTTGAATTGTAAATTTGCCACTCATTGAATCCATTTTGGAATCCATTTTGGCATCGGCTTTGTGGCCAGGCTCAGTTGACATATTTGGAGCATGAGCATCAGTTGCGTGCCCCATCCCTGCCTCTCCACCAAATTCACTATTGATTTTTTCTTGTAGCTTATTTTCAATATCAGAACTTTCTACTGTATGAGCATCTTTATTTTTTTTAATTTCTGCCAACTCTTCTTCATTTTGAGAAAGAAGCTCTACAACTTTTTTCTTATCCTCTTCCGTTATTCCAGTAAGATCGTAAGAGTATTTTCTACCTACTTTCACTCCAAAAACAAATGAAGTGACAGCAATCAAAATCATAAAAATGAAAATTAGAGCAACTTCTTTTCTTGCGAAAACAAATAATTTAGTTTTTGAGTCCATAGTAAAATAATAAACCCGAACATAAGTTCCTGCAATTTATAATTTTACTAAAGTTTAATATTTAAACCATATCCCGACAAAAAACATCAGAAAATCCGTAGATTAGCCTCCCCACTCATCGGCACCCGAAATGCAAATAGGAATAAACGGAGGTACCAATGAAAAAAATAATAAAGAATCAAAAAGGCCAAGGAGTTTTAGAGTACGTGATTATCTCAAGCTTAGTGGGGCTTGTTTGTATTGGAGCTGTCAAGGGATTTGGAAAAGTCGTAAATGAAAGAATCAATAAAATGAAAGAATCAGTCGTTAAAAACATCGATATCAAAGTCTAATGCTAGTTCTAAACCAAATTATTAATCTAAGCATTCTTATTACCGTGATTATAAAACTAGTCACGGTAACCTCATTTCACATCAAAAAAATGAATGACCTGAATCAAATTTCAATACACCAAACAAGAGAACTCCAAAATGTTAAATAACAAAGGAACATTCAGCTTAGTTGGAATTCTCTTCCTACTATTAATTTCTAGCATATTTTATCTGGCCCTATTGATTTCAAAAATAAATTTTTTTGAAGTCAAAAATCGAAATGAAACCTATCAATGCTTCATAGACTATACAGAGGCAAGTGTGCATTTTACAAAAAAAATAGAATCGCTGAATAAGGCCATTATTAGTTTGAAAATTGCAAGTCTCATTCCTGGAGCTCAGGGCACCACAAAGACGACAATTGAAATATTAAAAAACTCACAAAATATTCTCCTTACTTTATATATGAAAAAAGTCAGTGCATTTAAGACTTGTGATTTGAAAATCAAAATAAAACTAATTAAAAACATCCCCTATCTTCATACTGCTGTAATTCTTCAGAGGGGCCCTGATGAATTAACAATAAAAAAGGAAAAATTATGGACAATAAATTTCGATTTAAATTCTCCACATATCAGAAAGAATGCCAAATTCAAAATTGTCGCGGATTATTTCTTCACAGAAAAAAGCGTATTAAAAACAAAATTCATCGAACAAAAGAAGCTGGCCTTTCAACTTTAGAACTTCTGATTTGGATAAGTCTTATCTTAGTTTTGGCCCAGGCCTTTGTTGATTCTGCAATACACTATCAAAAAAAAACCTATCAACTTTATAAGGAAATAGAAGATGCAAGCAAAAGATATCAAAGAATTTGGACTTAAAGAAAAAATAGAACAAGAAAATAACTTGATAAAAGGCCTAAAAGTTAAATTTACGACTGTAATCATTATTAGTAATATTCTGACTTTTTCTCTATCTCAATTAATTAATGATACGTCAGAAATAAAGACTCCTGACCTTTTAATTGAAACTCCAAAAGATCATACTCTTTTAAAAATTAAGGCCAGTCTCTTTATTGACGAAACGGCCACCCAACACCTCGTAAGCATAATGGATCAAAATGAAGTCATTATTTATAAAAGAGCAATTTTTTATAAAAAAATTTCAACCGAAGGGCCTGAGGAAGAATACCTTGTCTATGTCCCGAATTCAGAATTGAAAAATTTTAGACCTAAAAATCAAAATTTATATTCAATTATTCCCTATATTAATTATACAGAAAGGGCCGTTTTACCAAAAAAAACAGGAGGATCACTTGAAACCTATCTTTAAATTGATATTTGGCCTATTACTTACAAATACAGTTTGGGCATTAGACGCTGTTTTGATCCAAGTAGAAAACTCAAATCAAACGCTACCAATTCTAAAAAAAATTCTCGAAAAAAATTATAATATTCCAAAACAATTAATCAAAATTGAATACCGGCCATGTGGCCCAAACGACGCTCTCATCCACTTTTGCATAAAGAATGAAGAACTTAGTATTAAAAAACTTAATAGAACTTTTTACCGTGATAATTTTTTACAATTTAAAGAGTTAGCTGAGGAAACAATTGATGAAGAAATATAATAAGATCAGAAAATTTTGCTCATCTCAAAACTTAAAAAAAGTCTCTCTGATGAGCAAGGTTATTTTAAATTATTTAGCGTGGATAGCAAATTTAGGAGTTGTTCCTTTATTTTTGTTAGCAGCTTTTCTTTTAGCTCCTGCACTTTTCTTTTTTGCATGTCTTCTGTTTGTTGTAACTTTTGTTCTAGATACCATAAAACCACTCCTACTTCGTATTTATAAAGGTATGTCTTTTAAATATAAAAAAGAATTTCTACCTATTATTGGCCAAAGTGTCAAAGAAATACTTATTGTGCTGTGCGCTTTTTTATCAACAAACTCGCCTGCAAATGAACTACTTCCAGAGTACGTCATAGGAAGAGGAGAGGCCATCAAGATTGAGGCACCAAGCTATAAGAACGTCATTATCTCAAACAAAGAAGTCGTGAAGTTAAGGCATATGGGCAAAAATATCATCTATATCAAAGGATCAGCAATCGGTGAAACTGATCTCATTTTCAATAATTCTATTAATCACATTGAAAAAAAAATAAAAATTTATGTTATCAATAAAAACTTAGATCTAAAATTTGGGCAAATGACCTCATTTTTACAGTCGATGGGAATAAAAACACGCATTTTTGGAAAAAAAATAACTCTTGAAGGTGAACTTAAAAATGCTTCCGACTATTTTCGCTTAAAAGAAATTATAAATGGTGAAGATAATTTATTTGTTGACCAAACTATTTTAAATAATGAAGTAAAAAAAGAAATTTTAGGACAAATTTATTTTTATTTATTAAAAAAGAATATTTTAAATATTGAATGTTCGTTCACAAATAATTTTTTAAGTTGTGGAACAGAAAATTTTAATAAATTAAGCAAATCATCAATTAATGAAATACAACAACTATTTTCAATTAAGATAGTTGAAACAAATGCTCCTAATCTAACAAATTATCAACTTGAAATCCGATTCATTCAACTTGAAGATCTAAGCGGTAGAGAGTTACGCTTTGGCCTTGAATCAATTGAGGCCAATCTTTCAGATTTTTTTAATATGCCTATTCGAAATATCGTTGAAAAAAATGCTGTAAGTTTAAAAGATGCCAATTTGCATTTAAGTTCTTTAGCTGAGCCAAAGCTTGTATCAAGACTTAACATTGATAATGAATTTAAAATTGGGGCAGAAATTCCAATTGAATTTCAAGAGGAAAATGGCAAAAAAAAGCATATGTTTAAATTTTATGGCCTCAAATTTAATTATAATATTGTCAAAGAAGGTGAACATTTTATTCTAAAATATAATAATCTTTTAACACGTCCAAATGAAGATAATGAATCTAGTGGTTCTGAAACAAAATCTGAGATTGTACTGAAAGAAAATCAAGTCGCAAAACTCTTTGAAGTTCAAGTTAAGACTATCCAAAATCTTACTGAAGCAATGCCATTTCTTTCTCAAATTCCAATCATAGGTGAAATCTTTAAATCAAAAAACAATTCAGATAACTACAAATCGATTCATGCCATTGTGGTATTAAGGAAATTAAAAGATGATAGCTCTAATCAATAATCATTCAGATGAAATATTTGAAAATTTTAAAATGCACTTTAAAAACATGCTCGCAAGAAAAACAGATTTTATCTTTGAAGATATACAAGACCTTGTTGCAAAAGAATATCAAGTCACTCATGAAAGCTTATCTAAACTTATACTCCTAGAGACTTGGTTTAACGATATCTACCACTTTAAGTTTGTAAAAAAAATAATTGAAGAAAATGATTTCAATGAAATCATTTTGCATGGCCCGCGTTGCTTTCAAATAATTAATAACGATTGCTTAACTGTCGAATACAATATTCCAGAAGAAGATTATCAATTAAGCCTTGAAATATTTGCTCTAAAAAACAATATCATTTGGAATAGCAAAGATTCATTTGCCAGTTTTAATTGGGAATACAAGGGAAAATCTTTTCGAATTACCCTATCGCATTTTTCAAATGGTGAGAAAACATTTTCAAAAATTTTTATACGTGCTCATCATTTTAGCACTATCGAATTAAGTTCATTTGGCATCACAAATGAAGCTGAAAATCTTTTGATCGAGATGATTGATTCTAAGAAAAATATTATCATTGCTGGAAGTACTGGTTCTGGTAAAACAAGTTTGGCCAATACTCTTTTAGGTTCTGTCAAAAAAGATGAACATACTATTTTAATTGAAGACGTTTCAGAGCTTTGTAAAAATAAAAAAACTGTCACTAGTTTCGTTGCACGAGAAAGCACTGGAAAAAGTCTCACTGATTATTGCGCGTACGCCCTACGAATGAGTCCAGATCGGATCGTTTTGGGTGAAATTAGGTCCAAGGAGGTGGTACCAATGCTTTTAGCTCTTAATTCAGGCCAAAAGGGTTTTATTTCTACAATTCATTCAAATACTTCTATTGATGCAATATCAAGAATTAAATTACTTTTTAATATTTACTCCAATATTGAAAACATAAAAGGAGAATACTTGGTAGATCTTATCTGTCGAAACTTAAATTATATAATCTTTGTAAATAATAAAAAAATTACTGAAATAATACGGCTCATTGGAGCAGACGATGGACGCCCAATTTATGAAACTATTTTATAGCTGCAACAAGGCCTTATGGCCCAACCTCATTGCTTCAACTTCTGAAATTTCACTAAACTTGAAGCAAACATAACTTGAAGTTAAGTCAATTAATTCAAAACTAGGATGCGCCTTTTTAAGGGAGCATTGCAATTCCTCAATAGTTTTTTGGTTTTTATCAAGGTGAGTACCAACAAAAGATAGCACTGGGCCTTGCTCTGCTACTTGAGAAGTAACTGCTTTAATTTTAAAATCTTTATCCACGTTAGAATTTATAATTGTTCCATGTGCTTTTGGATTTAGGCTAGAACCAACAAAAACTGGTATGTTTTTTCTTTTGGCCGGAAGAAGCGTCCGTTTAAACAAAACTTTTGCCCCAAGACTCGCAAGAGATGTGGCCTCATCATACGATAATTGATCGATAAAATATGTTTTCTCTACATGTCTTGGATCACTGCTTGCGACCCCTTCAACATCTGTCCAAATTTGAATGAGATCAGCATTGATGGCCTCACCAATTAAGGCCGCTGAGTAATCAGACCCTTCACGACCTAAAGTTGTGGTTTGACCAAAAAGATCAGAACCAATAAATCCTTGTGTAACGACAATCGTTTTGTGTTCGTTTAAAATTGGAATTAAGATCTTTTCAGTTTCTTCACTGATTAGATCAATTTGTGGTTCTGCTTTTCTAAATTCTGAATTAGTTTTAATTATTTTTCTAGCGTCAACAAATTTTACATTACGATCTGGGATTCTTAAGCGCAGTAAATCTGCAAAAATCAAAGATGACATCCTTTCACCTAAGCTATAAAGTTGGTCCATCACCTTATCTGAATAGTTCTTAGTAGTCTTGATATGATCAGAAATAACTCGTATCTCTTGATATAAAAACTGCAGTTCATCATGGACTTCTTTACTAGAGTACAGCTCGTTAGCAATTCCATTATGCTTTTCTTCTAGGTTTTTTAAAACAAGAGCTAGATGATTTTCATCGCCCCCCTTGGAAGCTTTGGCAATTTCTTCTAATTGGTTTGTTGTATTATAAGTTGCACTAATTATTGTAACTTTTATATTGGGGTTATTTTCTATAATCGAAGCACAGCGGAGCATTGCTCCTCCATCCTTAACACTACTCCCACCAAATTTTGCAACAATCCAATTATTCATTTTATGCTCTTGTAAGTTTTTTGTGTGATGACCTAGAAGGAATTAAGGCCTTATCTCCCATTCTCTTTCGTTTATCTTCTTCGTAGTCTGAAAAGTTTCCATCAAAAAATACAACTTGATCGCCTTCAAATGCAATCATGTGGGTTGCAATTCGATCTAGAAAATAGCGATCATGGGAAATAACCACAGCGCAGCCAGCATACTCAATGAGTGCTTCTTCAAGTGCTCTTAGAGTGTTTACATCAAGATCGTTTGTTGGTTCATCAAGCAAAAGCACGTTCCCTTCTTCTTTGAGCATGGTCGCAAGATGTACGCGGTTTTTTTCTCCACCTGATAATTCTTTTATTTTTTTATTTTGATCTTCACCTGAGAAATTAAATCGAGAAATATAAGCTCGCGCATTAACTTCACGGCCACCTAATTTTAGTAAATCTAACCCACCCGACACAACTTCAAGAATTGTTTTTTCAAGATCTAAACTTCGATCTTGATCCACGTACGATAATTTTACGGTTTCACCAATTTTGATTTTTCCTGAAGTTGGTTCTTCTTTTTTCGAGATCATTCTAAATAAAGTAGTCTTACCTGCCCCATTCGGCCCAATAACTCCTACAATTCCCCCCGGAGGAAGTTTAAAATTCAAATGTTCATAAAGTAGTCTATCACCATAGGCCTTACTTACATCTTCAAAATCAACAACGACATTACCCAGTCTAGGTCCTGGTGGAATAAATAATTCATTTGTTTCATTGCGAATCTCGCGCTGTTGTTGTTGCCGTTGCTCATACTCACGGATTCTTGCCTTGGATTTTGCCTGACGTGCTTTAGGTGCAGACCGAATCCACTCCAACTCTTCCTTCATCGACTTTTGACGTTTTGATTCTTGCTTTTCTTCGATCGCCAATCTTTTTGCTTTTGTTTCAAGCCAAGCTGAATAGTTCCCTTGAAATGGAATTCCTTGTCCACGGTCTAACTCTAAAATCCAACCGGCAACATTATCAAGAAAATATCGATCGTGAGTTACTGCGATAACTGTTCCTTTATAGTCTTGAAGATGTCGCTCAAGCCACCAAACAGTTTCTGCATCTAAATGGTTTGTCGGTTCATCTAACAAAAGAATATCTGGCTCTTGAAGTAAAAGTTTACATAGCGCAACTCTTCTTTTTTCTCCCCCAGATAAAACACCACATAACTGATCACTTGGAGGACAATTTAATGAATCCATTGCCAAATCTAATCTTGAATCTAAATCCCATGCATTTGAAGCATCCAGTTTATCCTGCAACTCTGCCTGCTTTGCATAGAGCTTATCCATTTCAGCATCAGACATTTCTTCGCCAAACTTTGCATTTACTTCATCAAATTCAGCTAAAAGATCAACGATGTGTTGGCAACCTTCTGCTACAACATCTCTCACCGTTTTTTCTGGATCAAGTTTTGGATCTTGTTCTAAATAGCCAACGGTATAACCTTTAGAGATAGTTGTTTCACCTAGATGATCTTTATCTAATCCGGCCATGATTTTTAAAAGCGTCGATTTTCCTGCACCATTTAACCCCAATACTCCAATTTTTGCGCCTAAAAAATAAGAAAGAGAAATGTCTTTTAAAACGTGTTTTTGTTTATAGACTTTTCCTACTTTGCGCATTGAGTAGATAATTTGTTTATCATTTTGGTAAGACATATTTATCCCTTTATTAAAATTAACTAGAGGATAAAAAATAGCATCATTTCTCCTATTGTTCTACGAAAAACTTAAACATGCTAAGAATGTAAATAAAATAGGCCGGTAAGTACAAAAAGCATAAATGCAAAAACTTAATCATCCCTACATTTTTATAAAATTTTATTAAACGATCTTCACGCATATCAAAAATACAAGTTCGAATAGATTCCAAATCATCTTTCATCGATTTTCCAGAGTTTTTTAGGCGTTCAAAGCTTTGCAAGAATGATTCTTTTAATTCCCCAAAAAAATTATCAGTAAAAAAAGAGCTAGAGTTTATTTTTGAATAATTTAAAAGTTCATTAACTGGGTATCCGACTTCATGATAAGATTGAAAAAGTAAAATACTTTTTAAAGAAGATTCGAATATTTTAAACATCCTTAATTCTAATTTTTTAATACTAAAGTAATAAGTAAATAGGCCGCAAAGTTGCAAAAAAAGTATGCAAAAATAATGAAGTTTAGATAACTTAATTTCCATCATTTGATTGGAAAAATAAATAAAAGACCAAGTGGCCAGTGATATTGCCAAAAACTGAATTGGGCCACTAATAAGTTCATTTTTTAATTTTCGATCAAAATGAACTTCGATCTTGATTAATTCTTTTAATTGGCGCAGATATTTTCCAATTCTAATTCCTCTTTTTTTTGAATCGGCAATCAAAGTTAAAACTGTGCTGGTATAAAATTTATACTCAGGTAAATTAAATTCAAAAGAAATCTCTCCCCGATCAATTCTCTGCTCAAGGCCAGAAAGAGAAAAAAGAAAATCAAGCCCCTCATAATTATTAATTTTTTTACTCCATTTCCTATAAAAAATCTTTAAATATTGGGAAATTAGCAAATAAAATTGAGGAGAAATAAAAAGTGCGAGAATTAAAACTAAAAAGAGAATAATCATAATAAACCCCAGTTCGATTTTTTTAGAAATCATCATTGCAAAATGCCAACCAACGATTGACGATCAATAGATTTTTTGAAATGATGCAGTAATGTATGAAGTAAACAACTCACAAAACCTTTCAGAAGGATATGATTCATTGGCCCAGGCACTCGATCGAGTGGAAATCATGATTCTTAAAGATAAAATTGAAACACTAAAATCAATCTGCAATGAACTCAATCCCTATCTTCCGATTAGCGATGAAATGAAAAATACTCTTTTAGAATTTGGGATTGAAGATTTTTCAGACCCTTTTAAAATCACGAATGCCCTAATTTTTACTCTTGAAAATAATATGGAAGAATTAAATCGTCTTTCACCCTTTATGCATGACTAGTTTAAAGCGCGTAGAACTTCATCCGGCCACGATTAAACATCTTAAAAATGGCCATTTTTGGGTGACTGAAGATAGTTTCACGAAGCGATTTCCCAAAAATGAAACGTTTTTAATTGGAATTGACTCAAAAACAAAAATTGAATTTGGACTTTTCATCAATGATCAAAAACACAAATTTGTAAAAGCTCGGCTTTTCAGTAAGAACCTGACGATTGATGTAAATACTGAAATTAAAAATAGAATCGATTTGTCTCTTAAAAAAAGAGAGATGTTAAAAATTATTAATGAAAGAGAGAATATTATTTTAGTAAATGCCGAAGCAGACCTACTTCCAGGGCTTACAATTTTACTCTTTAAGAATCAAATTATTATTCAATACTTTGCTCTGTACTGGCCATTATTTGAAGATGTTTTAATCAAAGCTCTAAATGAAGCATTCCCAAAATATTTTAAAAATATTGAAATTAAAAATATTTGGATACAAGAGAGAAACTTTGAGAAAAAAAATGAAATCAGAGCAGTAAATAAAAACCTTGAAACAGATTTTATTTTAAAAGAATTTGATATCAATTATCGTATTTTAATTAATGAATATTACGACTATGGCATCTATACGGATATGAGTGCAATTCGTAAATCCCTTCTCTCCGTATTTCAAAACAAAAAAAGTGTGCTCAATCTTTTCTCCTATACCGGCGCTTTTTCGCTCTTTGCACTAAAACAGGGGGCAACCGACGTTCACTCAGTAGATTTATCTAAAAAATATTTAGACTGGCTTTGTGAAAACTTAAAGATCAATCATCATCTAAATTCTGCATTCCATACTTGCAATAATTCTCCCTCAAAAAATGCACTATTAGAATATATTAAAAATAAAAAAGAATTCGATCTCATTATCTGTGATCCTCCTACCAGCTCTTCAGATGGACAAAAACAGAATACTGCCTTAAAAAGTTATGAAGAATTATTGCCTTTAATTTTTAAGTCACTGAGTGAAAATGGAGTTGCAATAATTTTTTTAAACACGCATCAAATTAGTTACAATAAATTTGAAGAAAAGATTAAAGAAATTCTTAAACGTGAAAAATTAGATTCAAGTTTTCAATTCACAAAAAAAATAAAAACGCTAGAAGATTGTACTACGATAAAAGGTTTTTTTGAGGGGGATTATCTTAAGGGTATGATCCTCACTAAAACGAAAGGATAAATAAACATGAGCGCAACTATTATCATTCCACTATTCTTGGGTTGTATCGGAATTCTCCAAGGGGCAATAAATCGTCAAGTTTCCATGCAAATTGGTTTGGCCCAGGCCAGCCTGATTACCAACCTTGCAACTGTCGTGATGTGCACTGTTTTTTATTTCATAGTGAAAAAAAATCCCCTTTTCTTTCCAGCTTTTTTCCAAGTCAAAGCAGATTTTATTACCTACAAATGGTGGTTCATTTTTCCTCCTATTTTTGGTTTTCTGATTGTATCTGGGATGCCGTATGCAATATCTGAAATTGGAGCAGTAAAAGTCACAGTGGGCCTTATTGCAGCTCAAATGATTACAAGTGTGGCTTGGGACTATTTTGTCGACAACATAACTTTAAACCCTCTCAAAATTGGTGGAATCATTTTTGCTCTTCTAAGTGTCACTTTAATAACATTGGCCAAAAAATGAAAATTTTTATCACTCTATTTTTGATTACTATTTCTAATCTTGCTCTGGCCAACAAGACGGTTAAACTAAAATACGATCTACGGTTTACGCTTGAAAAAGTGCTTGAATATAAAAAATTAAAATTTAACCCAGACATACATTTGCCTCCGTTATTTTTAAAAAGTAAAACTCCTCTGAAGCAGTTTCAAGATGCTATTGAATCTCAGTGGGGAACAAGGCCAAATCAATTTACAAATGCCTATTCTGTTTTAAATAATGAAATTTATCTGCTTGATGATGCCGATTACTATAGAAAAACTGGCAGATGCATTGATGATTCACTTGCTCACGAACTCACTCATTACGTCCAAGTGAAATATCAAAATTTTGATATCAACGACGAATCACTAGAGTGGGACGCCATTGATATTCAAACTTGGTTTAGAGAACATTTCTGTCGTTAATATTTTAAAACGTCTCTAATTGCCGCCAAAATTTTCTCAGTATTTGGGAGTACTGCTTTTTCTAAGATCCGATTAAATCCAACTGGAGTAAAAGTTGAACCAACTCTTCTCACCGGGGCATCGAGATATTCAAATGCAAGTTCATTGATTATGGAAACAAGTTCTCCGCCAAAGCCACCAAAGACTTTATCTTCATGAACGATTATGGCCCGATTAGTTTTTTTCACTGAATTAATAATTGCATCAGTATCTAGAGGAACGATACTTCGAAGATCGATTACCTCTAACTCATATCCTTCTGATTTTAAAGTTTCAGCGGCCTCTAAGCACATGTGAGTTGTGTTCCCATAAGTTATAACTGTTAGGTCTGTTCCAACTCTTCTAGTGCGAGCTTTTCCAAAAGGAACTTCAAAATCATCTGGAATTGGAGTCATGGCCTGCTTGGAATTGTAAAGTGCTTTAGGCTCAAGATAAATTGTTGGCCCTTTGGATCTGAATGCTGTTCGCAGTAATCCAGCGGCGTCATCGGCAAATGAAGGTACGACAATTCTTACTCCTGGAATTGAAGCGAGCGAGCCTTCAAGATTTTGTGAGTGATACAAGCCTCCACCGATATATCCACCAGAGGCGAGACGAATAATCACATTAGGACAAAAAGCTCCATTCGATCTCCAGTAGTCATGAGACATCTCTACATATTGTTCCATCGCTGGCCAAAAATAATCTGCAAATTCTGCCCCTTCAACACAAACACGAATATCATCTCTAAAGCGAGAAAATCCATTGGCCGTTCCTAAAATAAAATCTTCTGCAATCGGCCCATTGAAAACTCGTTCTTTTCCAAATTCTTGTTGCATCCCCTTAGAGACATTAAAGATTCCGCCTTTTTCTTTATTGGCCATATCTTGTCCCCAAATAAACGTATTTGGATTATACCTAAATTCTGCTTTTAATGTTCCATTGATCGCATCAATAAATTTAACTTCTTCACCAGTGTGATTGTGTGTCCCATCTGGGTATTTCGTTGAAATATGTGACTCTGGCCAAAGGAAATCGTGAATTGACTCAGGAACTGGATTTGGTGCTTTCATCGCCTTCATATGTGCATCGATAACAATTTTTTTCATTTCTTCATCAATTGCATCTAATTCTTTTTGAGAAAAAGTTTTAGAGTCTAGCAATTGTTTTTTATAATGATCGTAAGGATCTTGTGCTTTTGCTTCTGCTCGCTCTGCTTCGTCTCGATACCATTCATGCTTATCAGAGTTCGAGTGATTTCCAATTCTCACGCACATTGCATGCACAATCACTGGTTCAGATTTTTCGATTGCAATTTTTCTGGCTTCTTTCATTGCACTCATTGAATCAAAAACATCTTTTCCATCACAATGAATAATATTAAGATTTAAAAATCCAGAAAAGTTATCTGCAACTTTTTCATTCGCAGTCTGATCGCGCTTTGGAACAGAAATTCCATAACCATTATCTTGAAAAACAAAAATGACTGGTAATTTTTCAACCGATGCACCATTGATGGCCTCATAGCAATATCCTTCTGAGACCGAAGACTCTCCTTGGCTTGAAATGGCAACGCCAGTGTGTTTATAGCGCTTCATCGCGCGAGCTACTCCAACGGCATGAAGAGTGTGGTTTCCAGTACAGCTAGAAACGTTATGAATATTCCACTCAGGCTTTGCAAAGTGATTCGACATATGTCTTCCACCTGAAGCGATATCAGTGGCCTTTGAAATACCATTTAAAATAATCTCTTCCGCAGTAAGCCCGGCCGCAACAGCAGTAAGCATATCTCGATAATATGGAAAAAGGTGATCTTCTCCATTTACAAAAGTTTGACCAATGGCAAGTTGGATTGCATCATGACCTGCGTAAGGCGCATGATAACTCCAACCTACTGCTTGTTTTAAATAGTTAGGAGCTCGCTCGTCTAAAAGTCGCCCCAAAGTCATAAGTTCATACCATTTTTTAAGATCTGATTTATCTGTATTTTTAAGAGTCATTTTCTTGTCAACTTTTGATAACATTTATTACCTCAATTTGTTTTTTATAAAAGTAAAATGATGCTAGCAAAAAAGAGCATTTACTTCAATTTCCCCTATAAATTCTATGAAACTTTAGGTATGCTACTTTAGTTTTTTAGCGAATATTCACCAATTTTTTACTAAGGAGAAAAGGATGCCAGTAGCAACTCCCGAACAATATCGAAAAATGTTAGAAACTGCGAAGAAAAATGGATATGCTTATCCTGCAATAAATGTCACAAGCCTTTCAACTGCCAATGCTGCTTTAAAAGCATTTAGTGATAAGAAATCTGATGGGATTATTCAGGTTTCAACCGGAGGGGGAAAATTTGCTTCTGGATCTATTGGAGATATGGCCTTAGGAGCAATCTCAATTGCAAACCATGTTCACCTACTCGCAAAAAAATACAATATCCTCATTGCTCTCCATACTGATCATTGTCACCCTGAACATGTAGAAAAATTTATGTTGCCACTCATTTCTGAGTCTGAAAGACGTGTGAAAAATGGAGAAAATGTTTTATTTAATTCACATATGTTTGACGGTTCTGAATTACCACTCTCTGAAAATATTAAAGAATCAAAAAAACTGTTAGAGAGATGTTCAAAAATTGGCATTATTCTTGAGGTGGAAACAGGGGTTGTTGGTGGTGAAGAAGATGGTGTAAATAACGAAGGTGCGCCAAGTGATAAGCTCTATACCACTCCAGAAGAAATGGTTGAAATGGCCAAAGAACTTTCTCCAATAGGTACTTTTATGTATGCTGCCACATTTGGAAACGTACACGGTGTCTATAAACCAGGAAATGTAAAACTGCGCCCTACAATACTAAAGGATGGACAAGCAGCTGTACTTAAAAACTTAGGAAAAGAGAAAGAACATTATCTTGTTTTCCACGGAGGATCAGGGAGTGAGCTTTCAGAAATTCATGAAACCCTAACCTATGGTGTAATAAAAATGAATATCGATACTGATACTCAATATGCTTATGCAAGACCTGTTGCCGATTATATGCTAAAAAATTATGACAAAGTTTTAAAGGTCGATGGAGAAGTTGGCTCTAAAAAGCACTACGACCCACGAGAGTGGCTAAAAGTCGCAGAAAAATCTATGTGTGAAAGAATTGCATTAGCTTGCGATGATTTAAAATCTACAGGTAAAAGTATTTATCAATAAATAAGAATGCAAAAATCGAAGATAACAAAAAGATTGCTTATGGCCGATCTTGCCAAGTTAACTAAAATAACTTGGCTTTTAAAAAAAATACACTTCGATTATTTAAAGTTAATTCGAATTCTCTTTTTTTTATCTCTTACCTCTGGCCTAAATCTACTTATTTTTCATTTTGTAGAATACCGTTCAATTGGGATGATTTACTTAATCGCTCTTTCACTGATGGCAAAATATCTCGACTACATCTCTATCTTTATCACTGCTATTTTATCAACACTTCTTTGGAATTTTTTATTTATACCACCTCGCTTTACATTTCACACCTACTCCCACGAAGATTTTATTATGCTCCTGACTTTTTTCGTCGTAGCGCTTGTTCTAGGTAGTTCAATCAAAAAATTAAAAGAAAAAGATAATACTTTAAAAAAAATGAATTCCCTCTTACTTGAGCAAGAATCACAAAAAATCACTAAGGCCATTTTAAGTTCCGTATCTCATGAATTGCGCACTCCACTCTCAACGATAAAAGGTTACGCGACAGCACTTTTAAACCCATTAATTATGCAAAATGAAAATAATATGCATGAAGTTTGTGCCGAAATCATTACCGGAGTCGAAAGACTTGATCGAGTAGTTCAAAATCTTTTAGATATGTCGAGAATTGAATCAGGAAATATGAAAATTAAGCACGATCTAATTGATCCAATTGAGCTAATTAGTGGTGCAATCTCAAAAAACAGAACAGATTACCCAAATATTAAAATACATTTTGAGCATGATCAATCGCTAGGTTTTTTAGATGGTGACTATCTACTTTTACAGCAATGTATTGAAAATATCTTAAGGAATTCTTCTATATACTCTCGAACAGATATTTTATGTAGCTTTAAAACAACTAACCATCAGGCATTGATTGAAATTTCTGACTCTGGCCCTGGAATAAAATGTATCTCTAAGTTGTTTGAAAAGTTTTACCGTGAAACACCACAAATACCAGGTGGACTTGGTCTTGGCCTCTCGATATGCAAGTCAATTATTGAAATTCATCGAGGGAAGATTGATGCCCAAAACCTCACATCTTGTGGAGTTAAGTTCAGTATTACGCTTCCAATAAAGGAACCCTATGGATCATACTAATTATATCTTAGAGGCCAATGTACTCATTATCGATGATGAACCAAAGCTGCGAAAACTGCTGCAGATAGGGTTTGAGAATTATGGGGCCAAAGTCACGATGGCACATAATGGAAAAGAAGGAATTGAATTTGCCTACACTCACCGCCCGAATTTAATTGTTTTAGACCTCAATCTTGGAGATATGCATGGTCAAGATGTGCTCCTTGAAATTCGAAAAAATATAAAGTGCCCACTAATTATTTTAACTGTCGAAAATGCAACTGAAACGATTATTAAACTTTTAGGCCTTGGTGCTGACGATTACCTTACGAAGCCTTTTGATATTAATTTACTATTAGCACGCGCACAGGCAACACTGCGTCGATCTCTCAAGGAAGAATTGCCTTCAATAACCTATCAAAAAAATGGTCTGATGGTGAATTTTGAAAAACGTACAATTGAGCTAAATGAAATTGAAATCAAACTAACTAAAACTGAATTTGATCTATTAAAATTGTTTATAAAAAATGCTGGGAAAGTTCTCACCT
>CAZOXW010000003.1:81862-175339 GCA_964583925.1 uncultured Bacteriovorax sp.
ACTGAATTTGATCTATTAAAATTGTTTATAAAAAATGCTGGGAAAGTTCTCACCTACCGCGAAATTTTAAAAGAAATTTGGGGCCCATCTATGATTGAGCACCATCAATATCCACGCGTTTATGTTCGCCATCTACGTTCAAAAATTGAAATTGATCCTGACAATCCGAAGTTTATTCTAACAGAGCCAGGCCTTGGCTACCGTTTTTTAGGATAGAATAAATTTTAATACTTTTTTAATAACTTTTGAAAGAATATGTGAGGATCAGGAGTACTTCTATGTTAGTTGATAAAATAAAGCATTACTTAATTGGCGATCCCTTGACGATCGATAAGCTAGAAGAAGAACAAATTCCAAAATGGAAAGCGTTGGCAGTACTGTCTTCAGATGCACTCTCGTCAGTCGCCTATGCAACTGAAGAAGTTCTAATTCCTCTCTCACTATTTGCAATTTCTGCCATGTCATGGTCACTTCCTATGGCCATTTTAGTTTCACTTCTGCTTATTATAATCACCTTATCTTATCAACAGACAATTAGCGCCTATCCACACGGAGGAGGAGCTTACACTGTCTCTAAGGAAAATTTAGGAGAGACCGCTGGACTTGTAGCAGGTGCTGCCCTTTTAATTGATTATATTCTTACTGTATCTGTTTCAATTTGTGCTGGAGTTGCCAATATCGGTTCTGCTTTTCCTTTTGTGCAGGAACATGTCGTACTTTTTAGTTTATCAATCATCATCTTTATCATGCTCTTAAACTTGCGTGGCCTAAAAGAGTCATCAAATGTTTTTGCCTACCCAACCTATTTTTTTATTCTCTCAATCCTAATTCTCATTGGGAAAGGGGCGTATGATTTTATTTTAGGAATTACGATACCAGTTCACCCAGTCATCCATGAAACTTATTCTGCTGTTCCCATTTTCTTATTGTTAAAAGCATTTTCCTCAGGGTGTTCGGCCCTTACGGGGATCGAGGCCATTTCAAATGGTGTACCAATATTCAAAAAACCATCACAGCGCAATGCTAAGATAACGATGATTTGGATGTCGTTAATACTTGGTTTTTTCTTTATGAGCATCACGGTTCTTGCTCACCTCTATGGGATAGTTCCTGTTCACAATGGTGAAACAGTCATGTCTCAATTAGCTCGAAATATTTTCGGTCAAAATGTTTTCTATTATATCACTCAAATCTCAATTGCATTAATTCTATTGCTGGCCGCAAACACAAGCTATGCAGACTTTCCAAGACTTACATCTTTAATTGCAAAGGACCGTTTTTTACCCCGTCAGTTGACAAGTATTGGAGATCGACTTGTATTTTCAAATGGTATTATCTTTTTAACAATTTCTTCTTCACTTTTGGTTATCTTTTTTGGCGGAAGTACGCATGCCTTAATCCCACTGTATGCAGTAGGCGTTTTTCTCTCATTTACGCTCTCACAAGTTGGCATGATAAAACACCACTTAAAAATTAAAGAAGCTAACTGGAAATATGGAACAATTATTAATACGATCGGAGCTCTAACGACTTTTACTGTTTTAATAGTTATCGCTATCACAAAATTTTTAATGGGTGCTTGGATGGTGATCTTGCTTATCCCTACTCTCGTCATCTTTTTTAAACAAATCAAAAAGCATTACACAGATGTAGGTCACCAACTTGCAAGAGATACTTTCCACCAAAATCTAGACCTCAACAATTCAAAATATCCTGTGATCGTGCCAATCTCTGGTATTCATCCTGGAGTGGTTAAAGCAATCTCTTATGCCAACACCATCAGTGATAAAGTAAAAGTTGTGTATGTTGATGTCGATAAAAATGCCACTGAAAAGATGTTAAAAATGTGGGAGAAATGGGGGCAAGGTCTTGAGATTGAAATTATTCCTTCGCCTTATCGTTCAGTTTTAAACCCACTACTAGACTACATCGATCAACGAATAGCTCGGGAAAATTTGACAATGATATCTGTGGTTGTGCCAGAGTTTGTAACTAGGAAGTGGTATCACCAGTTTTTACATAATCAAATGACATTTGTTTTACGTACTATGTTGCGATTAAGGCCAAAGGTTGTTGTAACTTCAATACGATACCATCTTTAAATCAGAGGCCCATCATTTTTTCCTCCTAGAAGTAATAACTCGTTTAAATTAAAATTTAGATTGAGATTAAACTAGGAAGTACAAATGCTTAAGACCGTGACCATTATTGCATCTCTAATATTGTACTCTTGCAGTCAACTTAAGCGAGGGCCTTCAAGTTTTGAGATCAAAGAAAATCTCCTAAAAGGCAAAGACCTAATAGCTGTGACCGATAAAGCTATGATTGACGAGTTAGGTGCAAAATGTGGAGAGGCCATAGCAAGTCTTGATTTTAAAACTGAAGAAAGTATCAAGGATAGTTTTAAGCTGTGCTTATCAAGTTATTTAAAAATTCCAAGTATTAACCCAAAAGGAAATGAAGAGTTGACGGCACTTTTTTTAGAGTCGGCCTTCAATCAGTTAAATATACCAAACAAGACATTTAGTACAACTGATCAACACCAAACGACACGCTTTAATTTTATCGCAACTTTAAGCTCTACAAAAAACGCCAGAGAAAAAGTAATATTTAGTGAGTTATTTGATTGGGAAAAAGAGAGTCGCAAAGAAAATATTATTCTTTTAAATCACATGGATGTTGTACCTGCAAATCCAAATGATTGGCATCCCAAGATTCATCCATTTAGTGGAGCTATATTAAACTCTAATGAACTCTTAGAGATAAAAAAAGAGCTATCAGATGGTGAAGAATACATCTTTGGAAGAGGCGCCCTTGATATGAAGTCAGTTGCGATTCTTCAAATGTTTTCTATGGCATATGTAAAATCAATTGGACTACTCTTAGACCGAGACATTCACTTTCTAGCAGTGGCCGATGAAGAAGTTTCAGGTGTCGGAGCAAAATCAGCTCTTTTAGAAATAAAAACTGGAGGAGAATTAGCAGCTTTAAAAAATGCCAAACTTCTATTGAATGAAGGGGGAATTGGTGTAAAGAATGCAATTGACCAACAGACAATTAATTTCATTGGTACAGAAGAAAAAGGAGGAGCTTGGTTAAAACTAAATCTAGATAAAAAAGCAAAGCTCGATGATCTGATCAATGGCCTTGGAACTGTTGGGGCCTTTAAAATTTCCCTACTAAAAGAAATTGCTGCGACTTTCAAAGGGGTCGCTTTTTTATCACTGGAAGATTATAAATGCGTGATCGACAAAATCTCTGTGCCAAGTGTGAGCATAAATGTTTTAACAAACAAAGTTCAGCTAAGCGCAACTTGTAACACGTCCCCGATCAAAGCTCTTCCTAAATTAAATGAAATTGCTGCTAAATTTCTACCTTTTAAAGTAAACTTTTCCATTGAAGATAAAGTTTTAGGATTAACAGTTGAAACAGGCTCAACCGGACATGGTTCTGTTTCTATTGGAAATACTGCGCTTGAAATTTTCACCTACTTATTAAAAGAATTAAGACTTATAAATTATAATAAATCATTTTCAACTCCGCATTTTTATAAATATGTCACAAGCAATACTACAAAAAAGCTGCTCGATGAACTTGGTAGAATTAATACCGGCGTAGCGGTACTTCATTGGTTTGGACTAAATTCAATAGATCGATATTTACTTAGAAAGGTTGAAGAAAATTTAAAGCAAGAAGGATTTTTTAGAACAAATTGCCAATGGACAAACCTAATTTATGAAAAAGAGAAAGGTGGATATGCAACTATTGATTGTCGCCTACTGCATCCGATTCTAAGTCGCTATCAAGGTATTGATCATGCTGAAGATTTTAAAAGACTTCTCAATGAAGACTTTCTAAACAAGGGTACTTCATTTGAATTAGTTGAAGGCTGGAATGTTTCCTCCTCTCCACTTGATGAAGAATATGTTATGCTAAAAAAAATTCTTGAAGACAATAACCCCAAAACAATCGTTGCTCCTTATATTTTTCCTGCTGGAAGTGACTCCACATACTTTAGAAATCCCGCCCCTTTTGGAAACAATGAAATTAAAGCAATTCCATCGTATGGTTTTTTCCCAGTGGTCGCCAGTAAAGATGTATTAAAAACCTTTCACGGCTCATTTGAGCGATTTCCAACATCAGAAATTTTACCTGGCCTTAGAAAATTAAATCAAGTCCTCTATAAATTTTCTACCTACTATGAAGTAAAAAGAATGGAAGATGAAAAAAAACGTCGCATAGAGCTTGAAAACGAATGGCGAGACTTTGCTGAAGATCAATTTTAGGGCACTATTCTTTTAATTAGCATAGTGCCACAAAAATTTTATACACTTAAAGTTTTTGATACGATTTCAAAAACGTTTTTTGAAAGCCCTTCTGTTTTTATAATTCTTTCTAATTCTTTTTCCATTAATAATTTTAAATTTGCGGGAAGACGTTTGAAATCTTTATACTGAGAGGCTAACCTTGATGCTACCTGTGGATTTAATCTGTCTAGTTCAATAATTCGATCTGCAACAAAAGAATAACCTCGCCCACTTTCATGATTAAACTGTAGTCGATTTGCAGCAAATTGCAGGATCAAACTTCGCACTAGATTTGGTACCGTTTTATCATAAACTTTATCATGCTCAAGTTTTTTTACTCGATCAAAAGTTTCATCATAAGATGAAGTTGCTTGGACCGTTAGCCATTTTTGAATAACAAGTGTTTCATGCTTCCATTTTGTATAGAATTTTTCTAGCGCTTGGTCCATATATTTTGATTTTGAATGAACAAGATCTGTTAAGTCGCCGATCTCATCAGTCATATTAGAGGCCTCAAGATATAAGTTATAAATATAAGACTCATATTTATTGTTATTAATATACATTAACATTTTTCTACACTTAGACTTTAAGGCCCTTTTCCCCATCGAGTTTGGAGTTAAAGAATATTCTTTATCTAGGTTTAGATCATTATACATTTTAAAAAGAGTATCCTCATAAGCATGAGCAAGAGTTCTCTTCATAAACTCTCGGGCCATATGCGTCTCTTTATACATTATTGGATTTTGATCTTGATGCATTAAAGACTCTTCTGGAAGAGTCATTGTCATTGCTTTTATCGCAGGGTCAAGATTAGAGTCATTTAATATTCTTCCATAGGCCGAAATATAATCTTCATTTAAATTTAGTGGATTTCCATTTTTGATATCCTTAATAAGATTGCTCATTAAAGTTTTGGATACCATTTGGTGTGCTTCATATCTATTAAATGGATCGTTATCATGCCCCATTAGAAATAGCATATCTTCAAAAAGATGATCAGTGTGAAGCTTCACTGGAACAGAAAAATTTCTATTTATTGAAAGCACAGGGCGTTCATTAACACTATCAAAAATAAATTCCTGCTCGAATTCTTTTAACTCTAAAAGCTTTGAACATATATCGTTACCATGACTATCGATTAAGCCAATCAAAACTGGCATATGAAATGGTTTCGCATTTGCGATAGTATTTTCTGGCAAGACTTGTTTTAAAGTAAGTTTATATTTCTTTTGGTCTTTTAAATATTCACTTGTTGCAAATAGAGATGGGGTTCCATTTTGATGATACCATCGCTCAAAAGTGCTTAGATCAAAATTGTTATTTGCAACGCTCATTGCATAGAGAAAGTCTTCAGTTCGAACCGCTTGACCATCAAAAAGTTCAAAGTATTTATCCATTCCTTTTCTAAATCCATCAACTCCAAGTAAAGTTTGAAGCATTCTTATAACTTCTGCGCCTTTTTCATAAACAGTGGCGGTATAGAAGTTATTTATCTCGATATATGAAGATGGCTTAATTGGGTGACTTGTCGGCCCTTGGTCTTCTGGAAACTGAGCTGATCTAAGTCGATTTACAGAAAGAATTCTCTCAACTGGCCTAGAGTTTAAATCTGCTGAAAATTCTTGGTCACGAAATACAGTTAAACCTTCTTTTAGAGTTAATTGAAACCAATCGCGACAAGTAATTCTATTCCCAGTCCAATTATGAAAATACTCATGCCCAATTACAGATTCAATGCCATAGAAGTTATCATCTGTAGCAGACTCTTTGCTTGCAAGCACATAAGCTGAATTGAAAACATTTAATCCTTTGTTTTCCATTGCCCCCATATTAAAAGCATCAACAGCAACAATCATATAAATATCTAAATCATAAACAAGTCCATATCTGTCTTCATCCCACTTCATCGATTTTTTCAAACTTTCCATTGCATGAAAGCATTTTTTTTCATTACCTTTGTCGCAATAAATTTCAAGTTCAACTTTTTTGTTTGCAGATGTTGTAAAGCTATCTTTTATCATTCCAAGATCACCAGCAACAAGAGCAAATAAATAGCTTGGCTTTTTAAACGGGTCTTCCCAAACAACAAAATGCTCTCCGTTATCTAAATCTCCTCGCAAGGTTGGATTTCCATTAGAAAGTAAAATTGGGAACTCTAATTTATTGGCGATAATTTTAGTTGTGAATTTGGCCATATTGTCAGGTCGATCAATATAATAAGTAATCCTTCTAAATCCCTCTGCCTCACATTGTGTACAAAAAATATTTCCAGATTTATACAATCCATCAAGTGTCTTGTTTTCTTCTGGGTTTATAAAATTCTCGACTTCAAGAATAAAATCTGAAGGTAAGTTTGATATAATTAAATGTTCCGACGTTTTTTTAAACTGGTTTTTATTTAACTCTTCTCCATTAACTTTTAAACTTACAAGCTCTAATTCTTCGCCATTTAAGATCAGATCTTCAGCGTGACTCCCATTTTTCATGAATTGAATTTTAGAAATTACTTTTGTTTTAGTTGAGTGTAGGTGAAAGCATAGATCAACCTTAGTCGTTAGATAGGCCGGTGCTTTATAATCAATCAGATTAATTGCTTTAGGTGATGAAGTCATAAAATCTCCAATGAAATGTTATATCCTGTATGGTTTCTTATATTGAGTACACTATCTTTTAATATTAAGTATTGTCCCTTAATTCCCATTAACTTACTATTTATCTCTGTCGTCTTATCTAAATTAATCGAATTAATTTTTGTAGGATATTCTAAAACGGGATAATTTATCGCAATTAGATTTTCATTCTCTAAATAATCTATTGCAAGATCGACATGCTTTTCCTCTAATTCGTCTAAGAATTGACCGAACTTAGAAAAAATAGCATCTCTCATGTCCTCTAGGTCAAAGTCCCCAACTTCTCCCCGAAGCATTTTTCTCCAATCTGTTTTATCTGACATAGTCTCAGATAATAAATCCTCGATTAATCCCGAGTGATATCGAGACTTAACCTTAAATATTGGGAGTGCAAAACTTGCTCCTTGGTCAATAAACCGAGTTGGAATTTGAGTTACTCGAGTTATACCAACTTTTACCCCAGAAGACGCTGCTAAATAGACAACATGCTCACTAAAACAGTGAGACTTTGCAAACTCTTCATCTCGACACGTCCCTTTATGAAAATGACAAGTATGAGGCCTTAAAATGCATAAGTCACATTCGGCCAATTTGATAGAACAGGGATAACAGTGGCCACCACTATAAGACTTTTTTGTTACTCGATTGCAGTGGATGCAATTTATTTTTCCAAGAAATTTAATTGAAACTTCGTGCCCAATGAGATCATTTAAATTGCGTGAATCGGCAGTAAAAGAGTAATTTGCCACTCCGTTAACTAATTCCGTATTCATTTTGTCGAGTATGAATTCCATGGTGAGCTATTCTACAAGGCCCAAAGCATTCTGTAATCAATAATTCTTCTAAAGTTGGTGCACCTAAATTCCGAATATTAGGGCATGACCGAAAAAAAAGACCCAAATAAAAAACACTACTTCCAAGTTGTATCTGCAGAAGAGTTTGCTGAAAGTATGTTGATGCATTGTAATCAAGAAGAGGCACAACACTTAACTATTTGGGAAAAAGGTGAAGCAGAAGAAGAGGCTGAACTCTACGAAGCTGTTGAGTACTATCCCAATCCTAAGATTATCAAGTTAAGGCCCACTGGAAAATTAATGACCAAAATTACTGGTTCAGTAAAGGCCGGTAAACAAGTTTTAATTAAGGTCCCTATCGAGGATAAGATTAATTATTTTACAGGTGGAAGATTAAAATTTCACTCAGAAGATTTAACTTATTCTCTTGAAATTCAACAAGAAATCTATAAAAGCCAACAGCGTGGAAACTTCAGACTCCAAGCATCTGACGTCATTCACATACAATTTAAAATTGATGAGCAAGTATTTGATGCCTTAGATATTTCAGTTGGAGGGACTAGTTTTCTTGTTCCAAGTTCTGAGTTGGAGCGCTTTAGTAAAGGCAAGCTTTTTCAAGACTGTACCTTGCGCTTTGATCGTAAAAATTACTATATTCCGATGGCCCAAATCGCAGGCCACTTTCCTCCTGGACCTGGAGCAGATCCGGCCCTAAACTTAATGAAAGTAGGAATTTCTTTTAAAGGCCTATCTCGAAAAATTGAAGATGAACTTTATATTAAAGTTTCAACATCTGCTCGAGGTGAAGAAATGAAGAAGAAGTTTGATGAAATTTTAGCAAAGAAAGAATCAACATAACTATTTCAAAGAGTTATTGACCCTATATAAATTACCAACCGGCCTTATTTCATTGACGATTTCTCTTGTTTTAAGTACCTTGATCCATCTAAATTCAGAAACATTTAAGGTATAAGTGATGGAAAAAATTAAAGCACCCTTTAGCGAAAGTAAAGTTCTAGAAAAAGCAAACTTACTTAGACAAAATGATTTATACCCATTTTTTCGAGCAATAGAAGAAACAGAGGCCTCTACTGTTTACGTTAAAGGTAAAAAGCATATCATGATCGGGTCAAACAATTACCTTGGGCTGACTCATCATCCTTATGTTCAAGAGTGTGCGATTAAGGCCATTGAAAAGTACGGTACAGGCTGTACCGGCTCGCGATTTTTAAACGGAAATTTAAATATCCATGAGGAACTAGATACAAAACTTGCAAACTATTTAGGCCATGAAGCTGCCATTGTTTTTTCAACTGGAATGCAGTCTAATCTAGGCGCCCTGTCTGCGCTTTGCGGGCCTAAAGATTTAATGCTTTTTGACTCTGAAAACCATGCTTCAATCATTGATGCTTCAAGGTTAGCACTGGGAACAACGTTTAAATATAAACACAATGATATGAACTCCCTTGAAGAACAACTTGAAAGCAATATTAATCGCTTTAATCGAGTGATTATCGTTGCTGACGGTGTCTTCTCAATGACTGGAGATATTTTAAAACTTCCTGAAATAGTACGTTTAGCTAAAAAGTATGGAGCTTATGTTTATGTCGATGATGCCCATGGAATTGGCGTTATGGGACCAGAAGGAAGAGGTACAATGAGTCACTTTGATCTAGTATCAGACGTAGACTTTAACATGGGGACATTCTCAAAGTCATTTGCCTCAATTGGTGGAGTTATTTCTGGCTCGAAAGAAAATATTGATTTCGTAAGACATGCAGCGAGATCTTTTATGTTTTCAGCTTCAATGCCACCTTCTGCCGTTGCAACTGTCTCAGCTTGTATTGACGTTGTAACAAATGATAAGAGCATTTTAACTAATCTATGGCGAAATGTGGCCTTTATGCGAGAAGGATTTAAAGAACTAGGATTTTATACATATGGCTCACAAACACCAATCATTCCAATTTTTATTGGTGATGATTTTAAAGCGCTCCAAATGACAAAATTCCTTGAAGAAAATGGTGTCTTCTGTACTCCTGTTCTTCCTCCTGCTGTACCAAAAGGTGAAGCACTTATAAGAACTAGCTATATGGCCTCTCATGAAATTTCAGATCTCGCAAAAGTTCTTGAAGTTTTTAAAGATGCTAAAAAGATATTTGATATACCAAATAGCATTCACTAAGAGATAAATTATGGCATTAAATGTAACAGTCATCGATCTTTTATCAAAAAAAGATTTAAAACGCTTTATTAATATCCCTTGGACGATTTATAAAGATGATCAAAATTGGATTCCACCACTAAAGATGGCCGTAGCCGATGTTTTAAATATCAAGAAACATCCCTTTTATAAAACGGCAAAAGTTAAGGCCTTTATTGTTTATGATGGAGATAAAGATCTTGGAAGGATTTTAGCCATTAATAATTTGGGCCACAATAAATTTCAGAATACAAAAATTGGATTCTTTGGTTTTTTTGAATCAATTAACGATCAACAAGTGGCCAATCTTCTCTTTGACTCTGCTAGAAACTTTTTAAAAGACGAAGGGCTTTTAGAAATGCATGGGCCAATGAACCCTGGGACAAACTATGAATGTGGCCTACTTGTAGATGGTTTTAATGATCCTCCACAAGTGATGATGTGCTACAATAAAACTTACTACTTAGATCTTTTTAAAAACTACCAACTTGAAAAAGAAATGGATCTAATTGCTTATCAAACACCTGCACACTTTGAAATGCCAGAAGTAATTAAATCTATTTCCGAGCGAACAATTGCAAAAGCAAAATTAAGTTTTCGAGACTTAAATTTAAAAAAATGGAACGAAGAACTAGATTTAATGTTTGATATTTATAATTCAGCGTGGGAAGAAAACTGGGGTTTTGTCCCAATGACGAAGGAAGAGTTTTATCATACAGCAAAGGATTTAAAATCAATTATTAATCCAAAGCTTGTACAAATTGCAGAAGTTGAAGGCAAACCAGCTGGATTTATTCTCACTCTCCCTGACTTAAACCAAGTCTTTAAAAAAATTCCGACAGGAGAACTTGGTCTCGGCGCCGTTTATAAAATCTTAACTAGAAATCGTCGAATGAACCGTTGTCGAGTCATCACAATGGGCGTAAAAAAAGAATTTAGAAAAATGGGAATTGAAACGGTTCTTTATATTAAAAACCATGAAGCAATAAAGAGCATTAAAAATATGCAAGAAATTGAAATGAGTTGGATATTGGAATCAAATCTAGAGATGAATAAACCATTAATTCGCATGGGTGCTAAACCTTATAAAAAATATCGCATTTTTAAAAAGAATATTTAAATGAAAATTTTATTAACTGGCGCGACTGGCTTTGTCGGCAATCACCTACTTTTAAATTTATTAAATGACGGACACAATGTAATTGCACTTATAAGAACCCCTTCAAAGTTAAATATTGTCCATCCCAATCTTAAAATTTTAAAAGAGGAAATTGATCATCCCTTCCTTTTAAAGAAAGAAGATTTAAATGGCCTTGAGGTTGTAATACACACCGCTGGACTTGTTCACTCACTCAACACTTCACTTTTTTATAAGACCAATGCCAATGCGACATTAAATATCATCAATGCCTTAAAAGAATGTAAAGAACTAAAGTTTGTGCTTATCTCTTCTCTTGCAGCAAGAGGACCAATCGATTCTGATCACGATTTACCTGTTAGCGAGTATGGTAAATCAAAAAAAATGGCAGAAGACTACTTGCACACTCATGCACCGTCATCTTGGATAAAAATTATCATCAGGCCTCCAATGGTGATCGGGCCCAAGGATACTGCGGTATTAGATATTTTTAAAATGGTTAAATCACGATTTATTGTTTTGCCTGGGATAAATGCTAAAAAGAAAATCTATAGTTTTGTCTGCGTTCACGACTTAGTAAAAACAATAATTCTATCTGCAACAAAATTAAATAATGATGCTCTTTTGTATTCGGCCTACGACCATAAAATATCTTTTCTCGAACTTATTACGAGTATTAAGAATAAAGAGAATAAAAATATTTTATTTTTTATCCCTATCCCTGAGTTGATATTAAAACTAAGTGCACGGGCTTTATTCTATATCAACCATATTTTTCCGCATGAACTTCGACTTACACCTGATAAAGTAAGAGAGTTAATTGAGAATGAATGGACCTGTAGCAATCATCAATGCAAAAGGCTACTTGATCAAAAATTTATTTTTGATCTCACTTCGACAATTGAAATAACTCACATTGACTATAAAGAAAGGAAGTGGCTCTAAAAAATTACCTTCGAGTTTTGAAGACATAATCCCATAGGGGATTACTCACACCGTAATTAATATCTTCTTTTGAGTAGTGATGTTGCAGATGAAATTTCTTCAAAAATCTCCCAATTTTAGAATTCATTTTAAAATGGTGGGTACCATAATGTATATAATCATAGCAAAGATAAGAAAAAATAAAACCACTCATAAATGAGTCAATTAACTTTGCAGAAATAAGTAGGCCAAAAAATTTCCATAGTATACTCATAATTAAAATAGCTGGAACCGGAGGCATTACGAGACGAGTTGGATCTTCCGGATCATCATGATGTAGCCCGTGAAACATAAAAACTATTCTTTTAATTATTTTATTCTCAGATTGAAAGTGGAATACAAAACGGTGCAGAAAGTATTCAGTAAAAGTCCAAACAAAGATTGCCAAAGCAAAAATTAATAAAAATAAATCAAGTGGCAATTGATTTAAAATAACAGCTCTATATATTAAAAAAGAGACCACTGGTGCCCATAGAACTAGTGGTATAATAGGATGGACATGAGTTAAGGCCTCTAGAAAATCACTTTTAAAAATTCTTATAGACTTCGAATCATTTGCTCTCATAAATTATCTCCGTTAGCTATTGCCTTATAACAAAAATTCGCCGCTAAAAAAAGTATCTCTGACTAAAATGCAACAGCATCTAATGGCATTTTATTTAGCTCTTATTTGTAAAACTTTAGTTTATAATAATGTAGTCTTTATGTTTTTTGATCTAATTTTAGGCACTTAGTTTTATAAACAAAAAACTGTCAGAAAATAGTAATGAATTGTAAGAAAAAAGAAGTATCTAAAAAATCGGCCTCACCGTAGAATTTTATTCAAGAGACAAATCGGATACACGAATATAGTCGACGTTTAGAAATGGATTTTGAAGCGTCGATTTTTTTACTAAGCTTTTAATTTTTCTTCCCAACACAAACCACATTTATATAAGATATTAAAAAAAAAGTGAGAATTTTCCATGGAGGATTACATGTTAAAATCAATTTTATCGTTACTCTTTTCGATTTCCGCACTCTCAGCTTCTGCCAACTTTACAGACTTGGAGAAAGTAGAAATAAAAGCTGCAGAATCAAAATTAATTTATGTTGGTAAAAAAATTACTGGAGAGCACACAGGACAAGTTAAAATTAAATCTGGCCATTTAAACTTTAAAGGCGACGTACTTGTCGCCGGAGAATTTGAAGTTGATATGACTTCTATCAACAATACTGATATTGATGACAAAGACATGCTTGGGAAATTTATCTCTCACATCACCTCTCCTGACTTTTTTGACACTCAAAAATTTGCAACTTCAAATTTAAAAATTACTAGTGCCAAAAAAGACAAAGGTGATAGCTATAACATCACGGCCGATTTAACAATAAAAGGGCAAACTGCTCCAGTTACTTTCACAGCAACTGTGACAAAAAACGCAGCTTCTGCAAATATTGTCTTTGATCGAACAAAATATGGAATTAAGTATAAGTCAGGAAAGTTTGATCCAGGTCTAGGTGACAAATTAATTTACGACGATGTAAATTTAACTGTTACTTTAGCACTTGATCCAAAGAATAAACCAATGCCAAAAAAAGCACACTAATAAATTATAGCAGGAGAAATTATGAGTGATATCAAAAAATATATTAGAACTATTCCAAACTATCCAAAAGAAGGAATCATGTTTCGCGATATCACGACACTCCTAAAAGACCCGCAAGGCCTAAAAATTACGATCGATCAATTTGTTCAAAAATACCGCGACCTCGATTTTGACTTAATTGCCGGAATCGAGGCACGCGGTTTTATTTTAGGCTCTGCTCTCTCGTACGCTTTAAATAAAGGATTTATTCCTATTCGGAAAAAAGGTAAGCTGCCTGGAAATACTATCTCCGTCAGTTATGATTTGGAATATGGATCTGACACAATTGAAATTCATGATGATGCCATACCTGCTGGTGCTAAAGTTTTAATTATTGATGATCTAATTGCAACTGGAGGCACGGCCCTCGGAGCAATTTCTTTAATCGAAAAAGTTGGAGCAAAGGTTGTCGAGTGCGCTTTTGTTATTGACCTTCCTGAGCTTTCAGGGGCAAAAAAGATAACGTCTAAAAATATTTCTGTATTTAGTCTTTGCCAATTTGAAGGGCATTAAAACTAAAACTTATCCTTTAAATATTTTTTTATATGGACTGCTGCCAAGTTTGGTTCGTGGTGAGGAAGTCTTGAGGGTTTTTCGAAACTAACATCATTTGAATTCTCTATAAGTTTATCTCTAAAGCGCTCCATTCCATCATTTCCAACAACCAAGTCATCAATTCCAGTTATTAAATGAATTTTTTGATTTTTAATCGCTATTTTTTCTTTTTCATCTTTTATCCAAGGAAACACATTGTCTGAATGAAGTGCACTTGAAATTAATTGATTTCTTAGTAGCAAAGTTTGTTTATAAAATGGTGTATCAAATAAATGAAGACCTTTTTTGGGTGCCATTCCGATTCCTACACCAATACCAACTTTTTTAATATTACTAAAGGCCTCTAGCTCCATTGCTTTTAAAGCTAAAAGTGCACCAAGCGAATGCCCCCCCAGAATAAGTGCAGTTGAAGAAGCTTCCGCTTGTGAGTCTTTGTTTAAAATTTTATAGGCCTCATAAAAAAGTTTATGAGCATTTTCTTTAAAATACTCAAAATCTAAAACTTCAGAAAAATTTCCTAAGTAGTGACCAGGAAGATCAAATAAAATAACTTTTATACCAACTTCCTGGAGCCTTATTCCCCAGTTTAAAATAGATCCCTTATCGGCAGTATACCCATGACAAAAAATTGCCTGCTTGCCCTCATAAGATTCTTTAGAGGGGTGAAAGACAAGCGCGTGTGTAAAAGTATCCTGATTGTAAGGTATAAGTGCCTTTTCTATTCTCATTTTATTAATATGAACTAACAAAAATTGAATGTATAGCGGGCTTAGGGATATGCAAACTTATAATGAATTTGTCATTTTTTTAATTAAAAGATTGACTACTCCTCTCCAATCTTTTAATTTTTATAAACTTTCCATTCGGAAAACAAAGAATGATGCCCAGTTAGCTCAGTCGGTAGAGCAAGGGACTGAAAATCCCTGTGTCCGTGGTTCGATTCCGCGACTGGGCACCACTTTTTTGTTGTGCCAATTAAATATTCAATTTTTTATTGTAAATTCACGATGTTTCACCCTAAATTATATTGAAATATGCAAATTATTTTTTTACCACTAATACCTATTTATCTTATTTGGATGTTTACCTACCAAGCAATTTTTGATGGTACTTCAGTTCCATTCTCAAAGCATATTAACAAAAAAGTGCAAATTGCTCCATTCGCTCAATTTGGCCGAATGAGAAATTATAATGACTGGAGAGACAATTATTTTCATCTTTTTTTAGATCGATCAGAAACTGGCGACAACGGAAGATTTTATAAATTTAACGAATATGTAGAATTTTATGTAATTGATCAAAAAACAAACACAGGAAATGCTTTTACAGGCCCAGATAAAGATATTTGTATTCTTCGAAACCAAAAAAACCAAGGCCAACTTCTCAGCATCGAATGCGATGACATTGAAAAAATAAATAAGGTAACAGAATTTTATAAGCAAATGCGAAATGAAATAAGCACACAGCAATTGGCCTATATCGCCTCAACCACAAGTTCTGAGTATACTCAACTGGAACTTGCCTTACATATAAATGATTTTAATATTTTTAAATTAAATACAATAGAGGATTTAGACAAATTATTCTTAGATATTGGTCAAAAATATATAGGATATGAAGACTTGTTGGATAGTAGAGACATCATTAATATTGCACCTGAATCTATTCATGATGAATTAGTACTTTCAAAATTTTTCATAGACCATAAATACTCTTTTAATAAGGATGGAAGAAAAATTGTTGAAGGCCACAATTTAAATGATGAAATAAATCAGTGGATATCAGAAAATACATTTAATTTTAAAGAGAGATGGTCGATAAGAAATTATCTTCTAAAACTTCAAGATTTTTTAAATGCAATTAAAGAGGCTGAAACTGAAAATGATTATACTTTTGCAAAAAATTATCAACAACTAGAACTTACTAAAGGCTGTTATGCAAAAAAATACTTTGAAAACGAAAAGGAAGGTATCGAAAGAATTGACATGGCCATAAAGCAGCTAATAAATACCCCTGAAGCCAAAAAATATCATCAGCGCTTGATTGAGATGGCCAAAAAAGATAGTGCTTCAACAAAAGATCTAAAATGCTATGAAACAACTCATCCGAACTTGATTTGACAGAACCAGTTTATTTACATTTCCATTCTTTTTGATTTGCAGAAAATACTAATAGAATTTGATCAAAAGCTTGAGAATATGTATTCATCTTTGCATTTTTCTCAAATATATATTCAAAATCATCTGAAAGCTTTTTCTTTATATCTAAATCCTTGGACGTGTCACAATGAAACAATGATATAAGGCCATCAATATAAACACCATTAGCACGTGCGATGTTAATTTTTATCTGTTCAAAATTAGCAAAAAAATAATTTCTCTTTTCCTTATTCCTCAAATCAAGCCCACGGCATTCACCTTGCGAAAATAAAAATTGAGAAGATGAGCTTGCTAAATCAGTTGGAAGAATTAGTAGATTGGTCGTATGGGATACGCTCGTAAACATGAGAAACCCATCATCAGGTTTCTTTACTCTAAAAGATGAAACACATTCATCCAAATTAAATGCATACAAGTTAGAGTGTTGTAAGAATAACATTACAATGCAAAAAAAATACTTAAACAGATTATAATTCATAACACCTCTCAAGTGCTAGTTTTTATAGAATTGAATTGATTTAATTTTGTCACAATCACTTTTGGCATGGTTAAAATCAAAACGGATTTTCTTTCTAGTTCTCAATTTCGTATTAAAAGTTAGATCCTCAATTTTTTGTGAAATATGATAGGCTAAATCAAGTGTAGGTAATCTGGGGGAGGTGAAAACATTACGCAAATACATATCGGCCTCTTGAACTAAACACTCTTGAGCTTTTTCATGTTTACTTTCTTCATCTGACTTCATTTTGAAGAAAAATTCACTATATAACTTGATTGCCTTAGCATATTCTCTCATTGCCCACTTTTGACGATTATCATTCGCCGTAAACTCTATCCAATTCTCAACATCATCTCGAATAGAATCATTATTAGAGTCAACTCCATCTAACGTAGAATTATTAATTGCCAAATCTGGCAATGGCGGAACTGAAGTCTTCAAATTACGTTGATCACTTTCTTTTTTTACACGAACGATTTCCATTGTTAAATCATACTGAGTCATCGAACATGAAACAAACAGCGTCATAAATAAACAACATCCGTACTGTAAAATACTCATTTCATTAAGTCTCCACTTTTAATCAAACTAAAATCGCCACGCCAAAACTCTAGTTCGCTTCTGCCCTTGGGCCATATCGATGGTTCTAATCTTTGTAATACCTTCTTTTTTTAATTCTTCATATAATAATGGCAATGTTCTAGATTTTGATACAAGAGTACTAAACCAAGCAACATTATCTCTATAATCGATGCTTTCAAAAATCATTTGCTTAATAAAGGCCAACTCTCCTCCTTCGCACCACAATTCATGATTTGTTCCACCGAAATTTAAATTATCTTTTTTTAGGCCAAGATTTCTATTTTTTTTCTCCGCTTCAAACTTTGCTGCTTCACTAGATTCATGAAAAGGAGGATTACAAACAACAAAAGAAAAATACTCCTCTGCTTTTATAATTGATTCAAAAATCTTTTTCTTGTCTCCTTGCAGTCTTAACTCTACCTGGTCGTTAAGCTGATTTTGATCGATAATTTTTTGTGCATTAACGATCGCTTCTTTATCAATATCACTGCCAACAAACTTCCAGCCATATTCAAAACTTCCAATAATCGGATAAATGCAATTGGCCCCTACTCCAATATCCAGAACATTGATCTCATCCTTTCTCTTGCTTATAAAATCACTCATTCGATCGGCAAGGTGATGAATATAATCAGCGCGACTTGGTATCGGAGGACAAAGATAATTTTTAGGAATTTCCCAAAACTTTATTCCATAAAAATGCTTAAGTAGTGCTGTATTTAAAGAAATAACGGCCTTAGGATTTGCAAAGTCAATCGAATCAGTTCCATACTTATTAGAAATGACAAATTTAGCTAAGTCTGGGTGAGACTTTATAAGACTTTGAAAATCATAATGACTTTTATGCTTATTTTTTGGATGAAGACCTGATTTATTTTTTGTATTCATAAAGACATTTTAAATGAAGTCTTGCTAATATGTCTTATGAATAAATTAGTCGATATCGAAAAAATGGTAATAGCACAAAGAAAATTCTCTAAAGATCGGGATTGGGATCAATTTCATACCCCAAAAAACCTCGCAATTGCTTTAAATGTTGAATCTTGTGAACTTTTAGAAATATTTCAATGGCTAAAAGATGATGAATCTAAAAATGTAATGAAAGATGAAAAAAAAGCACAGATGATCAAAGAAGAAGTGGCAGATGTCCTTTACTATTTAATTCGCATTGCAGATAAACTTGAAATCGATATGGAAAAAGAATTTTGGAATAAACTTTCAAAAAATGAACAAAAATACCCTATTGATAAATCCCATGGTAACTCTAAAAAATATACCGAATTTTAAACAGCATTGCCCGATCGAGCAATGCTGTTTTTATAAACTCTATTTTACTTCTAAACTTTTTACTCTAAATTGATTTTTAGACTTTGTTAATGTCAACGTAACGTTTCTTGCAGAAAATATTTGATCGCCAAAATACATCGCTTCACCATTAACAATCGTAGTTGTGTTTAATGTATTAAAAAGTACAAGTGTCTTTTTTACATCTTTACCTTCATTCAATAAATCTAGATCATTTTGGTTTACTAGGTCTAGCTTATTAAACTCAAAAATAGCTTCATTTTCTACTAAATTTTTCTTAATCGATTTTTTTAAATCTTCAAGATAAACGGCCGCTTCAAATCGGTTAAATTGCTTACTTGGATCAATTATTTCTGTTCGCGTTTTAAGAGAACTTGATGACCTATCAAAGTATTGAACCTCATATCCTTTAAATGGATCTACATTTTTCCATGCAAGTGACTTTAATCCATCTGAATTAATTTTTAATTCACATACCTTTAAAGATTCTTGTACAGAAATTTTTATTTTATCTTCACTTTCTTTTGCCACTAATTTATTTAGCGAAATTCCAAGAGTTCCAACGCTGTCTTTTCCAATCTCGCTACAGCCTACACTCAAATATGGAGGATATACTTCAACCTTATTTATATCGTAAGCGAAGGCCATACCTGTAAACAGTGATGAAAATAAAATACATGACAAAATCTTTCCCATAAATACTCCTCTTCTAAGTAATTTAACATACATATACATCAGACACATTCGCTCCACAATTCCCCTTGTAATTTTGCTATGACCTTGATTGAAATTTCTTTAGTTTTAAATACTTAAACCGAAAAGTTAGTCAAAGTAGGAGTGCTAGAAAATGAAGCTCATGCTATTATATTTTATTCTGTCTTTTTCAATTGCAAATGCCGCAACCGACTTACCAAATTGTAAAGAATATAAGTTATCTTTAATTGGATTCTATGGAGATAAAGGGCAACACCTATCGCCCTTGCTTGAGACATGGTCAGAAGAGTCTGGCAACTTACATGCACTTAAAGTTAAATCAAAAGACCCATTTATAAAATTGATGTATGAATTCTTTGAAAATGATGAACATTTACTTGATTCGATTGAACTTAAGCTTACAAATAACAAAAGCTCCTCATTTAACCTAATTCAATTTTTATCCATACTGAAAAATCGTCCAAAAATTGCAAAGATCAAAGTATTTGATAAATTTAACAAACCTTATTGTCAATTCGAGCAAAAAATTATTGAAGTTGATGGTCAAGATGGAGTATTAAAAAATGTTAAATAGATTTAAATGCATTTTTTTAATACATGTTGTTTTTGTTTCACTAAATGCGAATGCTTCAGTATTCTCTGATATATGGGACACATTGCGATCACTTTTAGGAATAAATTACTCAAAGACAATTAATAATATTGTCACTCCACCTCCTCCGCCATGCCACAATAGTATAAGAGAAGTCTCATCCCCTGATGAAACTTTTGCAGATGATGCTGAAGAAAAAGAAGTTAGTTTTACACAAAAAGATGACACTGATGCCGATAATGTTCGGAATAATTTAATAACAAATTTTGAAAAATTAGGCGGTGATCCAATTGCTTTAAAGCAGGCATTTTGCTTTTATGACAAGCACCGCGGCCAAAATTTCAAAGCACAGGGAGATCCGAGTCGCTCCAATGGAATCAAAATTCAAAACCAACGTTTTATTACTATCAATGATTTAAATAAAAGTTTTTTTGATTCAAGAATGTATATTTTAGATCTTGAAACAGGAAAAGTTAAAACTTACTTTTCAGCACATGGATCTGGTGGGAGAAAGGGGGTTGCAGAAAGCGACCAATACGCTCGTGAATTTTCTAATGAAGATGGCTCATATGCGACCCCCAGAGGTTTTTTTATAACAGGCTCACGCATCAATGGTTCTAGTGACCCTCAAAAAAGGTGGAAATTTTCGATGAAAATGCATGGACTACAGGCCGGCATAAATGATCATTCTTATTCCCGAGCAGTGGTTATGCATTCTTTTCCTTATATAAACAGTCACGTTGCTACGAGTGACGATGAATCTCCTAAATTAAAAGACGATCTTCACATGTATCCTCTTAGTAAAGGGTGTACAATGATAAATGAGGAAGTCGCAAATGATGTTATTGATACAATTAAAGCCCCTAATAATAAATCTGGAGGAAGTCTCTATTACAACTATACCCCAACTGAAAAGGCCTATGGTGAAAGCTATTGTGGCGAAGAAGGACTGCTAAAAAAATAATTAAAAAACTGTATAAATAAATGGGGAATATGGATTTGAAGGCCCTAGAAAAAATAAAACTGTGCCGATGACAAAAAGAATTAACAACGGAATCATCCACCATTTTTTTCGCTTAATAAAAAGTTTCATCAAATCATATAAAAATGCCATAATACTAAATTATGAACCGCATTTATATTTTTATCAACCTGATCATTATTATTTTTTTAAACAAAACATTGGCTTTTGATTCTCAAGAATATTTAATAAAAACGTCATCTAAAAGACTCCCTACGATTCTTACAAAAGCTGAAGCAGATTTCATGCTAAAGTACCGCTTTGGACTTGACCAAAAAAGAACCAAAGTTACTAATCAAACGCTCTCATTTTATACAACCTATGATGATTATGGCTTTAGAAACCCAATAAATCCAAAAAACTTCAAATCAAAAAAGCATCTAATTATTGCTGGGTGCTCTTTTACTTTCGGTAGTGGAGTAAAAGATGAAGAAAGCTTAGCTTATTTAATAGATAATATGCAATCTGATTATAGAAGTTATAATTTCGGTAGTATGGGAGGAAGCCCATCAGAACAACTTTTTTTGCTTCAATTCTTTAACCTTTCTCCTCTCGTCGAAAACTCAGAAGGATTCTATCTCTACAATCTCTATCATGCTCAGTTTGAAAGAATTGCAATGTATTGGAATTATCTTTATTGGGCATCTAAAGGAACTCCTTACTATTCATGGAAAAAAGAATCACATCAATTAAAATTTAAATCTTTCTTTGATAGTTTATTTTCTTTTAAGATCATTAATTTTTTTAAATTAATAAAACTTGATTATCCTTATCTAAGAATCATGGCAAATTTTGATTATTTAACATCTCAAGACATGATGCCTCTCATGATAGATTATTTAAAAGCAATAAAAGTTGAATACCTAAGACAATTCCCCAAAGGAAGATTTATTTTAACAAGACCAATTTTTGAAGCTTGGCTCCCGCCCGTACTTAAAGGAAGAGAAAAAGATTTTTTTGATTTGTTAAAGGCCAATAATATTGAGGTGTGGGATTTCAATTCAAAGGCAGCAATTTTTTTAAATCAACGCCCATATGATGAATGGATCATTAAAAACGACGGCCATCCAAATGGTTTACAATATAAAGCGCAAGCTGAATTTATCGTAAAAAAATTAAAAGCAATCACCCAATAAAATATAAAACTTCCCTATTAATCGGTGCTAATCTATTATTAAAGAATAGTTAAAGTAAATACTTATTATATGAACAATAAAGATGTTATAAATTATGACTATGATTACCTAGTAATAGGGTCGGGTTTTGGGGGAGCAGTTAGCGCACTTCGCTTAACTGAAAAAGGTTATCGTGTTTTAGTAATTGAATCTGGTCGCCGTTTTAACGATGGCCAATTCCCAAAAACGAACTGGGAGATCAATAAATATATCTGGGCACCGATTATTAAATGCTTTGGTATCATGCGGATGACTCTCTTTAAGCATGTTTTTATTTTAAGTGGCGCAGGTGTTGGAGGCGGTTCATTAGTGTATGCAAATACACTCTTAGTTCCAAAAGATTCTGTTTGGGATAAGCTTCGGCCAATCCATTCATTTAAAGATACTCTTCCCCCTTTCTATGAAATTGCAAAAAAAATGCTAGGAGTAACTCAAAATATAAAACTAGGAAATGCTGATCTCATTTTAAAAAAAGCTGCTGAATATTCAAATTTTGCTCATACTTTTTATCACACAGACGTCGGAATCTATTTTGGAGTACCTGGCAACACTGTACCTGATCCCTATTTTAATGGTGCTGGCCCAAAAAGAACTGGATGCATCCAATGTGGGTCATGCATGACTGGTTGTAATCATGGGGCAAAAAATACACTGGTAAAAAACTATCTCTACTTAGCAGAAAAAAAAGGGGCAAAAATAAAAGAGCTTAAAACAGCAACCATTATTGAACCGATTCTAAAAGATGATATTTATGGTATGCATGGATACCGGATTCATATAAAAAACTCTGATTCAATTTTTTTGTACAATAAAGAATATGTTAAAGCAAAAGGAGTTATTATTTCTGCCGGCGTTTTGGGAACACTGAAATTACTGTTTAACTGCAAAGAAAAAAAGACGTTGCCTAAAATAAGTTCAAATCTTGGCCTTGATGTTAGAACAAACTCTGAATCAATTATTGGAGCAAGAGTTAATAATAAAAAAATTGATATGAGTGAAGGCATTGCCATAGGATCTGGAATTCATATTGATGAACATACTCACATCGAAGCAGTTAGATACGGAAATGGCTCTGATCTTCTCTCGTTAATTTGTACCATTCTTCCGCGCGATCAATTTTACACAAAAAGAATTATTGCGGCCTTTTTTGAATTTTTATCTAATCCATTAAAAAACTTGAAGGCACTTATTCCCTTTGGGTGGGCAAAAAGTACACTCATCCTCTTAGTTATGCAAACTCTAGATGGAAAAATTAGAATTCGACCTAAAAAATTAAAATATTTTCCCTTCATTACTTACCTTCAAACTGAAATTGACGGGGGGGCCCCAATAAGCGCCAATATCCCAAGGGCAAATGATTTTCTACATTCACTAGTTAAAAATGTTGAAAAAGGCACGCCATTGACCTCCATCACTGAAATATTATTTAATGTGCCAACTACGGCCCATATACTCGGTGGGGCAGTGATGGGAAAAAATTCAGATGATAGTGTAGTAAGCTATAAAAATGAAGTTCATAATTATAAAAATTTATTTATTTGTGATGGCAGTGTTGTTTCAACAAATCTCGGAGTAAATCCAAGCTTAACAATTACTGCGCTAACTGAACATGCCATGTCTCACATTGAGCATAAAAGGAATAGTTAATTTATGAAATATGCAGCCTATGAAGGAGATTCAGTTCAAATACACCAATACTCTCCCTTTTTTTGGGATCACGTTGTTAGATACTGGTGGGCAAATGGGTTTGCAAAAGATTTTAACGTCTTAGACTGTGCTACTGGAAAAGGGTATGGGGCATACATTATTGCTCAAAACGCAAAGAAAGTTACTGGAATTGATTTAAATGAAAAATCTATTGCGATTGCAAAGCAATCATTTTCTCATCAAAAGAACTTGGAATATAAACTGCAAGATGTTTTTAAACTCGATGAATTGAATGAAAAATTTGATCTTATTACGGCCTTTGAAATTATTGAGCACTTAGATCCAAAAGAGACAGATCGCTTTATCCTTGCCCTGAAAAATGCGCTAAATCCAGGAGGAATATTACTTATTTCTACCCCCAATCACGATGTAGTTTTAAAAAGTAAAGTGCACGTTCCTCATTTTCATATTAATAATTTAAAAGCAGAAGAATTGAAAACTGCACTTTTAAGAAGGTTTAAATCGATTACAATGATAGGACAATTTAAGAAAAGATCATTTCCTGAGTCTTTGATTTTTGATCTTGATTTTTTTAATTTTAGACACTTATTTAAAAATATTTTTAGAAGCACAAAAGGCCCTGTTCTTGAGCCTTCAAATGATGAAGAAGATTCAATTAAAGATCATTTAAATACATTTGATTTTAAAATTAGACCTGTCGAAATGATCAACCAATATCGTTTTTCTAATTGGCATTATCGACAGGCCGGTTTAACCGTAGCAATCTGCTATAATGATTGAACAATTATTCCTATAAATTCTGAGGATTCAATCTCCTCTCCATTGACTGTGACAGAAACAACATCAGAAATTTTTGGATCATTTGAATTTTTTATTACAATTTCAGAACAATCCTCTTTCATAATTTGTCCCTTCGGATGAACAAAACCTGCTAGATTTGAAATCTTAAAGCGTGAACCAACCCCAGTTAGCTCTCCCATCTTAACTTCTAATTTGGGCCGAAAACTTAAAAGTGAAAATAAACACACAATAATAATTAAAATAATTCTTTTCATTGTAGCACCTCTTTTATGCATTCATTGTTTGGAGTAATTCCTAACACATCAGATATTATTACTGAAAAATAAGGAATGCTTCCAATGAATTCATTATCATTCATAACTTCAAATACTTTTTTAACAGCATAGAGTTCTATTTCTTTTACTTTCTTTATCCCTGCTTCATTTAATCCCTCTGAAAGTGAATAGAACAAATTATGCCCCTTATTTACATCAGCAACTTTAAATTGATCTACTAATGAATGAGTTAGCTCTAATGCCCTTTCAATATCAACAGAGAAATTTTTATTCTGTGAATGATACCTTCCATCTTTTTCATAAATAAAGTTCTCTGCTATCATTGCCTCTAACTTATTTAAACCTGTCAGACCAAAATTATCACGAACTTCTGCACTTGAAACTCCACATACATTTGAAGCAAGCTTGTAAATTAAATAATTATATTTGTCTTTAAATAAATCATTTAATCCTTGATCTAACGAGTGATTCACTTTTTCTTCTTCAAAAACAAACTGACTAAAATTTTTTCTTAAAAAATCCCCCAACTCACCTTCGACAGTTGCCAATAACTTACTTATCTTTTTCTCCCGCTTAATGTAGGACACTAAAGATAAAGCAGTATGAGGGGCAACTTCACTTTTCATTTCATCTTGTAATATTCTTCTAAGAGAAGTTCCCGGCACTCCACTTCTCGTGGCCAAGGCATTAACAGTTAAAGATGGATGAAGAGCTAAAAAATCTTCTATTAATCTTTTTAATTCTAAGTTTGCTGAAGTTGTAGTTTGTTTTTCTAAACTCATACTTTGTTTTTACACAGCTTTCTTTAAATAATGAAGATTTTCATTAATCTTGAAAGAAAGTATGAGTTTTTAAGGGCCAAAGACAGCTTTTAAGTGACTCTTTGGCACCTTATAAAAACTACCTACAGATCATTTGCACTCGCCCATTAATGATCACCTGCCTACAAACTCTTCCTGGGGTCGAACTGCCACCACCAGATGTACTTGAACAAGGAGAACTTATGGCCTTTATTTTTACACCACCAGAAAAATCTGAAGAATCCATCGTAATAGTCCCCTCTGCCCCACTCGTTTCAAACCCACGCTGAATTTGAGTCATTACATGGTGCTGAAGGTGAACAGAAACACGATCACTAGATGCACTTGTACGACAATCAGAATTAAATTTAATTGACCTAGTGCCAGTAATTACAAAATCTTCAAATTGATCTTCTAATGTATTTGTCCATAATTTTTCTGAAATTAACTCAGGATTTCTCCCACGTGTTCTTTCTGCTCCCATTCCCATGGCCTTCATCAAAAAACTCTTAAACTGACCACTTACGCCTCTATCCAATATTGCATTTCCTCTCATATCAAACTGTACATCTAAAGAGTCAAGCTTGTGGCCCACTGGCAATTTAACATCTAAAAAAATATTACATGGCAAGTGAGAGATTGTTGCAATTTCCTTTGGCCTTGTTACTTGAACCGGCACATGCGAAACAAAATCTTGAAAGATAACAGAGGCAGTACTGTTATCAGGTGCATAGGCGATTGCCGTTTTTTCACTTGGACACCCAACTCCACCAACTCTCACATTTTCAAATTGAATCGACTCTGCTTTTATGACGTCAAAGAATCCTACTAAGACTAAGAACATTGTTAATTTAAATTTTTTCATAGGCCCCCCTCTCATTCATATCTAAACAATCTAAAATAAAAAAGAAACTACTAAAGATATCATTTTTGATTATGTTCACCATGTGGCGAATTCTTTTTCACTGATTGACCAACTGGCGATGCATTTTATTTCCATCCATTTTTTTGGTTGAAAGAAAAAAAAATATTTATTAAAAAAAGAACAAGGGCAAATAAACATGCTCGTATTTTTAAGGAGAGGGAAATATGAAATTACAAAAATTACTTTTAAAAACAATTGCTGGATTAAGCTTATTATCTACTATGAGCCTGGCGCAAGCAGACTTAATTCCAAACGACATTCAATTAGGTCAACCGGCCTATGGTGGGAATGGATGTCCTGCTGGTTCAGCATCCGCTGTTCTTTCGCCAGATAATAAATCTCTTTCTATTTTATTTGACCAATTTATTGTTGAAGCTGGCGGGGCCAATGCAACAGTTGCAAGAAAATCTTGTAATATTGCAATACCTGTTCATGTGCCACAAGGTTACTCATTATCTATTATCGCTGTCGACTATAGAGGATATGTATCACTTCCAGATAGAGCGCAAGCAAGACTTACAGCTGAATACTTTTTAGCAGGAACACTCGGACCTCGCTTTGGTAAGCAATTTATTGGAAAAACAGATACAGACTACACTTTTACTAACGATATTGGAGTGCAAGCACAAGTATGGTCACCTTGCGGAGCTGATACTACTTTAAGAGTAAATGCTTCAATGTTAGTACAAACAAATCGCTTTAGAGATAGTGCACTTGCAACTGTTGATACTGCTGACTTTAAGGCCGGTTTACTATACAAATTCCAATGGAGAACTTGTCGATAGTAACTTCCTTATAAAGAGGACTCCACACCACATGGCCCAAAGGCGTAAAACTTTGGGCCTTTTTTTATTTTACTTAGCAATTTCTGCTTTGATCGCTTCAACAAATGGAATAACTTGGTCATTAATAGTATTTTTTGCAACAGATCCTACTGGTTCACTATAATGCTTTCCCTTAAAAATCTTACCAAAAACTCGAGCATTAAACTTATCTGAATTTAATTCCTTCAAACAAATATTAAACTCTAAGCGGTCAATATTATCGATAACTAAAGCATCTGAACCATCTAAATTTAGCGTATACAAGTAAGCTAATTCATTTTCCTTGCAATTATTTTCAGAAGGAGTGATATCTAATACAAATGTAACATCAAATGTTTTAGTGATGATCAAAACCTTTTTAGTCATTGTAAATGAAACCTTACTTCCTTCTACTTTTTTATTTTTTACACTCCCTCCGACCGGATTATAACGATTTAAAACCCCCTCTGGGTATTTCATAGCATATTCTATTTTTTCTTTTGCATTCGTTCCTTTCAATTCCACAGAGAACTCTGGTACATCAAAACTGTCCGCCGCAAACAGGTTAAAGCTAATAATAAATAAAATTATATACTTCATTCTTCCTCCATTTTTTTGTCAGTTTTACCGTTTAAATTTTAAAATTGAAACTCTATTTTTCCTTCTTTATTTATAATCAAATAGGCCGAAAATTCTTTGCTACTTTTTGAGATAAAACCTGTAAGTAGTTCAGACTTCTTGTTTTTTATGATATCAACGGCCTCTTTTTCGGTTATTTTTTTCCCACTAATCTCCTTCCAAATGACAAACTTACACCCATCTTTATACCCACTACATGAATATGACTTTGGGTATGAAATTACGTCTTTTTGACAAAGAGGACATTTTGCCATTGCTTTTTTATCTACAAACGTTGAGTTCTTTTTAATTGTTTCAGGTGACTTTGATTTCAGACTTGCTACTTTTTTCCAATCACTTATTGCTTCATGAATAGATTTTTTAATTGATTGATTAAAATTAGAAACGTCTCCTTCTCCATTTGTAATTGAAGCTAAGCTTAATTCCCATATCGCAGTTTCTTTAACATCAAGAAACTTCTTCGTGCTTTCAATTTCACTTAATTTTTCTACAAGAAAGATTCCCTTTGGAAGAGGGATTAGGCTTCGCCCTTCTCTTTTTATATATTCCCTTCTAAGCAAAGTTTCAATTATATTCGCGCGGGTTGACTGAGTCCCGATTCCCACTTCTTTATGAAATACTTTCTTTAACTCATCTTCTTTTACAAGAGACGATGGGTGTGACATATCATAAAGTAAACTTGCCTCTGTATATTGCGGACGTGCTTTGGTTTTCTTTGCTTCTACTTGTGAATTTAAATAAGCTCCGATTTCATTTTCTACTACTTGTAGCTCTTTTTCTTTAGAAATACGATTGTCTAAAACTTCTTTAAAACCAATTTCTTTTACAATCATTTTCTTTGCAATAAAATTCTCTTCCTTGCAATTAATGAAATATTCAACTACCAAGTAGTGATAGTCCAAGAGGAAATTCGAAATAAACTTTCGTAACACTAGATTAAAAATTTTCTCTTCATCCACGCTTTTTGAAGGTCCAAGTACCCGAAGAGGAATAAGGCCGTGATGATCAGTTAAACGTTCATCATCAAATATCTTTTTATTTTTTACATTTAACTTGCCTGGATCATATTTAAAAAACAAATCTGGAAACTGCTCTTTAAAATATGATACTTTTTCTTGAATCATATCAAATGAACTTGTTCCCATCACTTTTGATTCAGTTCGTGGATAAGAAAGAACTTTATGAATTTCATAGAGACGTTGAGCGATCTCTAGTGTTTTTTGAGCACTAAACCCAAATTCTAAATTGGCAGTCCTCTGAAGATCTGTTAATGAGTAAAGACCATCTGGAGACAAGCTTTTTTTAGCTTCTTTTATGGCAACCATTTTAGCTTTTGCATCTTTAATTTTAAAAATGATATCGCTAAAATCAGAAGCATCATCTTTTTTTCGGCATTCTTCTTCCTTTAAATCAGGAGAGAACCAATGGGCAGACACAATATCTTTTTCAAATTTAAAATCTACCTTCAATTCAAAATAATTTTTTGAATTAAAGCTCTCAATTTCTTTTTTTCTGTTCACAAGCAAAGCAAGCACTGCGGTTTGAACTCTCCCGACTGAAAATAAATCACCAAGTTTTAAAGTTAACATTCGCGACATATTCATACCAACAAGCCAATCAGCAACTTGCCTTGCTTTACCTGAAAAGTACAATCGATCATATTCTGAAACGGGTCGAGCTAAATTTATTCCCTTTAAGATAACTTCTTTTGTAAGAGCATCTGATGTAAAAAATCGAAAAGTTTTTAGCTTGTTTTTTGACTCGTTTAGAATTAAACGTCCAATTAACTCCCCCTCTCTCCCTGCGTCGGTCGCAAGGATTATTGAACTTAAATCTTTTCGCTTAAGTAAGTTTAAAATAATTTTTAACTGCTTTTTAGAGCTAGGTATCGGGTTATATTTAAACTCTTCTGGCAAAATGGGAAGAGTTTCTTCGGACCATTTTTTGAATCGAACATCATAATCTTCTGGATCATAAGGTGTGAGCAAATGCCCTATGGCCCAAGTTATAACGTATTCTTCTATTTCGATAAACCCTTCTGACGTTTTATAGCTTCGAGATAGAGCATTCGCAAAATCCCTAGCAACACTTGGCTTTTCAGTTAGAATTAGTACCTTTTCTTTCTTGCTCATTCTTGGCCTTTAAACTCTTTGCCATTTGCTCACCCATTATGCTCTGAAGTGAATAAATAAGAGATGGATTTCGCTTCATTAGCTCTTTTAATTCTTTTTGCTTCCAAACAACTAGCTTGGTATCATGAAGTGCAATTATTGAAGCGGATGCAATACCATCAGTTAAAAAACTCATTTCTCCAATAAATTGTCCATCATGTAATTCATTAACAAGATTCTTTGCATGCCAAACTTCAACATGTCCATTATAGATCATTGAAAGCTCAGTCATCACCTGACCTTCACTAACAAAAGTTTCTCCTGCGCGAACATTTTTCCAACTAGCGATACTAATAAGCTTTGAAAACTCAAGTAGACTTAAATTCATAAACTGCAATTTATATAACTCTAATTCTTCATCACTCAATTTGACGGCCCGATTTCCCTTAACAATCTTAAAAATATGATAACAGTTTAACGACATGAAAAAAGAATTCCAAAAGATTGGTACATAAAGCGGAGAAGATGAAACATTATAGTTATAAAATATTGAGCAGGTTGAGGCCAAAACAGATAGGCCACGCAACCAGATCATATCCTTAACAGTAAACGAAAGCGCAACTAAGATAAATGCAAGATTACCGATAATTTGAACCATAAATACCAAACAAAAAAGGCCAGCGATGCTGGCCTTTTTTTATATAACTACAATCTTATTGTTCTTCTGAAGTAAGTTCCTCTGCTCCTGGCTTGTACCAGCAAAGAGGTCTCATCCCAACTTGGTAACCATCTTTTTTAATACATACACCAGTAACAGGATTTTTATTGTCTACATCTTGTTGATAAGATTTATCACATAAAATCCCTTGGAAATATGTATCTAGTCTACATTGAGCAGCAGGGTGATTGTCATTTGTTCTTGTCACTTTAGATGGGTCAGGAGTTGTAAATGCAACATTTGAACTTCCACCTAAGTCGCCCAGTAACATTGCAAGACTTTTTCCGGCCATTGCAATTCTTTGGCAAAGAGCATATTCATTTTCATTTGTATAAACAAGTCCACATTTTGTTTTTGCTTCTTCGTCAACACTCATTTGAGCAACAATTCCTATATTGTCTTCAGACTCTAGAACTCTTCTTGCACACTTCATTGAACCAAAATAATCTGATTGCCCTTCATTTGATGCCCAAGTAGATGAAAAAGAACCTTTCTTAGGTGCTCCACCTAGGTGGTGACCAAGCTCATGACATAAAACAAGCATAAATCCATCATCTGTTACTAATTGATGTCTCGCTAGACCACCAAACATAGAAACCATCCATGTGCTTCCAGATCTTTGTGCGTATGCGTTAACTGTTTCATCAGTCCACTTTCTTTCAATTTTTAGAACTCCACCTTTTGTTTTAACAACTGGTGCATAAACTTTCTCAACTTTATTGATAATTTCGTTAAAGCGAGCTTCTGTCATGTTGTTACTTGCTTTATCTCCAACAGCAATTCTTAAGTCGTTTGCAGGTGCAAAGCCAGAATTTCCATTGATATCACAAGCAAATGATGTTGATGAAATTAGTGATAATGTCGTAGCGAGTGTTAAGATCCTTTTTCTCATAAATTAGTCCTCCGTAACAAAAATCAGGATGCTAAAATCAAACCAATTTAGATATTCTTTGAACATGAAATAAATCTTTCAAAAACTGACATTTACGATCTGGTACTTTTTTTGAGGGATTTCATTAGGTAAAAACAAAAAGGGAGCCGAAGCTCCCTGATTTGTGTCATTTTTTTGGCAGTGTTTTATTATTCGCCTAAACCTGGCTTATACCAACATAGAGGTCTAGTTCCATTTGAGTAGCCGTCTGCTTTTAAACAAGTTCCTGGTTTTGAATCAGTTTGAGAAACTTCATCATCCATAGACTTATCACATAGTCCACCTTGGAAATATGTATCAAGACGACATTGAGCTTTTGGATGGTTGTCATTTGTTCTTCTAACAACTGACTTATCTGGAGTAGTGAAAGCTACTTTTGAATTTCCACCAAGATCACCCAACAACATTGCTAAGCTCTTTCCGGCCATCGCAATTCTCTCACACATTGCAATTTCATTTTCTGATTTGTAAACAAGAGCACATTTCGCTTTAGCTTCAGCATCAACATTCATTTTTGCAACGATTGCTACGTTGTCATCACCAGCAATAATTTTTCTCATACATTTTAAAGATGCGAAATAATCTGATTGACCTTCGTTAGAAGCCCACTCATTTCCGCCGTACTTTGGTGCTCCACCTAAATGGTGTCCAGTTTCATGACATACAACCATCATAAATCCGTCGTCAGTAACAAGTTCGTGACGGGCCAACCCACCAAACATATTAACATACCAAGTATTTCCCACTTGTCGTGCATAAGCATTTACTGTTCCATCTTCCCAATCACGAACAACTTCAAAAGTTTTTCCTTTTGCTTCAACGATTGGTTTGTAAACATTTTCAACACGTGTAATGATTTCATTAAATCTTTCTTCAGTCATTCCATTAGAAGCTTTATCTTTGCTTGATAGCCAAAGATTGTTCTTAGGTGCAAAACCAGTGTTTCCATTGATATCGCAAGCGATTGATGAAAAAGATGATAAGACAAGAGCGGTACCGATTAAAATTCCTTTCATATGACAGTCCTCCGTAACGTTATAGATCAGGATTATAAAAGTGTTTCATATAAACCGATGTTTGGAAAAAATTATTTTCTTTCTTTTTCTTGCATTTTTGCTGAAAAATACCCGACACTTTTACTTCTTTTTTCTTAGTTTTAGTGACTTTTCCTCTTTTGTGATTACAATTTTTTTTATGAAATTAATTACCATTCTATTTGCTATTTTATTTTTTAATCTCGCCAACTCAGCCGAGGGCCCTCCATTAAAATTATCTGCTGGCATTGGAGCAATCACAAAAAACAATCTACGCTTTGATAATAATTATCACCGATCTGACTCTGATATCATCTTTACAAGCATTCCATTTATCACTTTAAATTATGGGCCATTAAATATTGGAGGAGGAGGTATCAACTTTTCAATTCTTGGAGATCGAGAACGAAGCTTGTACTTAAATTTAAATCGACAGGGCGAAAACTACTACGCTAATAATATGGCAGCACGATTTAGTTCCTGGTTTTTTGGAGCTGGTATTAAGTATTATGACTTTAATTTTCTTATCACCAGAGATATAAACGGAAACTCTCATGGGAATAAATCGACCATCAGCTACTCTAAAATGCACTTTATCAATGATTACATCTATAGAACTAGTTTATCTGTTGAATACTTTAATCATCAATACTCAAACTACTATTATGGTGTCAAAGCAAATGAAACGACCTTAAATCGTAGCTACTATGACAGCCCCAGCTATTTTCAATTTGGAATAAGTGCAATGATTATTAAGAAATTTATAGAGAAAATTAATCTAAGTATGGGCCTATCAATAAAAAATATTCCTGCTAAAATTAAAAAATCGCCAACAGTAAAGGGAACTGATTTTGAACTCACAATGATAAATGGACTTACTTGGACTTTCTATTGAGATTAATTAATTCATTTAAAATTTTTTTATAACTAGGCAACGTAAACTTTTCCAAAAGATGCTTATTAATTGTATCTAAATTTAAATTGCTACCAGCAATTAGTATTTGGTGGGCGTATTCTTCTGTAACGATGAAAAGAATGACTAAAGGTTGCAAAGAGGATGAATAAGTATTTGGAAACCCAACGCCGTTTGAAACGCCATGATGTTGTTTTACAATTAAATCTATCCCCGCGGGAAGCTTGGGATAAGTCTGAAGTAAAGTTGCTGATCGATTGGCATGATTTAGTATCAATTCTTTTTCAGTAGAGAGTAATTTTTTTTCAACTTTCTTAAAATCCTCATTATCCATTACTCTTAAAAAAACTTCATCTTCTAAATAGATATCGTGAAAATAACTTACCATGGTTAATTTGTGAAGCAACTGACTTTGTTGCTCACCACTGGCCCATTCAAGCTTAGGTAGAATTGCTGAAATAAGAAGTGTGGTTAAATATGATCGTCGATAGGAAAAACTTAATTCGTTATCTAAAATTTTTCTTAGTAGGACACTTAATTTCGATTCTTTTGAAACTTGCTGATGAATTTCATTAATCGTAGCATCTGCTAATGCTTTCGCATGAGCTGTTATCCCTAGTTTTATAATGAGGTCTGAAGAAATATTAAAACTCTCTGCTGTTTTTTTTATCTTTTCTTCATCTGGAACTCCTTTTAACTCACTTACTGATTGTGCCATCATTGAAGTCAAAAAAAGCTCACTGTCTTCTTTCAAAACAAAAAACTCTGAAAGGCCATTATTTTCATACTTTAAAAGTTCATGTTTATCAAACTTCTCTGTTGTTTTAAGTCGTTTAATATACTCATCGCCTTCTTTTTTACTTAAGCGAATATAGACATCACAAGGAGCACTACTCATTAAGTAAAAATAATGGATCGGATATGGAATATAATCGGGAAGTTTTAAGTGCTTAAAATCCTCTTTTTTTAAACTCAACGCCTTTAAAAGCAAACGATTTATCTCTTCAATTCGCCAATGAGAAGATACTATTGCAAACTGCTTGTAAGCATGCTCAAAATCTCCAATGATTAATAATGGTGTCTTCTCTTCTTGATCATAAAGAAAATTTAATAATTGATGGGCAATCTTATCATCATCAAAAAAACTGCGTGCTACAATTGCATTTACTTTATTCTCTTTTAAAAAAACAATGGCCGAAGTCGAATCATGGATAACCTCCACAGTAGCACCAAATTGGTCTATAAAGTTTTTTTTCAATAGATTCGCTTGGTCCAAGCTTGGCTCAACAATAAGTATCTTTAAATCCATAGGACTATTTTACACATTCTTTTAAACTTTGGTCTATAGCGGTAGACCTTTTCCTTGCAAAAGTTTTTAATATTTTTTAATGTAGCAAGTAATTTAGTCAACTGGAGACAAATCATGTCTAAAAATGCATTTATTCTTACCTTTATTCTACTTTTTCAAAGTAAATATATTATGGCCGGAACTCTTACATGGGAAACCTTAAAAACACTTAGCGTTGACCAAAAAACCAAAAAACCAGTCATTTCTTCTGAATTAAAAAAACATATAGGAAAAGAGGTCACGATAAAAGGATTCATGATGCCACTTGACTATGATTCAAAGGCCATATCAGAATTTCTACTAATGCCCTATGTACCAGCATGCATGCACGTTCCACCTCCACCTCCAAATCAACTAGCCTTGGTCAAGATGAAAAAAGGTGTCAAAGCCGCTCCTACTTTTTATCCGATTGAATTAACCGGAAAATTAGTTCTTGAAGCCAATTCTGAGCTTGAGTCAAGCTATAAAATTGAAGGAATAAAAGTAAAAGAATTAAAAGATGAAGCACCTGCGACTGTAAATCCTAATTAAAAATCTTTTAATTTAAGTATTCTCGTACTTATAAAGATTACAAATACTGTACTAAATATAAAATGTGGAATTTCAAAATACAAATTATACTCAATTGGGCTGCCAATCAAAAATGCACTACTTATAGATGATAAAACCCCCAAATGTGGTAATAAAAAATAAATAAGAAGATTTAACAAACTAGAAATCGAGATCTCTTTAAACATCTCAGAAAACGAAAGTAGGCCATAACTCATATTTGAATACGTAATTAAAAATGCAATAAATAGCATTGTAAAAAATGCCCCAATTCGGCCTAAAAATAGCGAAACAATGAATGTGAGGACTAAATAAACAAAGGTGTAAACACCCATCATTAAAACTGTATATAGTTGCCCTATCGTTATCGCTGTGCCTTTAAACAAACTGTAAAAAAGAATGTAGATAAGAATGTATGAATATAAGTAAAAGCCATAAACCATTATCCAAGACCCAATCAGACGCGTGAAATAATAAAAATTTCTAGAAATTGGAAATGTTAAATATTGGTAAATAATATTATTTTGGAAATCAGAACGTAGTGCACTTATTCCAAAAAAAACTGAGATGATAACTCCCCAAATATTTAAAAAGTACATCATTAAATTTACTGCAGTAGAAGAAATATTCATTTCGTTGGAGTTTCCAAAACTATGCATTAACTTTGCAAGCGAGTAACCGATAAAAATGCAGACAGTAGAAAGAATGATTGCAAAAAGAAATGTCTTATTTCTAATTTCCTTATTAATTGTATCAAGGAGTAATATTTTAAATGTATTTTTCATTTTTATTTACCTCGTTTCATTTTATTGAGAGACAATGCTTGCAAAGAAATTTTCAAGGCCACCGTCTTTTTCAATTATTGTTTTAATATCCTTTTGGGCCAATAATTCCCCTTTATGAATAATTGCGACTTCATCACAAATTTTTTCCATTTCAGACAAAATATGTGAATTGATAAAGATTGTCTTACCTCGCGCTTTCTCTTTTTTTAAAATTTCTTTTAAATCTCTAATTCCAATTGGATCTAGCCCTGAAAAAGGCTCGTCTAAAACAAGAAGCTTATTATCTCCTAAAAGCAAACTTGCAAGTCCTATTCGTTGAACTTGCCCTTTAGATAAAGTTTTGATTTTTCTATCTTTTAAGTCTTGAATATTTAGCTCTGATAGTGCCTGTTCGATTTCAGAACCTAAATTGGTCTCTGGTATAGATTTCATCTTTGCGATAAACTCTAAAGCTCCATAAACTGTATAAAATGGAAAGAAAGAAAACTTTTCAGGTAAAAACGCCACTCCAATTCTTGAACTAGGCAGAATCGCATTAATTCCATTTACAAAAATATTTCCACTTTCTGCATTTAGTAAATTTAAAATTAATTTTACAAGGGTTGTCTTACCGGCACCATTTAAACCAAGCAAGGCAAAAATCTTACCCTCTTCAACTTTTAAGTTTATATTTTTAAGTGAAAATGACTTCCCATACGACTTACACAAGCTTTCGACATTAATTAAATCCATGAAAATCCCTTTATCTATATTAGATATCTTGATATTAATTATTCTATGCTTTTTTAATAAAGTTAAAAGGAGATTATACATGAGCAAAACGATCTACGATTATACAGTAAAAGATATTAACGGAAAGGAAATTAGTTTATCAGAGTACAAAGGCAAGACATTATTAATCGTCAATGTAGCATCGAAATGTGGATTTACACCTCAATATAAAGACCTTGAAGTTCTTTATAAAAACTATAAGGATAAAGATTTTACAGTCCTTGGTTTTCCATGTAATCAGTTTGGTGCGCAGGAACCTGGTGACGAACAAGAAATTAAAAACTTTTGCTCTCTAAATTATGATGTTACTTTTCCACTATTCTCAAAAATTGATGTGAATGGAAAAGATACCCATCCGATATATGAATATCTTAAAAATGCGGCACCAGGAGTCTTAGGAAGTAAGGCCGTTAAATGGAATTTTACTAAATTTTTAGTTAGTAAAGATGGCCAAATCATTAAACGATTTGCACCAACAGATAAGCCACTTGATTTGGAAAATGAGTTAAAAAAGATTATTTAATTTCGATCGTCTCACTAGCACTCGAATTTAAATGCCTTTGGACAACTTTGCCATCTTTAAAAATGACAAATCCTCCCAATTGAAGAATATCGCCTTCTATCGAAGACAGCGTTTCTTTTCTTGTAAGACTAATCCAAACACCTTTAATCCATACACTTGGCCCGAAAATTGCCAAAATACTTCCACGATAAATTTTAAAATGGCGATAGAGAATTCGAAGAGGATCAGAAATATGCAGTACATTTTTTTTGAAATATTCGTTAAAAAAAATATTACCAAAATCTGGGTCAGACATATGGACAAAAATAGTTTTAAGGCCACGCTTTTCTATCTCAGCAGATAAGCGTGATACCTTTTTAACCGTCTCTTTACAAAAAACACAACCAAAGTGTCTAACAAAAATCAACAGGACTTCGTCTTTTTGAATAAGTTCAAAAAGTGATTCACCTGTATTCGTTCTAATATTATTTAGCTCTTGATCACTTAAATATTTAGGGGCCTCATAGCGAAATTTAACTTCATAAATAAGCATCAGTCGCAAAAGAAAATATATTGAAAAAAATAATTCCATCATTAATATCAAAATTATAAATTGGCTCAAGTTACTAATTAGGTCTAAATTAAAAAGCAAGATTGTTGAAATACCCAATTTTTGAATAAGGCCAAATAAATTTATTTCAATGCTTTCAATAATTTTGCTGTAAAAAGAAAAATAGAGGCCACAAAATGTTAAAATTGAAAAAGAAAAAATTCTTGAAACAAAAACGTGCTCAGTTTTAAAAAAAGGAGTTGGGTAAATAAACACTAGCAACCAAAAAAGAAAGAGCAACAAGCTAATTCCTTTTCCAAAAATATTAATTAAATTTTCATATTTTCTGATACTCATAGATTCTAGGATATGCCAGAGATAGAATAAAAGCGATAAGACCGTGTTTAGACAAAACGATTTTAAATGAGATTACTTTTGATAGCGTACATCCCCACTATTTTAGAGCAGTTTAGATAGATAAGCATCAAATTCCTCGATAGTCTTAAATTGTTTCACACGTCTCTTATGCTCCATTGGTATATTGTAGGCCAATTGAGATCCAAGAATAACTTGCGTATTAAGCTGGGTGTTGCTGATCAATTTTTGCATATAGTTGTTTAAAAAATTTGGGCCTAAATTTGAAATTACTGGAGTCGCTCCAACAACAATAAAGTCTGCTTCTAAAAATTTTACGGTATCAACTAAAGAATCTATGGGCAGATTTGGGCCTAGATAATAAATATTAAATTTATAATATAGCGCTAACAATGATCCGATCAATATGCCAAACTCATGGTAATCTTCTTCAATTCCACAAAACAAAATCGTTTGCCCTTTTTTTTCAATATGCTCATTTGTTCTGTATAATACATGCCCAAGATGAAACTTGAGAATTGCTGAAAGAGCATGCTCATGAGCGACTGTATACTCTCCTCTTTCTACAGCACTTCCTAGCTCAGACATTATTGGAAGAATTAAATTTAAAGCGAACTCTCTAGGATTCATGACAATTTTAAGCTTACTTACTTCTTGTGCCACAATATCAAGTTTATAGGCCTTAAGTGCCAGTAAGATAATCGTTAACGATTGTGCATAGTCTACTTTAATTTCCTCATCACCATATAGATTCATTTCTAAGCTTTTAAGTGAATCCTCAGTTTTTCCAAGTTCTTTTAATTGTTCCTTTAGGTCACTTATTGATCGGGTTGCAATTTTAGAAATTGAGTAACCCAAGAGGCAAAGCTCGCTTAATAAAATTAGCTTTTCAATGTCTTGGCGTGAATATACCCTATGACCAGTAATATCTCGTTTGGGAACGACTGCTTTATAGCGCTTTTCCCACGCTCTAATTGTATGCACTCCAACGCCTGAAATCTTAGCGGCCATTTGGATGGTGTAAGTAATATCAACCACAATTTTATCCTTAATCTAAAATTTGTCTAAGTATAACATATTTGAGAGTGAGTCGTCTTCCTATATAATAGAACAAAAGGATGCGAAAATGAAAATTTTAGTAACAGGTGGCACTGGATTAATTGGAAAGAAACTTTGTCAGAAATTAACGACAAACGGACATGACGTTGTAGTCCTCACTCGTCAAAATATTCAATCAAATAATAAAAAAATTAATTATTATGCTTGGGATGAAGAAAATACCATCCCTGGCTCTGTTTTTGACTCCCTAGATGGAGTCATTAATTTAATGGGCGAAAACATAGGAAATAAGCGCTGGACAGATACTCAAAAAAAACTACTCTACTCTTCACGAGTTGATCGAGGACATGAGCTGATTTTAGAATTAAATCAGAAGGCAAAGGCCTTAAAGTTTTTTATATCAGCTAGTGCCGTAGGTATCTATCCAAAAAATTCTGAAGATTTATTAGATGAGTCTTCTCCTGTCGCCTCTGATTTTCTTGGAAACCTTTGCCATAACTGGGAAAAGATCATTGATGATCTTCCGAAAACGACAAGAACAGTAATCGTCAGAACGGCAGTTGTCCTTTCAAGAGATGGTGGGGCATTAGAAAAAATGCTACCTCCATTTAAGCTTGGACTTGGAGGCCCTCTGGGAGATGGTAAGCATTTTATGAGTTGGATACATATTGATGATTTAATTGAGATTTATTTAAATGCAATAGATAATAATGAAATTTCAGGAATTATTAATGGCTGTGCAGCTAATCCTGTGACAAATCTAAACTTTACTAAAGCGCTAGGAAAAGTAATTAAAAGACCGACCTTATTTCCAGTTCCACGTTTTATTTTAAAGTCTATTTTTGGCGAAATGAGCTCGATTCTTTTAGACTCTCAAAAAGTAAAATCTAAAAAGATAGATCAATTTAAAATAAAGCAACAATTTCCTAACATAGAAGATGCGTTACATAATCTTCTAAATTAATTATTTTAGCATTTCCAAAGGAAAAGGGGCGAAGTAATAATGCCCTTTTAAATAATACTGTTCATATTTTAAAACTAAAAACTCAATCATTTTCAAAGGAACGAGATAAGGCAAAACTCCAACTTTATAATCTTCTATCATTTTGTGGATTATTAATTTTTCATCAAAACTCAATTCATTTTTTAAAAAACCAAGCAAATGATAAAACACATTCACTCTATTTTTTGTTTGTGGAGGCTTTTCTATTGTTTTAAAAAATATTTTTTTATAACTTTCAAAAACTAATTCAATTGTTTTTTCATTTTTGCTTGAACAAATTTTTCCTAGCTCTCGCATTTTGTTTTGATCGTATTCCATTAAAATAAATTTATAGCGAGAATGAAAAGTCTGTAATTCTTTTATCGAATGCTCTATTTCAAAAAAGCGATTATAGGCATAAACGCGCCTGAAAAAATTTTCTCGATAAAACATATCTTGAAATCTCCCGCTGTCAATAACAGGAAGTTCAGGTTTTTTAGACATTAATATTTCAGCAAACAACCCTCTTCTAATATCTTCATTATTTAAATGGAATAACTCCTTATCATCTTTATTGTATACCTTTACTCGCTCTACCCCACAACTTGGTGATTTTTTTTGCAGGATTGCTCCAGAAATTGAATGCCCAAAGTCTTCAATTATTTTTTCTGAAACGACTAGGGCCTTATCTGTGTAATCAACTTTGGTCTTAATAGAGATCATTTTTTTGTTATTATTTTCATCTAATACAATATTAACTGGCTCCCTTGGAACCCCCATCCCCATTAGAAGCTCTGGACAAGTCATTTTAAAATCAATGTATTTAGCTAAATGAGTACTAATATAACTGTCTAATTTATTGCCACCATCATAGCGAACGTTTTCACCCAATATGCAAGAACTAACTAAGATCGATGGTTTACTCATACTTATATAAACTATCACATAAACATCGCCTTGACAGCATTTTCTAATCTTAAATTATCGTTCATAATATAAATATGAAACGAAATTTATGCTGGCTGCGAAGAGACTTACGATTAGAAGACCATCACGCCCTACAAATGGCGACTCAAGATGGGACACCGACATATCTCATATTTATTTTTGATTCAAAAATAATTGATCAGCTTCCAAAAGATGATCGAAGAGTTACTTTCATCTATGAATCGTTAATCAGCTTAGAAAAAAAGCTTAATCAGCATAATTCTAGCTTAATCATACGATATGGAAACCCTCTTCAGATTATCCCTGAAGTCATTAACGAACTCAAAATAACAGATCTTTTCTTTAATCGAGATTATGAACCAGCGGCAAAAAAAAGAGATCATGAAATTGAAAAGATGCTCTCCCAAAAAAATATTAATGTTCACCATTACAAAGATCACGTGTTCTATGAAAAACATGAAATATTAAAAGAAGATCGATCGTTCTTTAAAATCTTTACCCCATACAAGAACAAGTGGATCTATCGTTTTGAGTCTGAAGAGTCCCATATTCCAACGTATAAGACAAATCTTCGAGCTCTCTCTCAAACTAGGAACAATCCTGAAAGCATTATCAATAAAGATTGGTTTTCTATTATTGGAAAAGATAGAACTTCTAATCTTATTTCTGGCGGTGAAGATATTGCTGAAAAAAAGTTTAAACATTTTTTAAAATACATCGATCATTATCATAAAAATAGAGATTTCCCCGCGAGAGAGCTAACATCTGAGCTTTCAACATATATACGAATGGGGAACATAAGTACTCGCACGATCTTACATGAAGTCTTAAAATCAAAATCAGAGGGACGATCCACATTCATAAGCGAAATTATTTGGAGAGACTTCTACCATGCCCTTCTCGATATTTATCCTAACTCTAAGGAAGTTTCAATTAAAGCTGAATATCAAAATCTAAAGTATGAAAATAATCAATCGTATTTTTTTGCCTGGACTGAAGGAAAAACAGGTTTTCCAATCATTGATTCCGCAATGAGATGTCTAAATGAAACTGGATTGATGCACAATCGACTTAGAATGATTACTGCTAGTTTTTTAGTAAAAACTCTCTTAATTGATTGGAGATGGGGAGAAAAATATTTTGCATCAAAACTGCTAGACTATGACATGGCCGCAAATGTTGGAGGCTGGCAGTGGTGTGCTTCAACTGGCACAGATGCTCAACCTTATTTTAGAATTTTTAATCCCTATAATCAGCATCAAAAATTCGATCCTAATTCGGATTTTGTACATCTCTGGTGTCCTGAACTAAAAGAAAATAGTGAAAGCTATCCAAACCCAATCGTAAATTACAAAGTGCAAAGATTAAAAGCACTAAAAATGTATAAGATCAATGGATAATTGAACTGACTCCAAATTTTTCTCCATCTTTAACAATCGTTTTAGGGAGAACTGCTGAATTTGGTAAAATAGTGGCCTTCTCACCAATACTTACTCCACCTAAAATTTTAGCACCAAGACCTATCATCGCACCTTTTTTAATATGTAATTTATCGATTATTAAAAACCCTTTCATTCCATAGTGGGCCATTAAAAATGCCGATCCTCCAATTGTCACATAGTCATCTAGCTTTATTAAACACGGGTCTGAAATATTGGAAGTATTAATCATTACTCCTTTCCCTATTTTCATTCCCATCATTTTAAAAAATAATATATTTAGTGGACTTGGAGTTAAAAAATCTAAAACAGTATAACGAACTAAATAAGTAAGTGCATTGTGATAATACCAAGCAATACTTTCAATTGAAAACCATGGGCCACGATAGGCACGCACAAGTGGTACAAGAGGCAGGTTTACAAGTGGTACAATAAACATGATTGTTAAAATAAATAGGACATAAGTCACAGCAAGTGCTATTCCATAAAAAAATGCGGTGAAGACTATCGAGAAATCATTCGCTCCCAAATAACTATGAATTTTCAATGTAAAAAACAATCCTGGAGTTAAAGCAGTCGCAATACAAAAAATATATAAAAGAGCAATTGGAGATAATATTAAGACAAATCCAAGATCTTTAAACTTGCGAAAAAAATTTTCTACTATTTTAGAAATTCCAGTTTTATTTGATTCAAGAGAGTTTATATCATCTGGTCGTTCTGAACTTCGTTCTATTTTTTTTTGATCATCCATGAATTTATTCTATCCTATAATTTATAATCTTCAAGGGCCACGCTTATCATTTCTTTAGAAAAAGGATCCATGAATTCTAACTTATACGCCAAAAGCTTTAATCCATCTTTATTCTTATTATTTTTTCCATACTTTGGATCTCCTATTAAGGGATAAGAAATCATTTCAAAATGTCTTCGTATTTGATGAGTTCTCCCTGTATGAATTTTTATTTCTACAATTGTATTCTCATCTGAAAAACCAATGATCTTGAATTCTGTAAGCGATTTTTTCCCATCTAAATCATAATCGATTTTCCCTTCACCTGTTGGATACTTTAATCGCAAATCACCTAAAACAATCGCACGATAAATCTTATTTACTTTTGATTTTTGCCACATTTCAGAAAATTTTGCAGCTCCAATTTTTGAATAGGCCACTAAAATCAGGCCATGAGCTTCACGATCTAGTCGGTGGACTAAAAAAAGATTTGTCGTATTTTTTATTTTTTCAATAGATCGAAGAATGCTACAGTGATCGCCATAGTTATTTCCTTCCGAAAGCATTCCGCTAGGCTTATACCAAATTCCCCAATCTTTTTTTCTTAATATTTCTTTTGGTGGATCTACGGTTAGATTAAAAAGATCTGGATGGTAATAAAGTTCTATAATTGACTCATGGTTAATTTCAGTAGTCGCTCGCCGAACTCGCACTCTTTTCTTTGATTTAAATTTTTTTAACCAAATACCTCCATTGTTGAGCAATTTTTTTAAAATTGATTTGGAAAGATTTGATTTGAGGGCCAAAAAATCGATAAGTACAAGAGGGTCATTTTCTGAAACTTTTAATTTAAGTACTATTTCTTTATTCAATATTTCATCCAATAAAAAAGCCTCGCAAAATGCGAGGCCATAATCTATTTCTTAGTGTAGCTTCAATTTACTTATTCATCAATGCTCTATATGCATCAACTCTTCCGTTTGATTGAGAATATGATTTTAATTGCGCAGTTTGATTAGATGTTCTAATTAATCGCTCTCTAATTTCTGCCGGTGTTAGATTCGGTTCTTTAGATAACATCAGCCCCACGATTCCTGCAACATGTGGAGTGGCCATCGATGTACCAGACATAGACTGATATCCTCCGCGATTAACAGTTGAGTAAACATTTGATCCCGGTGCAAATACATGGACCGATTTAATTCCATGATTTGAAAAAGATGACTTAGACCCTGTCGAAGTAAAAGCTCCAACAGAAATCACATTATCAACATTATAACTTGCTGGATACGCTGGAGTTTCGTCATTATTGCTATATTCGTTTCCAGCAGCAGCAACAAAAGTAATTCCTGCATTTCTTGCAGACGTAATCGCATCCATAAGTGCCTGCTCATGGTCTCCACCTCCCCATGAATTGCTCATAACATGCGCTCCTCTTTTAATGGCGTAATCAATTGCTGAAATTGCATCAATTGTTTCACCTGATCCACTATCAGATAAAAACTTAATTGGAATAATTTTTACTTTTGACATTACTCCAACAATACCAGTTCCATTGCGAGCAGCTCCAATTACTCCTGCACAATGAGTTCCATGTCCATGCCCATCCATTGGGTCTGCAGTTTTTGCAGAAAAATTGTATCCATAAATATCATCAATAAATCCATTTCCATCATCGTCAACACCCGCCTGTCCATTTTTCTCTGAAACATTTATCGCTATTTGTGATGCTAAATCTGGATGTGTATAATCAACACCTGTATCAATTACTGCAACTCTGATTTCTTCACTTCCTTCAGTTATTTCCCAAGCTTTCATTGCATTAATATCTTCTGATTTTTTTGTGCTGTTATAAAGTCCCCATTGTTTTTTAAAAGCAGAGTCACTTGGAGCTCCACTCAACTTTCTCCCAACACTTACAATATAATTTGGCTCAATATATTCAATCATTGGATTATTTCTAAGAGAATTAAAACCTGCATCAGTTAAACCAGCACGTGTCTCAAGTTTCAAAAATTGCCCAAAGTTAGTTTTAACATTTCTTTTAACATCTCCAAATGCTTTAAAAGAATTTACTGCCATTAATCCATTGGTATTACTTTTTAACTTTACAATATAACCATTGAATGGAGCCGCCATTAAAGAACCAGAAAAGATCGTCAATCCAATTACAACAAAATTCATTTTCATCTTAAATCATCCTTGATTAGAGTTGGTCATTTAAGTATTTCACAAAATAAAGCCGTTTCAATCATGAAGGATGATTGTAAGAAGATATAAGCTGACTAAAAAACTTAGTTTAAATTTTCGACTCTATTGCCGCCAAATAGCAGAGGCCCATGTAAAGCCAGAGCCAAACGCAGCGGATGCAACAAGCATCCCCTTTTTTAAAACACCTGCTTTCATTGCATCGTCCATTCCAAGTGGAATTGTGGCCGCAGTGGTATTTCCATATTTTTGAATTGTGTTAAAAATTTTTGATTCAGGAATGCCTAACATCTCGGCAACTTTTGAATTGATCCTTAAGTTGGCCTGATGAAATAAAAAACAATCAATATCTGACAGTTTTATGTTAGATTTTTCGCAAGCTGATACTAAACACTCTGCCATTTTTTTTGTAGCATGGACAAAAACAGTCTTTCCATTCATCTGAGGAAAGTGAAGACCTTCATCTAGCATTTCTTTACTCAAGCGACAATTGACAGGAAAAGCATTCCCTGGTGCTGGAATCCAGAGCTCTTTTGCATAGGTACCATCCGCATATAAATGAGTCGTAATAATTCTAGATTCTATTTTTTCATTCTTTAAATCTCTTCTTGATACAACAACGGCACCTGCACCATCACCAAACAAAACAGCAACATTACGTCCATTGGGAGTTCTATCCAATCCCTTGGAGTGTACTTCTGCTCCAACGACCAATATATTTTTATTTGAACCAGACTGAATAAATTTATCTGCAATACTTAGTCCATATAAAAATCCAGTGCACTGTTGTCGAATATCTAAAACGGCAATTTCAGGAAGACCTAGTTTAGCCTGAAGAAAGCAACCAGTTCCTGGAAAATCGTGATCAGGGCTCAAAGTTGCAAATATAATCATATCTATTTCTGACTTATCTATTCCTGCATTTTTTATGGCCCGAATAGACGCTTCCAAGGCCAAGTCCGAAGTCGAAACTTCCGGGCCAACCCAACGTCTTTCCTCAATACCTGTTCGCTGAACGATCCAATCATTGGTAGTGTCCATCATTTTTTCAAGATCAAAATTTGTAAAGACATTTTCAGGAACAAATGATCCGACCCCAACTATTTCACTCCTATATTTTTCCATAGACACTCCACTCGAATTAAGTAATTATTAATTGTGATTAACATTTTAGCACTATTATTCTTTCTCGCAAGCTGTACCTCAACTCCCGAAGTTGATGGACAGGTTGATCACTTAATTAACGAACCAAAAATTAATTCTAATGGAGCAGAATATAATACCAGTCTAAAAAAATCGAATCGCTTCACAATAGAGACGAACAAATTTGGTCAAGAAGAATTAATTCAAGAATTAAATCAAAATTTAAATTTTTACTGTATGTCAAAAAATAAAGTATCTCGTTTTAAAGGCCATGAAGAATGCCAAACCTTTGTAAAAAATGCTCTCAATGATTGCGAGAAAAATTTTAAAGAAGTTGATCGTTTTCTCGTCAAATGTGTTAAAAAAAGATTGCAAATAAAATAATGAGAGCAACTTGCTCTGTCTGCAATTTTTTAATTTTACATTGCCTTTGTAGTGCAATAAAAAAAACAGACTTACCATTCAAATTAATTATTTTTAGAGATGCAATTGAAACTAAGCATGCTTTTAATACAGTCAAAATACTTAGGGCCTGCATTAACAATGCTGAAATAATTGATCTAACAAAAGATATAGCGACAAATCGCTTTTTAGTCTCAACTGCTTTAAAAAAATGTGAACTACCTCTTTTATTGTTCCCAACGCCAAGTGCCCGTGAAGTTGATTTTCATAAAGAGATTGCATCTTCTAAATTTAAAATAGAACTTGATACACTTGTACTAATTGATGGGACATGGGATAAATCTAAAAAAATATTTTTTGAGCACCCTGAGCTTAGCCAGTTATCTGCGATAATGCTTAAAAATCTTCCAGACAGTGAGTACACTATTCGAAAATCCAATTTTAAAGGAGGAGTCTCAAGTCTTGAATCAGTTTTTTACTTTTTAAGTATATTGGGCAACAAAGAAGAGGCCCTAAAAATCTGGGCCCCATTTGATCTATTTGTCAAAATTCAAAAGCAGTTTTTAAAAAATTAATTGGCAATATCTAAAACAATAGAAAAACAAGTATTTTCAAACATTGTATTAATAAATAATTCTCCCTGATGATCTTTGATTATTTTTTGCGAAATAGATAGACCAAGCCCTGTTCCTTTTCCTGTTTCTTTAGTTGTAAAAAAAGGTTCAAAAACCTTTTCTCGTAACTGGAGTGGAATTCCTGCCCCACTATCAAGAATGTGAATGTAATATTTATTTCCTACTGTTTGAGTTGTTATTTTTATCCATTTCCTTTCTAATAATTGTACCACATCATAAGAGTTGTTAAGGAGATTTATAAAAACTTGAGATAATTGAACATCATCGCAAGTTACTTTAATATTCTCAGGAACATTTATTTCAAAATTAATGCCATCTGTTTGAAATTTACTAGTATATAAAATAATTGTTTCATCAATGACTGTTCGCACATAGCAAGAACTACTCTCAGTTCCTTTTTTCGTTCTGGATAAGTTTTTTAATCCCTTAATAATGTGATGAATACGGTCAATCGTATGATCAATTTTTTGTAAAGGTGTCGTATCAATATCTTCGATCTTATGAGACTCACTTATAGATCTTTGAATTTTACTTGATAATATTTTTTATAGATAAAGGGTTATTGATTTCATGTGCAATACCACTGGCCATTTCTCCAAGAGATGCTAATTTTGAAGCTTGTACTAGTTTTAATTTTTGATCTTCTAACGATTTTTCTTGCTCTATTTCCTTGTTTTTATCTCGAGCAAATAGCATTGCTCCACGATTAAAAGGAATTGCTCTTAACTCAATATATTTATGTTCACCAGAAAAACTTAATTTATGAAGTTCTGTGATTTCTTCTCCTTTTATAATTACCCTATCTTTAAGTTTTACATAAAAATCAGAAGAAAAATTTAAAATATCGATAATATTGCGATTTATAATTTCTTTTTCTGAATGCGAAATCGGTAGATCTTTTCTAATGTGCCCATCAATCGCAATCAAACGCTCATCTAAAATAAATAAGGAATCTGGCAATCCTTTTACTATTGCTTTGTGAATTGCTTCACTTTCGGCCAATTCCTTTGTTCTATCAGCAACTTTAGCTTCAAGTTGATCATTCATTGTATTTATACGTTTATTCAGCTCATTTTTTCGTTTCAACCAAAGGGCCAAAACAATAACGAGAAATCCAAGGGCCACGATTGCAATTACGGCGAAGCTTGAAACCAAAGTATATTCGGTAAATAGTCTTTTTAATCCCAATGGAGCATTCACATACTCAGTATCTTCAGGCAGTTTTGAAATATTTGCATTGAATTTTTTTAGTACTTGAAAATCAAACATAACTGGGTTTGGACTTTTCATTCTGATTGGAATTTCTCTAGGATTTTTGCCAGAAATTATCTCCATTACCATCTGTGCACCAATTTGCCCTTGGACAATCGGATTGGTCATTTTTCCCCCTATCGTTCCATGTCCCAAATAAAAGGACCAAGGAGAAAAAACAGGCGCAGATGAAGCTTCCGTGATTAAAGCGGCGGATCTGGTGAATCCAAAAAACTCCTGGTTTTTGTCGCGATTATAGGCACCTAAAATAGCAATCGTATTCGGAGGTAAGTGACTCAATCGATTTTGCAATTCAAGCATTGTTGTATTGCCGAGATAAATTTCATTAAATTTTACTGGATACTCTGCAAGGTATTTCTGAAATAGATTATAGATTGATTTTCCAGTTACAGTGTATTCATCTGTTACAATTGCAAGATTTTTTGTTTCCGGAAAAAGTTTTAAAGCGAGATCTAAAGTTCCTTTTAGATCTATGTCTTCCACAACTCCAGTTGCTTCAGGAAAATCCTTTTGTAAAATATCTAGATATTTAAAAATGTAATTTATTCCAGTAAACACCATTGGTATTTTAGGAAATAAATCTTTTTTTACGTCAAGCATAAGTTGTAGGGCATTGTCATCGGCTACCAAGATAACCTCTGGAGGTTCCTTGGAATATTTTAGAAAAAATAGCTTTTTCAATTGCTCTGTATAATCTTTATCTACAAAGCGCTTAGCATCCATATATTCAGTAAAAACTTCTACAGGAATTACACTTTTTGAAATTTCATCCTCAACACCTTTAGAGAGTAAATCAGTCCACAAAAGTCCCTTGTGGTATGAGTGAATTACTAGAATTTTGTGCTCTGCTCGAGGCAGGTCTGCAAAAACAAGTTTGGTTGAAATTAAAAGAAAAATAAAAAAAACTCGCAACATAATGACCTTGAATTAAATGATTTTTGTGAAATATTATCAAAAAGAGCTAAAAAGTCGAACCGTCTTTAAAGATTGAGCGATTGTAATCTACTGTAATTACTTAATGTACCAAGAAAGGCAATTGTAAAAGTTCTTGCACTTCTCAATTTATATTAAGTTTGATAGATATCTCTGCAATATATAAGTTAAGGATTAGTATGCACACCGAAACGGCAGTATCGCACCCATTTGAACACTACCAAGAAGAAACAGATGGAGTTCTCATTGAAGTTTTTCCAAGCTATGTCAAAGAAAGATCTAGTCCAGAAAACAATCAGTATTTTTATGCTTATAAAATTAAGATAACAAACCATTCCGACCGGGCCGTCCGGGTTATCCATCGCCATTGGAAAATTAAAGATGGCAATGGAAAAAGCTATGATGTTCAAGGATCAGGAGTCATCGGCGAACAGCCAATGATTGCACCAACCACTAGCTTTGAATACACTTCATTTTGCCCACTCCATTCTCCCTATGGAAACATGCGCGGGAAGTATCAAATGATCGATGAATTTGGTAATCGTTTCTGGGTTTCTGTTCCGCTTTTTTTCTTTAGACCTCCTGAGACTTTTATCCAGTAAAATAAACTTTTCTTTTACCTTTTATATCGTTAACATTTTAATTATTGGTTTTTAATGGAGGATTAACGATGATTCGTTCTTTAATTTATTTTATTTTATTTTCCCTGACTTGCAGTTTAATTTTTGCACGTGATCTTCCTGAAATTTTAAAAGATAAAAAAATAAAAGTTGCCGTCGACACGACTTACCCTCCAATGGAGTTTGAATCTGCAGATGGAAAAATTATCGGTTTAGATATTGATCTTGCCAACGAACTAGCAAAAAACTTAGGAGTAACTGCAGAATTTGTAGTTATGCCGTGGGATGGAATTCTCGCTGGCCTTAGTTCAAATCGCTATGATGTCATCATGTCATCAATGAACATTACAGATGAAAGAAAAAAACAAGTTGATTTTGTTCCTTATATTTCTATGGGACAAGTTTTTATATCAAAGACAGGAGTAGGAAAAGTTAAGACGGAAAAAGACTTGGCCGGAAAAATTGTTGCTGTTCAGGCCGATACAACGTCGCATGAAGCACTTCTTAAATTCCAATCAAATGGTATAAAAATAAAAGATATCAAAGCATTTAAAGGCGCCACTGATGCATTTTCGGCCGTAAAGTCAGGTCAAGCTGAAGTTATCTTAATCGATGAGGCCGTTGGCTATTATTATGCAGGACTTGATTCAAAAACATTTGAAGTTACAGGACATGCATTAAAACCAGAACCAATCGGTATCGCCGTTAGAAAATCTGATAAGGCACTATTTAAAGCACTGACAACTGCGATGAAAAAAATGAAAGACTCAAAATCATTTCATAAAATTTATAAGTCATGGCTTAAAGTAGATCCTCGTTAATGGAAGTAGAATTAGGCTTTATAGATTTCAGCACTCAAATCGTTATTCCTCGGTTACTCGAAGGAATAACGATTACACTTAAGCTATCGATTATTTCTGGGCTAATTGGATTTGTACTTGGAATGTTTATTGCATTTTTACGAATGTCTCCCCTACTGATTCTACAACTTTTTGCCAAATGCTACATTAACCTATTTCGCGGAACTCCTCTGCTGTTACAGATTCTGTTTATTTATTTTGCGCTTCCTACGCTACTAAACATTACACTTGATTCTTATCCTGCAGGTATTTTAGCTCTATCCTTAAACGCAGCCGCATATCTAGCAGAAATTTTTAGAGCAGGGATAGAGTCTATTCCTAAAGGTCAAATTGAGGCCAGCCGTGCACTAGGATTGGGACATATGCAGACAATGTTTCTAGTTATTATCCCTCAAACATATCGACGACTGATTCCACCGATCGTGAATGAATTTTCTTCATTAACAAAAGAAACATCGCTCGTTTCAGTAATCTCACTATCAGAACTTCTTTACGTTACCCAAAGAGTTGGGGCTAAATTTTTAAGGCCTTGGGAAGTTTATTTCTGGGCAGCACTTGGCTATTTAGGAATCGTGCTCTTTTTAAGTTTTATTGCAAATAAACTTGAGCAAAATCTACTTAAAAAGGGTGGCGTATGAAAACAAGCGAAGTCATTCTAAGTTTAAAAGATATTCACAAAAGCTTTGGAAAAATTGAAGTTCTAAAAGGAGTCGATCTCGATATCCATAGAAGTGAGGTCATTTCCATTATAGGCCCTTCTGGATCGGGAAAATCAACTCTTTTACGAACCATTAATCTTCTTGAACGAATTAATTCAGGAACGATTACTTTTGAAAAAAATCGAATTGATCACCTAAACCGCGAAGGTGATATTAATAAAATAAGGTCACAAATTGGAATGGTTTTTCAAAGTTTTAATTTATTTCCCCACCTTACAGTTATCGAAAACTTAGTACTTGCGCCAATGAAAGTTTTATCAATGGGAAGAAAAGAAGCTGAAAATCGCGCACGAACTTTACTTGCACAAGTAAATTTAAGTGAAAAAGAAAAATCATACCCGAGGGAATTGTCTGGTGGACAACAACAGCGAGTGGCCATCGCTCGTGCCCTATGTATGGAAACGAAGATAATGCTTTTTGATGAGGCTACTTCTGCGCTAGATCCTGAATTATCATACGAAGTATTACAGGCAATGAAGTTACTGGCAAAATCAGGAATGACCATGGTTGTAGTTACACACGAAATGAATTTTGCAAAAGAAGTTTCTGATCGTGTTATTTTTATGGATAAAGGAATAATAGTAGAGGAATCTGATCCACAATCTCTTTTTAACCATCCAAAAAATGAGCGAACAAAAGAGTTTTTAAAGATGTTCTAAATACTTCCGTTAAGGAGGTATGAATAGATATTTTATTTTTATTGTATCACTTATTTTCTCAGTAGAAGCTTTCGCCATGGGAGCAAAAAGACCAAAGCCCCCAACAAATGGAAGCGGCAGTAGTGATTCAGAAATCAGCGTTCCCAAACCAACGTTAAATTTTGGTGATAAAATTAATGAAAATGAATTTATTGATTCGGCATTAACAATCGGAACGATTGTTGATCAATTCAATGCAGATCAAGAGCTTCAAAGTGAAAGAACTCAAGTTAATAATGATCAAGTTGATCATTGTTCTGATTCTGGTTTTCCAGAAGACCGTTTTTCAGAAAAAATTTCATACCATATTTCAAAAATGTTAGAAGACACGGGGGCATTTATTGGAGGAGTCGGTAGTTATTACGGAACAAGTAGTAATGAAAAAAATTATTTTCCAGTGAGTCTTGTACGCCATCGACTGTGCCAAGTCACAAAAAATAGTTTAAACATCACGCTTGCAGGAAAAACTCCAGACAGTGAAACTATAGAAAAAATAAATCGCTTCGTCGTCAAATTTAATAGTGGCCGAGATAAAATTTTAAGTGGAAATAACGAATATAAAAAAGAGATTTTAAATCTGTGGACAGGATTTTATTCTTGCCTGGCCTACACTGAATCACTTTCAACTGCAGATAGTAGCTCCTCTAATAAAGTCGCAAGCAAGTATGCACCAGAAAATTATCGCAAACCCGCTGGTGTTAAATTTTATGAAGATCCCTACCAGTCTGAGTCATCTAGATTAAATATCGGCCTTTTCCAATTTACTCCAAGTGCTTCTAATAATATTGCTCCATGTATAAAGGCCTGGAATAATACCTATAAGGAAAGGCCAGAATGCCAAATAAAGACAAATGCCTCCAATTTAGAATTAATAAAAGTTGTTGGAAGCTCTCATCAAAGTTTTAATGCCTTCTGCGGAATACATAAAATGCTTCAAACTTTTTCAGTTCAAGTAAATACAAAAAACTCAAGTAGCACTCATCCAGATAATCTTTTAAATGGCAAATTAAAAAACTTTGAAGATCGATGTGTTTCTCCACACTTTAAAGCTGGAAAGGCCTATGTCCACTTTGGCCCTTTTATGAATTCGACCGGAACAAATTTAAAAGAGCTTTTTCAATGTATCGATCAAATATCTAATTAAAACTTCTTACAACTATTGTCTCCTAGCTATTAATCAATAATACTAATTATAAGTGCAGTTATTTTATTAACAAAAAAGGATGTTTGGAATGGATTTTAAGTCATGGTGGCGATTAAGTTTTGTATGGCTTTTAGGGTTTGCAAGTGGTCTACCTCTTGCCTTAACGAGCTCGGCCTTGCAAGCATGGATGACAATTGATGGGCTAGACATTGCGACTATCGGCTTTTTAAGTTTAGTTGGTCTTCCCTACACTTTTAAATTTTTATGGGCACCTTTAATGGACCGCTTTGAACCTCCATTTTTTGAAAGAAGAAAAGGCTGGCTCATCATCACTCAAGCATTGATTGCTCTATTTTTATTTATTCTATCGACATTTTCTCCATCTAAAAGCACGCAAAGTTTTGGGCTCATTGCTGTGGTTATTGCATTTCTCTCAGCATCTCAGGATGTCGTTATAGACGCATTCAGAACCGATATTCTTAAGTCTAATGAGCGAGGCCTAGGCTCTTCACTTAGTGTGTTTGGTTATAGACTTGCAATGATTTTGTCTGGGGGAATTGCCATGGTTTGGGCCGACTCAGTTTCTGGAAGTGGAATGAGTTGGGCAAGTATCTATCGTGTAATGGCATTGATCATGGTTGTTATGTCAATCCTAACACTCCTTTTTCTTCCTAAACTAGACGAGGCCTTTCAAGTACGACCGAAATCAGATGCACTTGGAGACCTTCTCGGTTTTTTTATGCTCGTCTGTACTGTGGCCATTGGATATTTAATTACAGCAAAACTTGTTACACCTTTTATAGATAGTGTTATGGCCCAAAATTTTGTCGATGCAGAAGGGGCCGTAAGTACCAATGCTAAAAAATGGGGTGACTTTTTAGCACTTCTCATTGGAATTTTAATTACATTGCCATCTTCTATTTTTGTTTTAAAAAAATCAAAATTTCAAACCTTAAATGAAAGCCTTGGAAACTTTTTTAGTATAAAAGGTGCCACATGGTTTTTAATTTTTATCATTCTCTACAAATTAGGTGATGCTTTTGCAGGCGCACTAACAACTCCATTTCTTTTAAAAGGAGTTGGATTTTTACAAGCTGAAATTGGTGTCGTAAATAAGGTCATTGGAATTTGGCTTACGATAGTAGGAGCAATCATTGGTGGAGCGGCCATGATGCGACTAGGGCTTTATCGATCGCTTATGATTTTTGGCATACTACAATTGATTTCAAATTTAGCATTCTATCTTGTTTCAATAAAAACAAAAGGAGCTTGGGGAGGTTTTATGCTTCCACCTTTTGATCTCATGATTGTAAGTTTAAAAGAAGCAGCAAATGTTGACCACCTACTTCTTTTTGCTGTTGGGATTGAAAACCTAACAGGGGGAATGGGAACTGCGGCCTTTGTTGCATTTTTAATGGCCATCTGTAATCAAAAATTCACTGCAACTCAATATGCTCTTTTAACTGCATTTGCTTCAATTGGAAGAGTTTGGGTAGGCCCACTTTCAGGTGTATTATCTGAGAGCATTGGCTGGCCGTTGTTTTTCCTTTTTTCGACAGTAATGGCAGTGCCCGGCCTTGTCGTTCTACATTTTCTAAAATCTAAAATTAGAGAGTTAGAATATATACCAGGATCAAACACGCTCGATGATTAATTTAGTTAGTCGATTTTTAAATATACTTTCATTATAAAGTCGGGCCTTGTCTCGCAATTCTTCTGAGACAAGGTCATCGATTTTTAAATCTATTGTTTCTAATGCACTCTTTAATTCATCTAAATTAAAATGATCAATTGTAAACACCCCACTACCATCTATCCATCTTTTTTGTTCATCTAAAATTAAAACAGGGCGTCCAACTGCAAGACAAGCAAGCACTAATTTCGGAAAATCATTTTTTGAAAATGAAATAAACATTTTTGAACTTGCAAGCACCGGTGCATGCTCTCCAGCACAACGCTCTCCAAAAAATAGTTCAGGACGAGACTTATAATGCTCCTTTATGCCTTGTAAATGTGAATCAACCCCAATGAATTGCACACGTCTTTTTTCTCTATCAAAAAAATTAATTAAGCTACTAATATCATCCGCAGTAAGTCCACAGGTTGAGACTAAATAGAAATCATGTTTAAACATTTCTTTTGGAAATTTAGCATAATCGGAAAATTTAAATGGTGGTGGAACTATCTTTATCTTGGCCTTGAAAGTGCTCAACTCTTCTAGTAAATCAGTATTACTTATCCATAAGTAATCACTTCGCCTAAGTGATTTTATAAACGTTTTTTTAATAAATCCTGAAAATAATTTTTGAAATAGATCTGATTTCATAGAATTAATTTTCAAATCATAAACATAAGTCAGTACTGATGTTTTTTTTGAAACAATAAAATTTGAAGACAATCCTCTAGATATATTTATCAACAAGTCTACGTCCTCATCTATTTTTATATTTTTAGAAATCAGAGATAATTTAAAGCTTTTATTTAAGTATTCTTCTTCTGAATTTATTTCCTTAGATAAGCTAGAACTTACAATTTTTCGCTGTTCAATTCTTCCTAATATTGCTCCCGGTTTAAATACTAGCGAATAAATCGTTGCATCAGGATAAACTGCCAAGACAGACTCGATAATTTCGATATAATGTTCTCGCTTAATTAAATAGTCACAACTTATTGCTACTTTCATATTTATAATCGCTTTAATTGAATTACTAATGATCCTAAAATTAAAAAACTAGCACCAATAATTTGAATAGGTGTTAAGGCCTTACCTAAATAGATCCAATTAATCGTTACAGCAGCAAGTGGAAAAAACATTTCAAGAAGGGCACATAGTTTTGCTGAAATTAATTTTAAACCTTTATAATAAAAATACATCCCCAAAATACCGGCCAAAACAACCATCAATAAAATGTTTCCCCAAATCATATAATTATAATCAAAGGTTGAAAGACTTGGATTCGATATTAAATATAATGACATAAAAAGAAATCCAAAGAAAAATCGCCCCCCCATTATATCGAGTTCGCGAAGTCCTGCCATTCCCAATTTTTTTCCAAAAACAGTAGATGCTGCCCATGAAATAACCGCGATGAAAGTAAATAGATAGCCTCTTAAAGAGTTCTCATTTAAAACCATTCTAAAATCAAATGAGCTTAAATTAGGAAAAATATCAGGAGAAGAAATAAGGATTGAACCAAGCAGAGCAAGGCCTCCCCAAAATATAAATTCTTTTTTTATTTTTTCACCAAGAAAGACAGATGCTAACAAGATTGAAATTATCGGCTGAAATTTCTGCAAAAGAATTACTAAAGAAGGATTAATTAAAGTAAAGGCCTTTGTAAATGTTAAAGTAGCAACGCCGGAACCAAGTACACCGATAAATGAAAAATATAGTAATGCAGAAATTTTGTATGATAAAAAATTTTTAACATTCTTTATATAATAGGGAAGAAAAATTAAAAATAAATATAAATGTTCGGTGAAAACTATTCTTTCTGCAGAAACAGAACCGAGAAGCGGGTAACGAATTATTGTATCTAATGCCCAAAATGTGCCTGCAAGTATGACAAATAATCCTCCTAACATTCACTCTCCCTTAAAAAAAACTCTATTGCCTCTTTTGCTCTGATAGCAATTTTGCCTTTTTTAATACGCTTAATTTCATGTCGTCTACGACGCTCTTCTTTTGTTAATGTTACAGTTGGCATTAACCCTGTATTAATATTTGAAGGAACTGGTTTGGTTACGGTCATTACATAATTAACGAGACTACCAATAGCAGTCTCGACCGGAAATGGTTTAATTTCTTTATTTTTAATTTTCCGATCCAACATGTAGGCCACATACAATCCAATTGCTGCGCTTTCAGTATATCCTTCGACTCCAGTGATTTGACCAGCAAAGTACATCTCTGGAAATTTCTTAGATGAAAAATCAAAGTTTAAAAGCTTACGACTATTTAGGAAGCTATTTCTATGAACCGACCCTAAATGAATAAATTGTGCATCATTCAGCCCTGGAATCATTCGAAAAACTCGCAGCTGCTCTTTATAAGTAAGCCTTGTTTGAAATCCCACTAAATTATAGGCAGAACCCAGTAAATTTTCCTTTCTCAATTGAACGCAGGCATATGGCAAACTTCCATCGGGCAATTCGAGCCCGATCGGTTTCATACAAGAAAATCGCGCAGTCTCTGGCCCTCTTTCCGCCATAGTATCTATTGGGAGACAAGATTCAAAAAATTTATACTCCTCAAAATCCTTTGGTGGAACTTTTTCAGCATTCACTAATTCATGAATGAATCGATCGTACTCTTCCTTATTCATTGGAATATTCAAATAGTCAGCAGTATTATTTTCATCGTCAAGTGACTTATGACGTTCTTTAAAATACATTTTTGAATAATCAATTGTATCTGCATCAACAACAGGTGCAATGGCATCATAAAAATAAAAATCTGAATCTTTATATTTTGATAATTGATCTACGTTTGAATCAACCGATAAATTTGAACTCAAGAACTGAGATAACTTTTCAGTTGTAAGTGGTCCTGTTGCAATGATCATATATTTTGCATTGAACTCTTTTAAAGTCACGATCGGATCAATTAATTCATAGGAGACAACTTCTATATTTGGATGTGACTTTAACTTTTCAGTTATATTTTTCGAGAAGACTTCGCGATCAACCGCCAGAGCATCACCGGCGGGAACTTTTGCAATATTTGCCTCTTTTAAAATAAAAGAATTGAGCATTTCCATTTCTGTTTTAAGCATTCCATGGGCCGATTCTTTTACAGTAGACTTTAAAGAATTAGTACAGACAAGTTCAGCAAAGGTATTAATCTTTTGTGCTGGATTTAATTTAATTTCTTTGCATTCAAGTAAAATTACCTGATGGCCAACATTGGCCAAATACATCGCAGCTTCACTTCCTGCTAATCCTGCACCCACGACTACAATTCTATTTATTTCTTGTTTCATTTTATCGTTTTCTTAATCTATAAAAAGGGTTAATTTATTAATCATAAAAGCTTTAGTAAATTTAGTTCAATGGATGCATACATGCAAATAAATCTTCATCAAACTCACCATGAAATCGGCGATTTTGAATCCGTATTTAAATACTTAACCAGTTTTTTTCAGGATAAAATGGCCTTTGGTATTCACGTGTTTCCCGAGCTCTTTCTCACGGGGTATCCGCTGCAAGATTTAGTATTAAAAAAAACTTTTATTGAGGAATACCAAGCACTAATAGAAGATCTAACCCTTTGGGCCAAAACTCAATTTCAAAAAAATCAAGACATTCTTATTTTGTTTGGTGGATTAGATTATGAACTCGACGAAGAAAGACGGGCCAAATTAATCAAAAATGTCGTCTACCAAATTGATAGTCACGGCCTAAAAATAGCCGCAACTAAACAATTACTCCCTAACTATGATCTTTTCGAGGAAAAAAAATATTTTACTGCGGGTAATGAAAGCACTGTTATTGAGTTTAACAATAAAAAAATTGCGCTTTTGGTTTGTGAAGATATGTGGTTTTCTCATCTCCATCCAGTTGACCCGGTTTTAAAACTAAAAGCCAAAAATGAATTTCTTGACTTAATCATTAATCTTTCTGCCAGCCCATTTAATATTTATAAAAAAGACCAGCGCTATGACCGAGCTCGTCAAATTTCAAAGTTTTTAAATGCCCCACTTGCTTATGTCAATCGTGTTGGCGCTGAGGATGAAATTCTTTTTGATGGGGGGAGCTTCGTCTCTAACGGCGATAAAATTATTAAGAAAGCTGGTTTTTTTAAATCAGAAGTTCTTACTTGTGAACTACCAGAGTTTCAAGCAATTTCAACTCCTGATAATTATGAAAAAAATAAATCGAGCTGGTCAGACATCATGTCACATCGAATTGATTTAAATAGTTTAAAACTTCATCCACTCAACAAAGACGAATTGGAACAAATTTTAAATGCCTTAACTTTCGGCGTATATGATTACGCCGAAAAAACTAAAAACCATCGTTTTTCACTTGCCCTATCAGGGGGAATTGATTCAAGCCTTGTTTTAACAATTCTAAAACTTTTAAAAGATAAGTATCAAAAAATAAATGGTAAAGAAATTGAAATTGAGGCCGTTTATATGCCTGGTCTTTATTCCAGTACGCTAAGTTATGACTTAAGTTATGATCTTTGTCGAAAGTTAAAAATAAAACTTACCACTTTGCCAATTAAGTTTATCCAATCCACAATCAAAAATAATTTTAGAGAGCATTTTCATGCAGAGCTTGTCGGTGTCCCTGATGAAAACCTACAAAGTCGCATACGGGGACTCCTGATTTACACCCGATCAAATCAATCAAATTCTCTTATCCTAAATACCTCAAACAAATCAGAGATAGCAGTTGGCTATTCGACTCAATACGGAGACAGCGTTGGAGCGCTTAGTATTTTAGGTGACCTATATAAGACTGAAGTGTTTCAGCTTTCAAATTATATAAATGAAGTTTATGGCGAATTAATTCCAAAAGAAATAATAACTCGACCGCCAACCGCCGAGTTAAAAGAAAACCAAACAGATAATCAGAGCCTACCAGAATATGATGTCCTCGATCCTATTCTTGATGGTCTTCTATCTTTTAACTATTCAGTAAATGATTTGATCAAATTAGGCTTTAATAACCAGGACGTTCTTAAAGTTTCTAAGCTTTTTTCAAATTCAGAGTACAAACGTAAGCAATTTTGCCCTATAATAAAATTGAAGCCAAAAAGTTTTGGCTTTGGCCATCGAGTACCAATATGCAAAAAACAATTTTAAATAAACTAAAGGAGTTTAAAATGAACAAAGACACATTATTAAAGCCATTCCAAGATCTAAAAAAAGAAATTGATGGCCTGAAAAAAAATCAATCACTACATAAGATTGTAACAAAATTTAACTCTGAAAAAAAACAGCTTGAGAAAAAAATTGAAAAAGTAGTTCAAGGCGAAATAAAAAAAGCAAAAAAATTTCTAGATGATCAAAAAAAAGAACTTAATACACTCCAAAAGAAAGTTGAAAAAGTTTTAAAGAAAAAAACTACTAAGAAAGTAGCTAAAAAAAGCACAAAAAAAGTAGCGAAGAAAGCAACTAAAAAATCGGCGAGTGCATGAGAAAAATATTTACACTTTTTGTACTAATACTCTCATTGAACGCCTTTTGTAAAACTGAAGGTCATACTATAACCGGTGGTACGAATGCTGGAATTTATGCCTACACGCCAACAGCATATAGTGATTATGAAATGTATCTTTCTCTTAATGGTGGCTATGGCTATTTCATGAAGAATGGATTTCAGTTTTCGCTTACTACTGTTTTAACACTGCAATCAGGAACAGATATCTTATCTCTTGCCATGGGACCTACTTATAACTTTGATCCAAAAAAAGTTGAAGACTCCTATTTTGTTAGTACCTTATTGGGGGCAACTTTTTTAAACTATGAAACTGGAAGTGATACGACACCTCTAATTATCTTAGAAGCTGGAAAGAGATTTTTACTCACTGAAAATGTAAGCTATGTTCCAAGCATGGCCTTATCAAAAGAACTCGACAGTAATTCTGCTGACCCAACTTTTAGTTTTAATTTAATTAGATTTTCATTTTTCTTTTAGTATGTTGACAGGCCATCTAACCAATGGCCTCAACTTCTTCTGAAAAAGGCTTCCAATTTCCCTGCCATACATTTAAATTTCCATGTAAAAATAAATGCTTTTCCTCATCTACTTTTATTTGAACATAACTAAACTGTTTGCGACCTTCAATTTGGCCCAAATCAACTTGAGGGATATAATTCCATGTACCAGTATTAAAGTAATATTTATTCTCAGGAAATCTTTCCCATTCTACTACATGAGTATGCCCCATAACGACGGTATGGACCTCTGGATGCCTCCGCAAAATGCCCTTGGCCTTCTTTCCGTAAAGTGGATAAATAGTAACTTGTTTTAAAATTGATACACTGGTTTTGATGTTTCGGTTTTCTTTTACAAATTCATCATAATTGCTTCGAATAAGATACTGAATCACATCTTGTGCAATCTTAAAAAAGAATGCTGTATCATGAAAAAAGCACCATTTTATGTACGAACTCAAAGGCCTTACTTTATCTATGTTGGGCCGATCTTTTCTTAACTTAGGGAGTAGATTAATACAAAAAAGTGTTCCCCAAGGTAGATTTAAAATAATTCTTCCATTAGGGCCTTCCATAAAATACTTATCATCTGGAACTGTATTGATAACTTCAAATCGATGTCCGTGCTCAATGTGAATTCCCGCAAGATTTACTTCAAAAGAAAATTTTAAATCTTCACTAATATATTTTCTTAAGCAATCTTGGGCCTTTTTAAAGGCCACCCCTGAGTCATGATTTCCAATTATATAAGTTAGTTCCTTATTTGGAGAGCGTAAGAATTTTCGAAGTCCTTCAAAAAACTTCGGATGACCTGCGACAATTTGATCTATGGCCTTAATTGTTATTTGATCATCAATAAGACTATTAAAAACCCCATCAACTTCAATTTGTATTAAATTTAAAATATCTCCATTCAAAACCAGATGAACTTTTTCTTTTTCATAATCACCCTTGGAATAATAATCACAAAATTCATAGAACTTTTCATCTTCATAGAAGTCTTCTAATAAATTTACCTGTCCATTTTTTAAAAAACGGCCTTTTCCAAGGTGTAGATCTGACAATACCAAAACTAACATTTTAACCTTAGCTTGTTACTACCTTTTTAAGAGCAGATTTAAAAACATCATTTGTATTAAAGACAATACCGCGTCCTGATTCTTTTGCTTCATACATCATTCTATCAGCTATAACTAAAACATCTTCTGAAGTTTTTGCATCCATTGGAAACTCGGCCACACCAATTGAAACCGATAGCTTAATTAAAGTTACCTTCTCGCTTAAGGTGAAGTCGTAATTTTTATTTTTTACTTTTTGCAGTAATCTTTCGCCAACCATTTTACCAGAACCTGCACCAGCACCAGGTAAAATCACAACAAATTCATCTCCACCATATCGATACATAATGTCCGTGTCTCGAAGCATTGATTTAATATCAAAAGCAATGGCCTCTAGCAATTTTGTACCAATCAAGTGTCCATAGTTATCATTTACTCTTTTAAAATGGTCAATATCAATAAACAAAACGCTAAAGTGATCACCTTCTAAATTAAATTTTTCAACAAGCCCTTGGAGGTCTTTATACAACTTCCTTTGATTATACAGGCCAGTTACATCGTCAATATGAATCAACTCTTGAGCTTTTGATAATTCATCAAATTTACTGATAATCTGCATCTGCATATTAGAAAACTTCGAAATAGCAACTAGCGTTTCTTCGGAAATTACTTTATCTACTGAAAATATTGAAAAATAAAATTGTGCGCCTTTTACTCCATGATTAATTACATAATAATTAAACTCACTAGAATCAATTAAAATAAAAGCTTTATCAACAATATCTTCACATTCCTTTAATATATGATTTATGCTTTTTTCACCATACAGCTTCAAACGATCATTTTTACCAATTACAAATCGACACTTTGAAAGTTCCAATCTCTCAAACTGCTGATGTGTTGAAAACATTAAAATTGGACGTATAGCATATTCATTTATTAAAAAGTCTTCAATTTTTAGAAACAAGCTTTTTTCATTTTCGTGAAACTGATAATCTGTCAATAAGTTGATTAAATTCAAATTCATTTTTCATTATCCGATCGGAGAGCAACTCCACCTTCTTCATCTAGATCATCTTCAAGATTTTTTATTGAGTTTCTTAACGTCTTCATAATTTTATTTAATTTATCTTCTAATTTTCTTTTATCATCAATCGATTTTTGCTCTTTAATTGAGATATTTTCCATATTAAATTCTAAAGAATCGATTTTTCTTCTTAGTTCTAAAATTTTTTGCTCTCTTGCGTTGACCTGAGAATCAGAATCAATGGCCAGTAGTTCAAGCTTACTTTCTAACTCTTTTTCTCGCTGGCGGATTTGATTTAAGTCAATTCGAGTTTTTTGCTCTAACTTCTCCTTAATTCTTTCAAGGTTTTTCATTTTTTCTTCAGCAATTCTTCTTTTTTCATCTGCAATTTGAGCTTTTAATTTTAAATCCTCGACTTCATTTAAGAAGCGTTTTTTTGATATATTCAGCTCAATTTTATTTTCATCTAAAAGTGCTTTTAATGTTAAATTGTCTTGCTCTGCTTCGCGGACCTCTAGCTTTAGGCCAGTAATTTTTTCTAAAAAATCTTCTCGCTCTTCTCTTAATTGTCTAATTGTAGCTTGCAATCTTACATATTCATCATCTGTCACTGAAGAAAAAGAAGGCGATGACAGCGTTTTTTTCAAATCTTCACTAATTGAACTTTTTAAGTCCGCGTTTGAATTATCTGATTTTGCTTCAATAATCTCATTAACAGAAAATAGCCCTTCCGTTTTTTCACTTACATCTTTAGGCCCAGAATTTTCTGTCTGAAAATTTAAATCAAATCCCAAATCATTCTTGTTCGTTAGATCAGAGTTGGTATTGGCCTTATAGCTAAATTCTTCCATTGTCTTATCTGAAACAGCCTCTTTCACAATCTGATCTTCTTCAAGGATTGCATCATCTAATTTAAACTCACCAGTTGCCTCATTTTTAGGGGCAACAATATTTCTAATCGTTGCTTCAATATTTGAATTTGAGTTTTCACTTGTTTTTTCATCTAGTGAAAAATCAACGTCATCATCCTCATTTGTAAGAGTTGGAGCGACTTCTTCGCTACCCAAAAGAGAAAGCTCATTTGTTGCATCTTCTTTAAAATTTAAATCACTTAAATTTGCAATTTCAGTTTTTTTGGTTGCTTCATTAAAACTTTCTTCTATAGAAATATCAGCGAAATCTAATCCTGTATTGTCACTAAGATCCAATTCTTTTGTTAATGATTCATCTTTTGCATCTAAAGATCCGGTATTTGCTTCAGAAGCTAGACTCTCCTCGCCTCCTAAATCAAAATCAAGCGAGGGAGCTTCTAAATCAAGAAGAGAATCAACCTTTGGTGATGATGATTTAGCACTTTCATTGCTATCGAGATTGAAACTTTCTTCTGGATCAGTAAATAAATCATCTAATGCTGAATCAAATTTTTCCTGAATTTTTTTATTTTTAGGATCAGAGTTAATATCGCCAGCATTATTTCCTTCTTTGAGACTAAGTATCTCGGTTAAAACCGTACTGTCTTCTTTTTTTGGAGCTTTAGCATTCATAAGTCTTTACCCTAAAAATTAGTTTTCATTAAATCTTATTTTAGCAAACTTTTATTTCTTTGATGAAGGGAGGCAAACTAAGCCACTTAATTCTTTAGCTTTTGTCTTGAAAAGTACAATTAAATACGTTTTAATTTAGTATAAGCATATAACTAATGCCGATCAAAAAAGACCGGTACTAAAAAAAATAGAGACAAAACTTATGTTACCTAATTTTAACAAATACCTACACCTAGTAATCATTGGATTTATCGTCTCAAACCTTGCCAAAAGTGAGACAACTACACTTCCCTCTCCACTACTTCAGATCGAGTCCTTCTACACCCACCACGTGCTAGTCGCTGAAAAGTCGACTCATCTACTCCACTTATATAAAAATAATAACGGACTCCCTGAACTGGTAAAGTCATATCCCATGACGACAGGAAAAAGAACAGGTGATAAATTAATTGAAGGTGACTTAAAAACCCCTGAAGGTATCTACGTTTTTACTGATTTTATGGATCACAAAGAATTAATGCAAAAGGCTGGATCAACAGGAGTCATTTATGGCGCTGGCGCCTTTGTTATGGATTATCCAAATCCCATTGACGATCGCTTGAACAAGGGAGGCTCTGGAATTTGGCTTCATTCAACAAATGACGAAACTCGAATTGATAAAGGTCTTGATTCAAGAGGTTGTGTTGTCACTGGCAATGCTGACCTTATCGATGTTTCTTTAAATATTGAACTCTTTAAAACTCCAATCATCGTTGTGCAAGAACTTGTCTACTTAAATTCCAAGACTCATGAAACAAAAAGACAGGAATTAAATAAATTTATTTCAAACTGGCTTGATGCTTGGAAAAATAAAGACATTGAAAAATATATCTCCCATTACTCTCCCTTAGAATTTAAAGATTCAAAAGGAAATTACCAACAATATAAGGCCTACAAAAAAGCAGTATTTTCAAATCCGGGACAACCTAAAATTGAACTTACAAATATCGCAATTTTAGAAGCAAAAGGATATGCCTTTATTAGCTTTAGTCAGAAATACCAGTCAAACACGATTAATGACACTGGTAAAAAAACGCTGTACTTAAAACAAGATCAAAATTATGAATGGAAAATCGTTGCAGAACTTTGGTCTAAAAATGGCCTTGAAGGTCTTTTGGAAAATAAAACATTTGAACCATCTCAACGTTTCTTTAAAGATGGTGCCAAGTTAGATTTTTCTAAAAAAGGAAATTAAATTGTCCATCAATAAAAATGATCTCATTTCAATTATATATAATGCTAGAAATGATACTCCAAAATATTTTGAAATCTCTCGAAAAAACTTTATTGGATTTTTAATCGCTCTTCCAATAATTACCCTTATCGGTATTTCTTTAGGAGTAATTGGACTTGTTCATACCTCACCTTTCCACTTAATCCAAAATTATAAAAAAAATTCAGAAGCAAGAACAGCGCTTGCCTCTGTTGATGCCTTAAAAGAAAGTTTAATATCGGCCCAAAATCACAACGCAGAACTGCAATCAAAAATAAAAGAACTAGAGGCCAATCCTCCCGAAAATGCCCCCATGGCAAATAGTATTGGTCTTTCTACACTTTCCTTTTTTAAACCAGTGCTAGACCAAAAGGACAAAACCAGACCGGCAAGTCTTGAGCTAAATGGTTTTAAAGTAGTTAATACAAAGGACACAACAAATTTTGAATTTAATATCAACAATCTGCTTGGGGGCGATGTAAAACTGTCTGGACACATTATTGTACTAATGAAAAATGAGCAGGCCATCAGTGTCTATCCTGCAAATGCTCTCGCCTTTCCGCGAGATTTTCAACTCAACTATACATCCGGCGAACCATTTGCAACCCAACGCTTTAGACCGGTCAATGCCATCTTTAAAAAAGCATTAAAATCAGGCAACTATGTCTTTACGATCTTTATTTTTTCAAAAAATGGCGATCTCATACACTTTCAAAGTTTAGTTATGCCTGTAAGTCTATAAAAGGATATTTTATGATTAAGAATCTTGATTTTAGTTTTATAGGGAAATCAACCACACTAAAAGGTGACTTCATTTTTTCATCAGATACTGAAATTGCCGGAAATATCATTGGAAATATCATTGTTCAAAATAATGCAAAACTAATATTACTCCATGGTGCATCTGTGATTGGAAAAATTCGTGCCCACGAACTGCTTTTATATGGACACTTTAACGGTGAATTGACTTGCACAGGAACACTTACCGTTTATCCCACAGGCAATCTGGAAGGAAAAATTGAGGTTGCAACTTTTTCAGTTTTCCCTGGCGCTGAGCTCAACATCGAAGGCAGCACAACTATATAAACTGGTTGTAATCTAAAACCTTCACCTTGCCATATTTTTTTGATAAGGCCTTTATATCTTTTAGTAAACTTTTATCTCCCAAGATAAAAATTGTCTGCTTATCTATTCCAAAGACATCTTTAATTTTATTTTGTACATCACTACTACTATACTTGGATACAATTTCATTAAATTTAAAAAGATCATTATAGTTTTTTCCTACGTGATCTAAGTATAAAAGTTGCAATAAAAATGCCTTGTTATTTTCAAATTTAAATGGATGAGACCCAATAAGTCCTGTAGTTGAAAGTTCTAATTCATCTTTTGTTATTCCATTAGAGGTAATTCCCATAATTGTTTGATCAATCACCTCTACCAAGTTTTTAATTGTCGCATTTTTGGTAAAGGTAGATATTCCAGCACGGCCATATTCTTTTTGAGATGATATGAACGAACCAATACTGTAAGTTAATCCTCTTTTTACTCTTACTTCACGCATAAGTTTTGAGGTGAATCCTCCTCCTAATAAATCGGAGGCCAAAATATCTAAGTTCCTATCATTTAGCTCTGAAGAATTTAAAAAGCGCCCCATTCTTAATTGAACTTGATTTAGATCTGGAAGAGGTAAAAAAACAAGATTGGTTATATTCTTTATATTTTGATTGGAATTTACAGTACGAACAAAATTCTTTTCCTTACCTTTAAATTGGCATTCATCAATTAACTTTTCAGTTTCATTCAATAATGACGAAGGCCCAGTTAGGTATAGTTTCTTTTGAACTTTACTTAAAAAATAATCCATTTTCTCTCGAAGAATTTTGGTATCTAACTTATCTAGGTCTTTTAATTTCCCTCCAACTGGATAGCTGTAAGGCGTATTTTTCATTGAAACTTCACGATATACTCGATCTGCCAAGGCCTGAGGGCTTCCGACGAGCGATTTTAATCCCATTTTCTCTTGATCTATCTCTTGCCTTAAAATATTTGAAGGATAAGTTGCATCCTTTAACAACTGGCATACATCCGATACACTTTTTGTATAATCTTTAGAAAGTCCAGAAATAGAAATTGTCGAATACTCATGTGTTACATCGATATCAAGCTCTGTCCCTAAAAACTCAATCTTCTCTAAAATTTCTTTTTGAGACATTTCTTTTGTACCTGCATCGATATGATTAAAAGCATGCTCAGTTGCACCGAAATTTTTACCATCAGAAAGTGCCCCATCTGCAAAATAAATAACCAGATCATAAGTAGGGAAACGATTGTCAGGAATAAAAACTAATTCCAATCCTTCATAATTATATTTTTTTATACTAGAACTGATATCACTACTTGCTTGTACGATTCCACTCAAAATGAATGCTAAAAAAATTATTATCTTCATTATTTTATCTCACTTGTTTTGGAATATTTATTCCAGACAGAAACCCAAATACCTTGATCATTTAAAAAGACATCATCACAGGCAGATTTAACTTCTTCTAACTTTACATCCATATACATCGCTAGCTCTTTTTGACCATAACTAAAATCGCCATGATATTTTTCATTGTTTAAAATGACAGAAGCAAACCCCTGATTAGTTTTCATTTGGTGATAGGCTCCAGACATGACTTGATTTTTGGCCTTCTGTAAGGCCTTTTCATTTATGGCATCACTGCAAAAAGTCTTAACATCTTTTTTAAAATCATTTTCAAAAACTTTAGGATCAATTCCTTCTTTTAATTCACCACTAAAATAAATCACTCCACTGAAACGAAGGTTATAATTACTTAAACTTATGTCTGTGAGTTTCTGATTTTCTGTTTTAACATACTTTTGAATTAAAAAAGAACTTCCTCCATTTGAGAGCATATAGGATAAAAGATCGAGCGCTATCGATCTCTTTTCTCCAACCTTATCTCCCTTAAATGAATACATAAATTTAGCCTGTGGATTTGTAGCATACTCATAGTACGATTTTCCAAACTCTGCTTTAAAATTAAATTGATCAGCACTCTCTTTTTCTTTTTTGATTGCCTCTAACTCTGATGACTTTCTAATTTTTCCATATTGCTTTTCAACAAGCTCCATGGTCTTTCCAACATCGACATCTCCAACAATTGCCAAAATTGCATTGTTTGGAACATAAAATTTTTTAAAGAAGTCATGCATTTGATCTCGAGTAAGCTCATCTAAATCTTTCACTTCACCAATGACAGATTGTCCATACGGAGTTTTTTCAAATGTTTTTTTCATCATCATCAAATAAAGCATGCCTTCGGGAGAATTCTCATAGCGCATTTTTCTTTCTTCAAAAATAACTTGCCGCTCGCTTTCAAAAGCAATTGGTTCAAGCATTAAGTTTTGCATTCGATCAACTTCAAGATCAATCATCGTGGGTACAAAATGAGCAGGGATTGTCTGATAATAAACAGTCGCATCAGTTGTCGTATAGGCATTAGTATTTCCCCCGTTTCGCTCAATAAGCGTATCAAATTCTCCTGGGCCATACTTCTTTGCCCCCTTAAACATCATGTGCTCAAGAAAATGAGTTGCCCCTGTGGTTCCCTTGCCTTCGTATCTTCCTCCAACATCAAAAAGCGTATAATAGGCTGCAATTGGCAATTTAGGATTAGGTGCAATTAAAACGGTCAGCCCATTGTCTAAAACTTTTTTTGTCACATTCATTGTCCCGATCTTTGGAGCAGTTTTAAGGTTGGCACAGCTCGCAAGAAGCAAAAAAATCAAAGGGGCCAAGGTCAAATATTTCATTTTATATCCTCAAAAATTTATTAGCTACAGTCTCATAGGCTATTATTCTATTCATAAGTATCCAAAGTTACAACGACAACAAATCCGAGGGAATTGCTTAAGTATCTCCACCTAGGAATATCCCCACTTGTATAATTTTTACTCGTGTGCCTTTATTTTTATTAAAAAATATGAAATTCTCATTTGCATGTTTTTTTAAGCTAAATAATGAAGGAGTCCCTCATGATTATCGGAGTACCTAAAGAAATTAAAAACAATGAAAACAGAGTTGGTATGGTTCCAGGTGGAGTAAAAACACTCATCAACGATGGCCATACAATCTACATTCAAAAAAATGCTGGTGCTGGAATTGGAATTTCAGATGAAGAATATATCAATGCTGGAGCAAAGATTTTAGATACAGCGGCAGAAATTTTTGAAAAATCTACTATGATTATCAAAGTAAAAGAGCCGCAGGCCCAAGAAATTGCAATGCTAAAACCACACCACATTCTTTACACCTACCTTCACCTAGCACCAGACCCAGAGCAAACAAAAGGCTTGATGAAATCTGGTTGTACAGCAGTTGCCTATGAGACAATTCAAAACTTAGATGGTTCTCTCCCTCTTTTGGTACCAATGTCTGAAGTCGCAGGAAGAATGTCTGTCCAAATTGGGGCCCACTATCTTCAACTTGATAAGGGCGGTAAAGGTGTTCTTTTAGGTGGCGTTCCTGGTGTTAAGAGAGGAAAAGTAACAGTTATCGGTGCAGGAATTGCTGGAACAAATGCCATTCAAATGGCCATGGGAATGGGGGCATCTGTAACGGCCATAGATCTTTCAACTAAACGTCTTGCAGAGCTGGATGGGTTATATGGGTCACACATCACTACACTTTATTCAAATCCAGATAATATTGAAAAAGCTGTTATTGAATCTGACTTAGTTATCGGTGCAGTACTAGTTCCTGGTGCAAAAGCTCCAAAGCTTGTTACTCGAGATATGATTGCTAAAATGCAAAAAGGTTCTGTTGTTGTTGATATTGCTGTTGACCAAGGTGGATGTATTGAAACTTGTAAGCCAACCACTCATGAAAACCCAACATTTGTTGTAGATGGCGTTGTTCACTACTGTGTTGCAAATATGCCAGGTGCAGTTGCAAGAACATCTACATTTGCTTTAACAAATGTAACTATGAAATATGCTCGCATGATTGCCAATATGGGCGTAGAAGAAGCAGCAATGAAGGATAAAACGTTTAGACCGGGGATCAATATTTATAAAGGCTCCCTAGTATATGAGCAAGTTGCTCAAGATTTAAATCTTCCATTTACAAAGCTTCCTTTTTAATTTTTCTTATCATTTTTACCAGTCGTGATAGAATAAAATCATGACTGGTAAAAAACTTCTCGACATGATTCTAACCGGAGTATCACTTCTAACCACCCTTCTTGTGGTTGGTATGTTTTACTACACAGAAAAAGTTTACAAAAAGCCACCAATAGACGAAGAAAAAGAAAAAGCACTTCTTTTATCTGAAAAGACAGAAAAAACTCTCCCTACAATTTTTAAAGTCGATAAAATGATTGTCTCGCTATCAAATAAAATAGAGCAAAATCAAAGAATGCATTGGCTTGAGATCGAAGTTAATTTGGAATTATTTAAAGGTGATGATTTAGAATTTGTGAAGGCCTATTTGCCAGTGATTCAAGACCGAATTATCAGTACCAGTTCAAAGATGCCTCCAGATGAAATCAATACACTATCTGGAAAATTAATTCTTGAAGAGCGACTTAAAAATGAATTTAATAAGGCCTTAAATAAAAAAGCAGTCTATAAAATTTATTTCTCGAAGTTTATTGTGCAATAAACTGCCTGTTCGATTTTTTACTCATGTGCCATATCCTTTGGACAAAACTTCATCTGTATCAAAATATGTCTATTCTGAAATCACAGATTCAACTTCTCCCTTCAATTATTTCTTTCAAGTTTTGAGAAAGATTTTTAATTTCGATTGACTGCGTACTTACACTAGATGAAATTGCAACTACACCTTGAGCATCTTTTGCAATTGTTTGAGTTGCCTGATCCAGTTGCGCAACTGCCTTGTTTACTTCTCCTACCCCTGACGACTGCTCTTTAGATGCCATTGATACTTCTGTCGCCTTATCAGAAATTCCCTGAGAACTACTTTGAATTTGATCAAAAACATCTCTACATTTGCCTGCAATAGAAACACTTTCTTTTATTGCAATCTGGCTATCTCCAATTATTTTACTCATTTTATTTTTTGTATTTTCAATAATTGAATCTATTGTTTTCATACTATGATCTAGCATTCCTGTAATTTCTTGTGCCGACTGCCCACTCATTTGGGCCAAATTCCCAACTTCTTCTGCAACTACTGCAAATCCTTTTCCTTGCTCTCCAGCTCTCGCTGCTTCAACAGATGCATTAAAAGACAAGAGTTTAGTTTGAAAAACAATATCATTAATTACTTTAATTTTTGTACCTAAATCATTGATGACTTGAATGATTTTCCCTAATTCTAAATTAGTTGCGTCGACTTCTTTTGAAATAATATTATTTGAATTTGCAACAGACTCAATAGAATTAATCATATTATCAATTATCGTTTTTCCGTTGCCAACAGAAGAAAGGTTACCCTCTGCTAGTTTTGTCGCATTTTGAATATGATCACCTCCAATATTAATCATTGAAGTTATTTCTTCAAGTGATGACGATGTTTCTTGAATAGCAGCTGCTTGTTCATTTGCAGCAGAAGATAAACTCTCTGATGCCGTAACAATTTCTTCAACAACTGATCGTAAATTATCTGATGAATTATTCATTTGCGAGGATATACTTGAGATACTCGATATCAACTCCCGCACAATCAAAAATGAAATAAAACTAACAAATACAATAAGTCCAACCACAATTGAAGAAATTAATTTAAACGAGCGATTCGCTGCCTCTACTTCGTTTTTTAAATACTCAATATTAATTGAAAGTTCATTGGCCAATAATTCATTCACTAAATTAATTTGTGCAGTAATTGTATCTGAAAATGACTTCGCATCAATTCCATAATCTCCAGTCATATACTTCTGTGAAAAAACCCCAAATGCATCTAGTATTTTTTTCCACCCATCTCCTTCTAAGATTTGTCTTGCTTTTGTTCTTGTCTCATCATTAATTTGTAATGCTTGAGATTCAAGATTTATAGTTATACTGTTTAAGTAACCAATATAATTTTCTCGATCTGACTCGTCTTTTTTTAATCCGCTTGAAAATGCGGGGTTCAACGCACCTCGAAGTCGCCCCATTCCTTCTTTCGCATTCTCAAACAAAATAAGAGATTTAATTCGTCCTTCAATGCCATTAAAAGAAACACCTTCCATAATAACTCTTTGAACTACAATTAACTCTGAAATAGAACTTGTATAATTTGGAACAGCATTTTTACTATCCTTTTGCTCGGCAGCCTCCCTTCCTTTTTTTCTAAGCTCGTCTGCCTTTAATTTATGATCTATTAATTCTTTCGACTCAATACTGGTCATTTTGTTGCTTAGATCAGATAATAAAGAGTTTACCTTTTCCTGCTGTGCTAAAAATTCCTCTTTCGTTATTTTTGAACCAATAAATAATCCAGACTTTCCCCTCTCTATTTGTTGCTCATGAATAAGTTGAGACACAGTTGCAAAAGCATTCTCACGCGCAAGCAATAGTATGCCATTCGCTTTATTCTTATACTCTTTATATGCTAGTACTGATCCAAATACGACCAAGAAAAAAACCGCCGGAAATATCATCAAGATTGCTTTTATTTTTAACGATAATTTTTTCAAACTAGAACTCCTTAATCAAAATCTAATTGTAAAAAATAGTTTACATCTAATTTTAACAAGTGTGTTAACAGTTATGTGCAACATAAAGAATAATTTAGCAAAAACAATATCTTTTGTTTAAAATCAGTATTAAACAGTGATTTAAATCACACTTTAAAACAACTGCCCTACAATAATGGGGATGTGACGATCAAAGATCATTGCTTTTAAGTATTATTTTTAAGAACTGATCTATTTTTAATTTTTATTCTTGCATTTCTCTTGTTATGAAAATCAATGAAGATGTTAATATGGTATTGAACATTTTCAAGCTTCTTGCTAGGTACGCTACGCCCTTCAAATAAAACTTTGTATGCAAATCTTACATTCAAAATGCTAAAGTTTACGAGAGTCATCGCGACGACAGTAAAAGTTGCTTTTAATTTGCGATATATTTGTCAATTAGGAAATGCAATTGATATTAGGATAGCCTTGGTTTACAAAGTAATTAATACAAGATCTATTCAAAAGAAGAAAATACAACTCATGAATATTATAGAATTAAATCCCAGTACCCTAAAAAAAATGAACAAAAATACTTAAATTTTGATCCCCACTATTGTAGGGCAGTTTAAGCCGTTTAATAAAAAAAAGGCCCACAAAATTTGCAGGCCTCTAATAAAATATCAATCTTAAATTCAAATTTCTAATTATTGGTTTTCTTCTTCTTCAGATTCTGTAAAAGTGGCATTTTTTTGATCATCAGTAAGTGCATCTAAATACTTTTTTACTTCTTCTTTTGAGATTTTACCTTCACCAATTAATTTATCTCTTAAACGAACGTCCATTAATTTTTCTTGTAATGCTCGACTTAATCTCATAATTTCCCCTTAAAGATTTAAATTAAAATGAAAAAAACATAGCATCAAATTTTCTTAATGCCAATATTTAGGGGGTTTTTCTTCGTTATCTTTAACTAAAGTAAGCTTTGCCTTAGATTTAGGCTTATTGCTTCTCTGTGTTATCGAGCTAAGTTTGGATGACAAACTCTTAAAATTTTTATTTGAGACAATAAGCATATAAAAAAATCCAGAGGCAATGGCCCCTAACTGTCCCCAAGCTCCAATAGAAAGTGGTGAGGAAACTCCTTGATAGAGTGAAAGTAGAACTAAAATCCAACAAAAATATTTTGCCTGAATTGGTATAATCATCATAAACGAAAAAATCCGTGTCGGATAAATTACTGCGTAGGCCACGCAGAGACTTGATACGATCCCGCTCATACCAAACAAGGGAAATGAAAAAACAATATGATCTCTAAAAAATAAAAAAGAAATAAGAAGATAAAAAAATGCTCCACCGATGACGACAGTTGAAAGAAATTTAAGATACCGTGCTCGTCCCCAATTTTCTTCGAATTCAGATCCCATAAGCCAAAGCATGAGAGAGTTTAGTATAAGCTCAATAAACGACTGACTCACTAGTGGATAAGTGATAAGAGTATGAATATATCCCTTCAGTATTCCCTGCCCTGATACAGCTAATAGCGCTCCCATATCAAGACTGGCCATTTTACTTAAAGCAAAGTTAAAAATAAAAATGCAGGCAGATAGGGCCACTAAAATTTTGTTAATAAAACTTAAACGAGGAAGATAGATTTGATTATTCATGGATTACCTGTGAAATTTCGATTAATACTCCACCTGTACTTTTTGGATGTACAAAGTTTACCAAACAATTATTGGCACCAACAATCGCAGACTCATAAATAAGTTTGTAGCCTTTACTTTTAAGTTCCTCACATTTTTTTTTGACATCAGGAACTTTAAAACACAAATGATGAATTCCCTCTCCATTTTTATCAATATACTTTTTTATTGGGCCATCTTCAGTTACTGGTTCTAATAATTCAATATGGGCATGTTGATCAATCATTGCAAATGCAGTTTTTACACCTTGAGATTCTACAATCTCTCGCTTTGTTTCAAACTCAATTCCCAAATCTTCATAAATTTTTAACGAATGATCGATACTTTTTACAGCAATGGCAACATGATCTAATATGCAATTTTTATTAAACATAACTTTTCCTCATTACAATCCATAAAATTCATTCAATTTTCGAGGAAAAATTATTAAGGGTCAATGGCCCCTTCACAAGTTGTTAAATTAAAATTAGTTGTATCAGTTTGACCTTTAGGCGCAATACAAATACCACTCACGCAAGTGCCAAAGGTTGCTACAGTCGGGCAACGTACCTGGCATTTCACCGTTCCATCAAGATTATATCCGTTCTTATAGAGCTTACATACTGGAACATATTCCTTTGCACAAAATTCTTGAGATACGCATGATTGACCTGCCGATTTTGCACATAATACAGGACTACTTCCATTTGGATTATGAGCAGCGCAGGCGCCAGTAGAAGTATTACAGCACAAGCTTCCACACTGAAAATCTGAAGTACAACTTGTACCAATTTCTCTATTTCCTGTTTGTGCCACATCGTCTACACATTGAGAGACAAGGTCTTTTGACCAACAACGACTATTAAAACAACATTCATCTGCTCCACATGTCGTCGACGATTCGCAGGCCTTGAAGCTTGATGATAAAACTTGAGCACCTTCAGAATTTGTAATCGAGGCCCTCGTCAATTGCAATTTAAGCGCATTAGTCTTTGTAATGCTTACTTCACTTGTTCCACTCATGTAAAAAATTTCAATGGTTCCTGTAACATTACATGAACTAATTGATTCATCTGTTGTCGAATCATAATTTAGCGCTCGAAGATTGCATCCATCGACATATTGTGAAGTCCCTGTCGAATCAGAATCTAAACTAGTGCGTACTCCAAATCGTGAAGATGAACCATAATATTTTACATTTGTATTTAAATTCAATTTTCCTGCGCGTGGAAATAATAAAGATCGATACCAAGTTGCCTTATCTCCCGATGATCCAACTTCAAATAATCCATAATAATTTGTAATTAATCCTGAGGTCACAGAAGCAAACATGGCATTACTACTTAGTGCCCACGAATTTTGATTTATTGGCCGATACGGACCTCTATAAGCTCCTGCCGCCCCAAAGCTTGTAAAAAGCGCGTTCTCTTGGTAATCAGCAAAACACATTCCATTATAAACTGAAGCATCAAGCGATACCGAAGAACTCCAAACAACTGGCTTTGTAGGAGTTGTCGTAAGATTTGTTGTCGTATCATAAAAAGAAGCATCTTTAACTTTTGCGTAAGAGTACAAGCACTTATCATCAGCATCCTTACAAGTATCAGAGTCACTTGTAGGCGTAAACGTGGGATCATCAGCGAGTTTTACCCCTCGACAATATAGTCCTCCGTCAAGTGGATCTGTAACAGGCTCAAGTGTTGAATCTGAATTATATTCATTGTAATCATAAAGATCATAAGGAACACGCATATCTTGAAAAGGTCTCTTGGTTAAATCTAAAACCAATACTTGAATATCAGTTTTTGGAGTAATTCCTGGAGCGCGTGCTAATGTTGCCGCCAAAACAACGCTTTGATTGTCGGTTCCAAAATTTAATCGAACTTTGACAAGCTTACTACTTAAGGCCGATAAGTTTAACCCCGCAAGATAGAGATACCCTTTGTAGTTTTTAGGGATTGTTACTTTCTTTTTATACGTTCCAGTGAATGGATCAACCAAGTGAGACAGTTCAACTTTTTGTGAACTAATAGTGCTACCATCTGTTGATGTTGTATCCGAAATTGCAGTATTTCCAGAACCTGAATTGTTACCAGAAGTTGAACTCAAATTTTGAGTACTTGCTTTTCTTTTTGTTGAAACATCTTGGTTTACGCAAGAAAAAGCAGCACTTAATATAAGCGATAACATGACCAGATAATTTATTTTTTTCGTCTTCATCTTCATTATTGCTTCTCGGCTAGCTATATTATTATTTTAATTTAAATCAGCCCCATTACCCGAGCTTTTTTATCTATTGCTTTTATTGCCAAAAAATCAGCTAGTTGATCGAAGATATAGGAAATCACTAAGAGGTATGCCAAAAATAGAGTGCCACAAATTATGGGCGTCCAACTAACCCAGTTCCAAGTGGGATATTAATCATTCCTCCCAATAGAAAGTCACGGTTTCGATAAAGACCAGACGTCACACCAATCTTTACATTTGGATATTTTGCAACTTGAATTATCCCCGGATAAATATTCAATCGAAGTCTCAAATTTTCAGTCCCATTAACAAATAAAGAAGTTAAAAGCTCACCATTTCGGTCGTAAAAAATTCCAGTTGTCCATTTCCCCTTTTGGTTTAAAGGATCAGTATAAGCAAGTCCTTGAGCAAAAGAAAATTCATCACCACTATCAAACTTGTAACTTAAACCTAAAAGAAACTGCATTCCAAAAATGGCAATCGGTCGAAGATTCGATTCAATTCCAAAAATCTTCGGCCTAAAAATATAATTTGTACCTGCATTATAAACCCGACCATCGCTTGGATCTATTAAAGGTTGATGGGCCCAAGTTTTTAGTTGCATCTTATCGCGGAAAAAAAGTGTGAATGAATCATTTAAAAAAAGCACTTTTCCTGCAAGATCAAAAAACAGTAAATCTGCAATATGATCAGTTGCACCTACTTTCTCTCCATTAGAACTTTCCAATGCCTCATTTCCAAATTGAGCAAGATAAGAAAAAATAAAAGCATAAACATACGCTCCCTTTACTTCTTTTTCTAAAAGCCATTCAGAAAGTCTCCTAAAATCACTCCCTTCTCCAATTAAATGAAGTGAATAATTAGGAATTGCTCTTGTACCAACAAATTCATCTTTAAAAAATTTTGAAAACCCACCATACTCTTTGATTTTTTTTCGAGGAGCACTGACATCTTTTAACACCAAAGAATGATTAGGATAAATTCTTTTCTGAGTAAAATAATAGGGATTTTGGATTGTATCAAAGGCCGTATTCAAATAATAATTGATAGGGTGAAAAAGCGCATCTTGCCCATAAGAAACATTTTTATAAAGTAAACCATCTCCTGCATGTATACATTCAAATTTAAAAATAGAAAATGTTGACCAAAACAAACAAAAAAAAAGTTTTCTCATCATCATTAAACAATAATAAAAAAAATATATTGGTCAAGCTAAACTTAAATTTAAATTAAGAATCAAACTCTTCTTTTGGGATAAAATTTTTCCGATAAATAAATTATCTGGAGATCATAAATGAAAAATATATTAATTATTGAAGACGAAAAAATGATTGGTGAACTTTTAGTAGACGTACTTTCTGATATTGGAAATATTAGTTGTGTAGAAGGAGTTGACTCTGGAATTTCTGCGCTAAAAAAAAATAAGTATGATCTTATCATTTCTGATTTTTATCTTGGAAAGTCAAATTCAATTGAGATTTTTAAAGAAGTAAGGCCCATCCATCCAACAACTCCAATTATTTTAATGTCAGGCTATCCAACTGCCGATATGCTTAAATCTGCTAAAGAATTAGATATTACTATTTTTCTTCCAAAGCCATTAAATATGGATATGCTCCGTGATCGAATTGGATTACTTCTTCCAAAATAAGCCGACCAAACACCTCAACAATTAATTAAAATATTCTTAAGTCGCAATTTTGTAAATTCATTGTAAAATCGATTATTACACTTTTTTATGGAGGAAAAATGAAAACATTGGCACTACTTTGCCTACTTTCTATGCAAAATACTTTTGCACAAGAAATTACCCTAGGCTCATCACTTGCTCTAACTGGCCCTGCTCAAAACTTAGGCCTTGAACTTAAAGCTGGATACGATGCTTATTTCGGCCAACTTAATGCTAAAGGTGGCATTAATGGCACGAAAATAAAGGTTAATGCAAAAGATGATCAATATGAGCCAAGAAATACATCAATGAACTCAACAGAATTAGCTGAAAAGGAAAAAGTTTTTGCGCTTTTTGGCTATGTAGGAACTCCAACTGGTCAAGTGGCGATTCCCGTGGTTGATAAAAATAATATCCCACTTTTTGGGCTTTTTACTGGAGCTGGCATTTTCAGAAACCCAGTAAACAAAAATATCTTTAACGTAAGAGCTTCTTATGGTGAAGAAGCTGAAAAATTGATGAGTTACTTTGTCGATAAAAATGGATTAAAAAAAGTTTCTCTAATGGTTCAGGCCGATGCATTCGGAGGAGCTGTTAAAGACGCATTAGCAAAGGCATTAACAAAAAGAGGCCTAAATATTCACTCTGAAGGGTCATACGTTAGAAATACTGTTGATATCCAAGGAGGATTTGCAAAAATAGAAGCATCATCTCCAGACGTAATTATCTTTGTTGGAACTTATAAGGCCATGGCCGAATTTGCGAAACTTCATAAATCAAAAAATTTGAAATCAAAACTTGCTACAATTTCATTTATTGGAACAAAAGGGTTGGTTGATGAGTCAGGCGCTGCCGGCGATGATATTATTATTTCACAAGTTATGCCAAATCCAACAAACCCTGCACTTCCTATCGTAAAAAATTATCAAGAAGCAATGAAAGCTGCAGGCAATACAAGTTTTACTTATGGGTCACTTGAAGGATATGTCTATGCATACCTTTTCTCTAAGATCTTAGAAAAAACCCCAACTCCTTTTACAAAAGAAGGCTTTGTTCAAACAGCGACAAGCTTTAAAGGCGAATTTGATGGCCTAAAAGTTGATTTTTCTCGCGGAGGAAATCAAGCTCTTGGTGAAGTATATTTAACAAAAATATCTGGTGGAAAAGTTCTAAACCTAGAATAATTAAAAAAATGGAGGATTGATATCAATCCTCCATTTTTTTTTATAAGAGTGAATTAATCACTTCTGAAACTGAATAGTTTAATTTCGAATAAGTTAAAATTGTCTTTAGATCATCACCTGCAGTAATTAAATCCAATTCTTCATAATCATCTTTTTGAATTTGTGGAAGACCAACGGCCGACATTAAACAATTGCATAGACATTTTCTATTGATTGTTTGTGATATATCTCCACCTTTTTTGACATAATCTTCAATCGGCTCTGCGGGACAACGATAGATAATTCCCCCATCTTCTTTTACGACTGCTTCTCTAAGATATCCCAAATCACACACACGCTTTCTTTTTTGATAATGTTCATTATTTGAAAGTGTTTCTTCAAGTTGTAAAACTTTAAAAGGAAAACCAGTTGGAGAAGCAAGTGGATCGGTAAAAACTCTCAATGAATCAGGATTAGACAATAATCCATTAACAACTCTTTCTTTTACACTTTCTTTAAACCCAGACTCTGCACAGAAGGCAAATAAAGTTCCTACCTGAATCCCGGCCGCTCCCAAGCTGAGAGCATGATTTAATTTTTCTTTTGAAGAAAAAGTACCTGCAAGCCAGAAAGGTTTATTAAGCGCTAAAATGGCCTCTAAATCTACGACATCTTTTTCACCATAGATAGGCTCTCCTAATTCATTTAAATTCATCCCACCTCTTGGAGGCGCATTATGTCCACCGGCACTAAATCCTTCGATAATAAATCCATCAACAACTCCCGTAGCTCGCTTATTTAGGTGAATCGCTAATGTATGAGATGAAATAATTGCAAGAAATTTTGGCCGATGAACTTTTAATTCTTCATACACTTCACTAAAAACAATGCTTGGATCAAAGACTGATCTTAGGGTTTCTTTTTTACCACTTGAATCGACTTTAATGCTTGCTGCTTTCTTAGTTGAAAAGAGATCAAGTGCTCCAGGAATTTCAGTTGGTATTCCGGCCCCCATTAGCACATAATCAACACCTGCAAGTATTGCCCCAAATAAAGTTGCAAGATTTGGCATTTGTACTTTCTCTAAAATATTTATCCCAACAACTCCTGAGTGATTTTCTTTCGCCAGAAAAACTTCTACAAAAGATCCAAGACACAATGTCTTTAATTGATCATTTGTCATAGAAATGGAATGCAATGGTAATCGCTTATAGGGTCTACTTTTTTCTTTACCACCTTCGATAAAAAATTGAGCAAGTATTTTTTCGGCAAACTTTTGATCAGGAAAAGCTTTTATCGCTCTTCTGATATTTCCTTCAAGATCTCCGTCTTGAAGTCTTCTAATTAAAACAGTATCAATCCCTGTTCCTGAAACAACTCCCATTTGTCCTGCGACTGAAACTGCCTTTGCTAGTTTCCAATTTGAAACGGCAACTCCCATTCCACCTTGAATTATTTTTGGCAACGTTGGCATTGAGTCCTCCCGATTAAGTATTCTCGAGAGATTCTAGAATATTTTTATTAGGAAAGTAGTAAAACTAGCGTAAAACAATGCTATGAGAAAATTTCTTTTTTAATTATTGAAAAGGCCATATTAAAATCAATATCATTGAAATCCTGATGGTTTTTTTTGGCAAAACCCTTCTGGGTTAAAATAATATGCTTATCCAAGCGAATTTGCCGCCTAGATAGACATTCGGACACGCAACCAAGTTCACACCCATCCAGCCCTACGACGTAGTCGGCAGCACGTGCTTCGTTTAATAACGGACGTACGTCACCGCCAATTCCGGCAATACAAGACATTTTGATAAGGCCATCTCTATCTAATTTGACTGCAACTCGATTAGCTAATTGAGCGACGTTTGAACAACCTGAACATGAGTATATAATTTTATTCATAAAAAAAAAGCTATCACTTTTTGACGGTGATAGCTTCTAAAACAAAGTGAGAAACAATGATTCATAATCAACTTAATCATGTCTTCCTAAATAAAGTCTAAATTAATTTATTTAAAACTTAAATATGATATATATCACAATAGTCAAAATCCACCGTCAAGGACTAGGCCAGTGACACAAAATCATAAATCATAAGAAAATGCAAAAAGGCTCCAATAACGACAAGCACATGAAATAGCTCATGGTAACCAAATACATTTTTAAAAAGATTAGGCCCTTTAATCGCATAAAAGATGCCGCCCACAAGATAAATAACTGCCCCCGAAAAAAAGAGGTAAAGCTGATATTCAGACAACGCCCCAACAAAACTATCGATATAGGGCAAAATAGATAATCCTGCTATAAAATAGACCAAGCTATTAAGCCACTTTGGCGCCTTCACCCAAATCAGACTAAAGATAATACCTGCAAATGCGGTGGCCCAAGAAGTGTACATTAATTTTTTACCAATTTCCCTATCCATCAAAATTAAAAAAATTGGGGTCCCTGTGCCTGCGATTAATAAATAGATTGCAGCATGATCAAAGCGACGCATCCACATACGCCAAAAATTGCTCCAATTGGGCCGATGATATAAAGTGCTCACTAAAAATAATAAATTTAATGACACTAAATAAATGATAAAAGGGAAAACTGTCCGATGATCTTTTAATTGTAAAATAAAGACAAACGATGCTCCTAAAAAAATAAATAGTGCCGCTTGGTGAAAATGTCCACGCAAAAGAGGTTTATCGAGATTAGAAATATTTTTTTCTTCCATCATAGAGACAATAGCAGAATTATTGTCTATCATCTGTAAAAATATAATGACGAAAAGGAAAATATGGATATTGAAGTTAAGTTATTGGATGGACAAAAACTAGAAGCACTTTTTGACGGTTTCAGCGTTCTATCAGATCAGCCTCTATCAAATAAAGGCAACAATGAAGCTCCAAGCCCTTACGACTACTTCTTGGCCTCGACAGCTTTATGCGCTGGATATTTTACCAAGCAATACTGCCTTGCTCGAAATATTTCATTAGAGGGGATTAAAATTGTTCAAAAAAATATTCGAGACCATGAAAATAAATATAAACAATTTGTGACGATCTCAGTAACTGTTCCAAAAAATTTTCCGGAAAAAGATCGACAAGGAATTATTCGCTCCATTGAAGGCTGTTCAGTAAAAAAGACGATTATGGAAATTCCTGAATTTAAAATTGAAGTAAATGATTAATTTTTAAATTCCTTAAAATCTTCAATATCAATTTTTAAAACATGAGACTTTATCCAATTAAATAAAAATAAAATAAAGTCATCCCAGACATTCTCTTCATTTTCAATCCGTATTTTAAAAATTGTATATGACTTTAAAAAATCCTGATGCTCTTTTATATGTCGCTCAGCTACTTTTTTATCACCAAACAAAAGAAGATGTTTTTCTTCCTCTTTGAAGTGTTCCTTAATATAACGGGAAACTTCTTTCAAACTTTTTTGAATTTCAGTAATATCTTTTGTTTTTAGTTCCATTAAAGAATTTACAAAAACAAACAACTTTTGATGTTCTTGATCGAGGCTAGGAATGCCTACACTGTAATCATCTTTCCAATCTATTTTCATTAAAATATCTTAACTTAATTTTAGCCAGATTTTAATTTTTTCGAGCTAAGTTATTGAAAAAACAGACTCAGATGTCTGCGTTTTTTATTTAAAATCACTTAGGTATGCCCAAAATCTTGGGCGTCAAGATTATAAGTAAAGGGTATCGAATCTAAATAAAATATTAGTTAACAAGGCCGTAGTGTATGGATCAGAAATCCAAATTAGTTTTTTACGAATAATTGTGCCGCCGGAAAAGAAACTCCCTCCTTTAAAATAATAATCCCCTTTTTCGTCTATCTTTGTCTGGGTCAAAATATATTCTATCCCTTTTGTTATAGGAGACCTCAACTTTGATTTGTTAGAATCATTTGTTAAATTTATTAAACTAGAGAGCGCATAGGCCGTGCTTTGAATAGTATCAGAGTCATGCCAAGGACTTATAAAACTTCCATCATCTTGCTGATCAATAAGTATTTCTGAAATAATTTTCTCATCTAAATGTGCCAAGCATTTTGCTCCATTTTTAATCGCATTTGAACTTGAAAAATGAAGAGTGTACTCAGAGGGATAATAGATGCCGCAGACTTTTGACTTGTTTTTTGTAAAGGCCCGCTCAATTAATTTACAAGCATGCTCTCCCCCATCTGCTTGGTCTAAGCGATCAGTTATTGCAAGCGTATTTAAAATATTTGCATTTACCACACAGTCAACATCATTAACACCGAATGGAATATTACTTTTTCTATTTATCGGAATTGCTTTCGCAAAAAAATTAAATATGTTCGCTTCTTTGCCAAACCAAGTAAGATAAGCATCACTGTTTCGAACATTTCCAACAAAAGAGTTATAAAAATGATTAATATGTCGATCAGAATCCCTAAAGCGATCAAACACATCTTCAACATCAAGAAATAAATCGGCCTCTTTTAAAAATGTATTTTCACTCATACCGTATTTTTTATGCCTATAAATCGCCCGGTATGCTAAGGCAGTATCATCTGCATCATTCACAATATTGGTAAAATTAATTTCAAATTTATTTTTTAAAGGAAAATAGGTAGGTCTATGGCCTAATTGGGAATTTTGATAGCTTTTTAAATCTACATTTTCATAATCAGAATAGTTATTAAGTTTTATTTTTTTAGGAAGAACCGGCCAAAAATTAAAAGACTTATCAGAGTGATAGCTTTTAAAGCTCGTTATCGCTAAATCTAGATGGGGCAAAATAAAGTCAAATTTAATTGTATCAAGCTCATAAACTTCGGCCAATAAATCATAAATGGAGCTTGTTACAAATATATTTGAATCTAAATAACTTTTTTCTTTTCGTCCTGGAATCTTAATGTGATTTAAATAAATGTAGTTTTCCCATTCACCTTTAAATACTTTTCCGTCTCCTTTTCCTTGGGAATTCAGTACATAATTCAAAGATGATTTAGCGGTATCTAAAACTCGTGCTTTAAGACTAGCAGTATCAGCATTGGCCGTGCTCACTAAAAAGATAAGGGGTATTAATGCATATCTCATATCAATCCTAAATTTGATTTATACAAGAATAATATAAAACCAAGCACTGTGGTTAAAAGTGAGTAAGAATTACTTACTTTATTCCCAGTCTAAAAGCCGTCGCTCTCCTGTTATCTTCAAGATAGCAGTGATATCTTGGGAAACTTCAATTACACCTTTATATTTTTGGCCCTCATCTCTGATTGCAAAATATCGAATATGGATCTTTTTACCACGATAATCAATCCAAAACTCCGCCTCCGATTTAGTGCCTTTTTTAAACTCATCTAAAATTCTTAAAACTGTATCAACACTTTTTGGAGGGTGGCAAAATCGAACCTCACGCCCAATGACTCCAGCACTTCTTGGAAAAACCCGCTCTTCTCCGCGATTATAAAAGACCACTCGATCAAATTCATCCACATAGGTTAAGTCGATAGGAAGAAATTTAAGCATAAGATTTATTTGCTCTAAACTCATCCTACCTTCATTCATCTTTAGGGCCAATTCATTTACAGCTTCTTTTATTGGATCTTCTTTTAAACCATTAGACGCGATATTCAAATTTGCAGGAATGATACCAAAGGCCCAGCCAATTTCTTCCTCTCCCTCTCTCATCATTTCCCATTCTTTGTCCTCTATTAATTCAAGAGAATAAGGAAGTAAGCGGTACTCTTCGACAGACATCATTCTTTTTAATTCATCAATTAAAACTCGTAGGTCTGAAATTAAATTAGCTGAATTTTTTTCATCTATTTTTTTTCGAATCAAGCGCAAGATATCTCTATTGGCATCATGAAAAGACCACATCCCTTGACTTGGCCCATTCCAACCATGCTTTTCTAGATATGGAAAAAGCTGATTTTCTTTTCTAGTGTAGCGAATATCAACCATGGCGATTTGATTGAAAATATTTATCAATCTCTGCCAGTCCCCATCAAAAAGCCCGGCCTCTAGTTCTGTCAAAAGTTCTTCAAGTTTCAAATTTTCTACGACATAGGTTCGAACGGGGTGCCACGCAGGAAGCGACATCGCAAATGTTCTAAAATCTTTTTCCATAACTCAATTCCCCAGTATTACTAAGTATTTTAAAGATGTTCGGGACTTTACCTCAAAACATCTTAAGAAACCAATCTTTTTTGTAAAGTACTCATTGCTTTTAAACGATAAGTACTAAAAATTACAATTGGAAAGAAAATGTCAAATGAAGAAAAGGGTACGAAGTACAAAATCTTAATTGCTGAAGATGCACCTGTGCAAGGTAAAAAACTTCAGTACGTCCTAGAGAAATTTGGTTATGAAGTTGTTTGGGCACTAGATGGCGCTCTGGCCTTTAACGAACTTGAAAAGCATTCTTTTTCAATCATTATTTCAGACTATCAAATGCCTAACTTAGATGGATTAGAGTTTTTAAAAAAAGTTCGATCCCATCCAAAATATAATAAAATTCCTTTAATTCTTCTTACGACAATAGAAGATGAAATGGTTTTTTTAGAATCATTAGAAGCAGGGGCCAATGAATTTTTAAATAAACCATTTCGGCCAGAAGAATTAAAGCTCAGAGTAAAAAATTTAATTTCACTTTATCACTATCAAATCGTTTTAGATGAAGACAATAAAGAATTAACAATGAAGGTTCATGAGCAAAATGAACTTTTAAAAAAACACTTATCTGAGCTTCAAAGTGCACATGACGAGCTAAAAACAATGCAAGAGCAATTGATCGTAAATTCCAAGATGGCATCGCTTGGAGTGATGAGTGCTGGAGTTGCTCATGAAATAAATAATCCTCTGCACATTATAAAAATGTACAACTTAAAACTAAAGCATTTTTTAGAAGACCAAGATACTGATCGGGATCGCCTTATAAATTCAATTGAGCAAATTGATAAAAATGCAGAAAGAATAAATAAAATCGTCACTCATCTAAAGCAATTTTCTCAAACAGAAAATATGAGTAATGGCCCTGAATCAAAAATTGTAAATCTTGCTAACTGTTTATCAGACCTGAAAGATTTTTATGGTGGATTGATTTCAAAATATGAAATAAAACTTAATACTAAGTATGAAGAAAATTTGTTTGCCAACGCCTCCCAAGCACTACTTGAGCAAGTAATAATTAATCTCATTCATAATGCTGTCGATGCAGTTTGTATGATTCCTGAAAGCGAAAAAAGGCAAATTTATTTACGGCTGTATAGTGAAAATGATTATTCATTTATCGAAGTTGAAGATAACGGACCTGGTATTAATGAAGACATTAAAGAAAAAATTTTCGATCCTTTTTTTACAACGAAGGAACCAGGAAAAGGAACTGGCCTAGGTTTAAGTTTAGTTAGATCTTATCTAAAAAACATAAATGCCGATTTAGATTTTGAATCAACACCTGGAAAGACGATATTTAAATTAAAGTTAAGGAAAAATCATGAGTAACAAGTCTGCGATATTATCATCCGATGAAGATTTAGAATTTTTGCAAAGTCTAAAAAAAGATTTTTATATTGAAACAATGGACTCAATCGAAAAAGCAGAGTCACTACTTCTAAATTTTGAGTCTAAACAAGACGAGCTTTCACTCTTAGATTATAAGCGTATTCTTCATTCAATAAAAGGAAGTGCTAAGGCGATTGATGAAGCTGAGTTTGCTCTTTTAGTACATAAAGTTGAAGATAGCATTTTAAAAGATAAAAATGCCGCATTTTTTGATTTAAATTTTCAGTTTATCGATTTTTGTAAAAACTATATCGACTTAAAAAGGTCTGAGGATGACGACGGCGCAAATAATCTCTTAAAAGAGTTTATGGGCAAAATTAAAACTTAATTTTTAATCATTTTTAAAATTTTTTCTTGAAAATCCGCTTCAGTAAAAGGCTTAGTTAAAAAATTCTTGCACCCCATAGATAAAAGATTTGTAATAAGCGCCTTATCAAGAGTTCCTGAGACAATCAGAATATTTTCAATTTTATTCAAAGAGCGCTTGTCTTCAAATATTTCTTTTATTAACTCTGATCCACTTCTTTTGGGAAGGTTCATATCAAGCAGAATCAAATCAAATTTTTGGTTTTTAAGCTTACTGCCTGCAATTGCTCCATCTTGAGCAAAGACTATAGGATTGAAGCACCCCATGTGGTCTGCATAGTCTTTTAAAACTTTACAAATATTTTTTTCATCATCAACAATGAGTAGTGATTTCTTTTCCAAAATTGACTCCTTAAGATAATTTTACACGAAAACAGTTCAAGTTTTCCTAAATTTTACCTTAAGGAGTCATCGAATTATTAAACGCTTAAGCTTGTCTCTATTTGTTTACAATTCATTTTATTTAAGCTCGGAATAGAGGTTGATTTTTCTCGATGATAGAATCTAAGGCCATGCTCAGACTGTCTCCCCTTAGAAAAGCTACTCACTCTTTTTAAATACCCAATCACTCTTGTCCCGTAATCGACATCGTTACTTCCACATACGGAGCATTTTTTTAATGTTTTTTTATCGATATGCTCACAGTTATTGCAAATCGTAATTTTTACATTTGTACAAAAATAATTACATCCAGTTTTAGCAGATAAGTTTATTATTTTTTTAAAACCATCAGTATTTAAGGCCTCATCAAGATTTAAATGAAGCGCTGATCCTCCATCGAGATAGCGATTAATTCTTTCTCCATGTAAAATAAATTTATCGACTACATTTGTATCATCATCTTCAACTACATAAAAATAAGAATTATAGCAATCACGACTAACTTTATACCCATCGGCTCGATCCCAATTTGCATTTTTTACACCTAAATTTTCCGCTGGAACAAATTCAGTATTAAACATGTGGCCATATTTTGTTTTCGCATTAATATTTTCATCATAGATAATCTTCAAAAGATCGCGTGCAAATGTAATGTATTCCTCATTATTTCCTGGAACTATCCCCTTTGATTCAGCGGCTTCAACCATTCCATTTATTCCAATAGTTAAAAACTGCTTTTTAAGCGAAATAAAACCAGCAGAATAAACCGGCAACATCCCTTTATTATAAAATTCTTCCATTAGACTCTTATAGGCAATTTGGTAACGATGGATTTTTGAAACTTCTGTTTTTAAATCTCGGCCATCTTGAATCAATCGATTCATATTAATCGTAATAACATTGACAGATCCGGTTGAAACTCCTCCGGCCCCTAATGAATAGCTGAATGTATTGTCAGAAATTTCATTTCTTAATCGACAGCAAGAAGCAAGTGAGTCCGCACTTTTAGATTGATAGATGAAAAATGAATTCCCACGCGAAAGTTCTTTGGCACAACTATCAGTAAAGTCTCCATCAACCGGCCCATTTTCATCAATCAACATGGCCGCAGTTACTACTGGAAATGTCAAAATTGATTTTTTTCGTTCTTCATTAAACCAATTCATAAAATAAAATTGTAATTTTTTTACACTTTCATATTTTGGCCTATCACCATCTGGAAATACAAAACTTCCAAACAAACTTTCAAAATAGGCTTCATCATAGATCGATATATTCCAAAAAACTGATTGGTATCCGCGTGCAGCTGCTGGTTGATTTATAGAATAGACGATGTGCTGAAAATGATTTTCAATCATTTTTGTATTAGTATTTAAATAGTCTTCTCCATAATCAATTCGAGCAAAATGATCAAAATAAAGTAAAAACTCTACCGTTGCGATCGCACCAGCAAACTGGGCCGACACCGCAAAAATCAAATTGATAAAAGATCCACAATAACTCTCAAGATGATTTGGTGGAAGAGATTCTCCGCCTAAATCCTTAATGCCATTTAGCAAGAATGGATACATTGAAATCGAGGCACAATATGGTTTTAGCGAAGTTTCATCATGTACGTAAATTTCATGTTTGTTGATTTGTCTTAAGTATTCATTGGCCAAATCTAATCCAAACATTTGCGCAATTTTTTTGTAAACTAAAGTTCGATTTACCTGAATGTTGATGTCTTTATTTAACTCTGCCTCAAGCGTTGCAATGTTTTTAAAAGAAACATTTGCGTTAGCATCAAACTTTGATCCACTGGCCGCATTTTCAGCATTTAAATAGTCATTAATAAACTTGATTTTTAAATCAACTTGCTCCTCTGTCAATTTTAGCATCGTGCTCTCCTTTTTTTAAAACAGTGTGCGTTGTGTGTGTGTTATCTTTAATGAACAGATTGTTCATCAAAGTATTATTTTTTAAATCCCAAAATTTTTGATTACTAATAGGAGAATCAAGGCCACCCAGCTCAGAAATAAATTTTCCTGTTTTTAGATAGTCTAATTCATTTCTTAAAATTTGATTTACATCATCAGCGCCAGTATACAAGCAAGTCTTTAAATTAAGACTCTTTACAAATTTTAAAAAAAGCACGAGATCATTATCCCATTCCCCACCAAAGAATATGACCGCCGAGATGTAGTCTTTATAAGAATAAAGTACTTTTTGAAATAATTCACTCGTCAATTCAGAACCAACATTTCCCCAAAGTTCTTTAGAGTGGCAATCAGGACAACGGTGCGGACAGTTTGAAATCTCAAAGATCAAACTAATTTCACCAGGTAATTCTTGTAAGGATATAGATGTGTTTAGACATCTCATAAATCTCTGCCTCGGAGAATGAGTTAATAAAGGAAGCTCTAAGATCGGACTTTACCGTTGCGGGACAGTTTTGGAATTTCACCAAATTCATTAGTAGTCTTCTTAAATTAATCTTTTTCTTTATTTGTTTTTTTGTCAAACTCAAGTTTAATTTCATGGCCTTTTCTACCCCCAAGGAGTAGAACAATTGAAAGAAAATAGTAGTAATATGTGCTTGCATGAATTTGTTAAATCTTTTGAAAAGATCATTTAGACTTGAACCTCACGTTGTTTTTCCAATAAACAAAATGCTTATCTGTGGGATTACGACAATTTTCCCTCTAGTTCTAGGCCATTTATTAGGTCAACTTGAAATTTCAATTTTAGGATCACTGCTAGGAATGGCATTAACTTTAAATGACCATCAAGGAAAACTAAAAGATCGCTTACCCCATCTAACAATTGTAAGTATCTGTCTTATTTTTTCCTATTTCATCGGGATACTTGTTTCTCATTCAAAGTTTTATCTTTTAAGCATTGTTTTTATTGCCACTTTTTTACTCGGCAAAAATAAATCTAGAAATCTTGAGCTTGAAAGGATCTTACTTTTTAGTTCATTAAATATTGTGACTGTTGCAGGCCTTAGCTTAGATTTTTCTCATGTAGAAAGTGGAGCGGTCTACGCTCTATTTAATTTTATTTTATATATACTCTTAGTATTGATCGGAGCAAAACTAAATCAAGGAAGTGCATACACTTATGCCAAAAAAATAAAAATGCTCAAAGCAAATTTAAAAAATCTTGATAACAACTTTTTTTCAATCACACTCTCCCTCTTTGTGCTCTTAAGCTATCTCATTTCATCTTTTTTAAAACTAGATCGCTCGTACTGGGTTGTTGGCACTGTTATTATCGTAATGATTCCTGACCGTGAAGGAACTTATCTTCGTGCAATCCAACGCTTTATTGGGACAATCTTAGGAATTATCGTAGCATTAATATTTCTCCCCATGTTTAAATTTACAATATTAATTCCAATTGCTCTGATTTTTTTTAGTTGTTTTCTCATGCCCTATGCGATAGGACGAAACTTTATGCTTGGAAATATTTTTATTTCAACTTATGTTTTTATCTTAATTGAACTATCAAGACCAAGTACCCTATCAAGCACGAATCTTGCGTGGCTTAGAATCATTGACATCTTAATCGGTGGACTCATTGGTATTTTAGGAATTGCTATCTATATTAAACTGCCCTACAACAATGGGGATACCAAAAAATAAAAATGATAGCTCTCTAGTTTTTAATTTAAAAAAA